>PSRM01000337.1 GCA_003176045.1 Verrucomicrobiota bacterium | reverse complement strand
CCCGCCGCGCGCGGTAATCGCCTGGATAATTGTCATGTTCGGGACGAAAGGCACCGAGCCAGGCAGGCGGACCTCGCCAACCACATACACCTCCTGCACGTTGCCCGTCGCAAAGTAGATGTAATCTCCGGGCTCGATCGGCAGATTTTGAGCGAGATCGCCCTGGCCAAAGAGTTTGTCGAAGTTGAGCGAGTACCGCTTGCCGCCACGCGCCAGAAAGCTATGAGAATAATCGGCCAGGTCCACTACGTTGCGGTCAATCAGGCCGTTTTCCATCCCTTTGGCGCGGGCAACGGCTTCGAGCACCGTCAGCGGCCGGTCCAAAGTGTACACGCCTTTGGCCATGACCGCCCCGAGCATGTAATAGCGTTTGCTGTGAAACGCCACCGGAGTAATCATCGTGCGGGGATTCCGGCGCCAGTTGCTCAAAGCTTTATCGAGTTCGGTGCGCAGTTCGTCAATACTTAGGCCCGTAGCCACGATATTTGTGGCTTCCAGGTAATTGATCCGCCCATCGGGAGCTATCGCCATGTCCGCGCGAAGCGAATCCACCTCGCCAAATAGTCCGATGGTGAGCACATCGCCCGGACCGAGCGTAAGATGTTTCTGCCATTCCGCCCGTTGCGCCGGATCCACCACCGAGAAATACCTCCGCCCCGGAGTGCGGACGGCCTCGTCCGCGCGATCAGGAGTGCGGACGGCCTCGTCCGCACTAGCCGCCGAGTCACTCGGCGGGCGGGAACTGTCGGCAGCGCCAGTTGGCGCAAGGGGCTGCTGTTCTTGCGCTTGTCCCGGCGATATTTGGGCCGATGAGGCTACAGATTTTGAGGACGAGGACGAGGACGAGGACGAGGACGACACGACCGGTTTAATTTTGGCAGGAGGATTAATCGGCGGAGAAGGATAAAGAAAACCCGGCGGCAACTCGGCAAATCCAGCCGCATTGGTATTCTGTTGCGCGGCAATGGCCGACGACAACCCCAGGCACGCCAGAAAAGCCACGCACTCAATCCACCGTGACAATCGTCTCCTGACAGTCGGCGCCGTCTCGTGATTCAAAACCGCCCCCACGAGATTACAGCGCGCATCGCGCAGGGTCTCCAATCGCGCTCGCGTGTCGGATGCGCGCGAACTACAACTGTCTGTCAGCCAGACCATATTGGGAAGATTGCACCCGAGCAGGACGGCTTCGGTGACGCCGGCAGGCGGTAGCTCCACTAAAATCACGAGATTATCCACCTTGCGCCAGTGACTCAGGGCGTCGCGCCACTGCTTGCGCCGCTCCAGGTTCCACACCCAACCCGGCAACGGAATATGCACCACCGGTTGAGCATCCGGGCTCATCAGGCGATCCGTGATTTGCGCGGGCGAAGAGAGCACATTTGTAGCAAGCGCCAGTGAGCCGTCGCCGCCGAACAATTGCTCAGGATCATCGGGCGGCGGCCCATCCGGCGCGTCCTCAAGCTCGCCTTCAAGATGCGTGGGGGACGGCTGCGTGGCGATCGTTAACACGCGAAAGCCAGTTAGGCTGGCGGCCTGGGCCAAAAGACTGACCCACGTCGAGCGGCCTTCGCCCGGATTGGCCGAAGTAATGCCGCAGATCAGACCATGGTTGGCGGTTGGACTGAGCCGGCCTTGCAGCATTGTCCAGGCGCGGAAAGCCCATTGCGCCCGGGCGGCAGGGGTCATCCGTTGTAAATCGCCCAATGTCGCCAGGACCGGCAGTTTTGTTACGCGTGTGATGTCATCGGTCGTTTTTAGCCGGCTGTCAGTGAACTCCACCAGTAACACAAGCAGAATACTCCCGCCCAACCCAAGCAATCCGCCGAAGGCCGAAAGAAAACCGATTTTCAGATCGCGGTAATTCTGTTTCACAGCTTTCAGACTCGGCGGCGCGAGGACCCGGACGACGCCCGGCGGGTCCTTGGCGAACTGCTCGGCCTCACGTTGCCGGCCCGCAAGTTGCAGACGGCCATCCTCGAGTGACCGTAGTTTTATTTGAACGATTTCACGGTCCGGATTGAATACGTTTGCCGCACTCATGGGTGCGATCTTGCCCAGCGCCAGGAACGGTTGGCGGTTGGTCGCCGCCGCTGCGATCTGCGCTTGTAAATTGTCAACGTCCGCCTGCGCGTTTTTGACTTCAGGATGGTTGGTCGTCCATTTCGCGCTCAGTTCATTGAGCCGCGTAATGGCAGTCATGAGATTTTCCTCAAGTTTGGCCTGCATGAGGTTGGGTCCCGAAGAAGCCGCCAAATGGGAGTTCAACGCGTTGAGGTTTGTGCTCACCGCGTTGATTGAATTGGTCATGCTCTTGCGCTCTGCGGGCGGCAGGCCGCGGAACTGCCGTTCGAGCACCGTGAGATCGGCATCCATCTGCTCGACCTGCGCTTTCAGATAATCATTGGCCATCTTGCCGGCTTGCGCAGCCTGCCATTCGCTCATGTATTGGACCGCTTCCCGCGAGTAGAGATCCAGCACACCCACTGCCTCCTCCGCAGTACGCCCGACTAATGTCACATTAAGTATGTCCGAGTCCGGCTCCGGCTCGATTTTGATGGCCTTGCCGAGCCGGTCCTCTCCCACAGGTGGGTTGAGTTTTTCGCCCACACGCCGCAGTAAGTCCGGCGCGCGCAGCATCGCGGCGAATGTATCGGGCGCAATCGGTGTCTCGGTTTTGAGAAGCGCCGTGCCCGGTGTCTCGTAGCGAATCAGCTTGGCTGTAGCCGTGAACTTGGCAGCCACGTAGCGCGCTCCGAGCGTGAAGAATCCCCCCGCCCCAACAATGGTGCACAGCGCCAGCAAGTGCCATCGCCTCAACAGTAAGTCAATGACTGCCCAGATATCCACCCGGCTCTTTGGCGCATGGCCGTTTGTCCGGTGATGATGGTGCCCATTGGCCGGGCGTAAGTATGGCTCATCTGGCGGATGGCCCATAATTGGATCTTCATCACGCTTTCGCAATGGGCCGTCCTGGGGGTTGAATTCGTCATTCATCGGTGATTCGATCAAGTCGTCAGGAGGTCGGATACTGAGTGTCTAGCCTAATCCGCAAAACAGTACAGGCGGCTTCCCTCGGAAGTTAGTAGGTAAAAACCGCAAGAACAGCAGGGCGAAGGACCCAAGCGTGAAACGTGAAACGTGAAACGTGACTCGAGGAAGGGTTAAATGAGTTAAATGGGTTAAATAGGTTAAATGGGGGAAAAGGTAGCGCTTGCACCAGGGTGTAGGGCAGGCTTCCAGCCTGCCGTATCGCCGATTTCCAGTCGGCAGGCGCGCCTCCCAGAAAGAAGTGAGGAGAATTCTGAAACGCACTACCGGTTGAACGCCCGTTGCAGCCGCTTCTGGACGCCAAAGGCGTCTCTCATACCAGCCCAGGGCAACGCCCTGGGTTTCGCGACCTAAAACCCAATTTTAGCCCTCGATTTGGTGTTGTATCTTCTCAGGAAAGCCGAAGAAATCCGCATCGAAATCAGGAGAGTAGATCCTGGTGGCAGCGCCTTTGCCGATCCAGGGAGTCACGGCTTAACAATTCGACCGCGGCCTTGTGAAATGTCACGCTCTGCACGCTCAATTTTTGTTTTAAACTCATCGGTGAACTCCAAATCATCCTCAAGCAGGTCTTCCAGCCAGCGAAGCAATTCCTTTTTATCTGCTGGCGTCAGTTGTTCTACCTGTTTTTCGACCTGATCAAGCGTTGGCATGTCGCCAGATAGGTTACCCGATTCGTGATTCTAATTCAAGGAAGCCTTTTTCGTCTTTGCTTCTTTGTTTTGAAGAGGTTGATTCCAGCGCAAGTGTTGGTTAAAGTGGTTACTGCCCAGCCCTTGAAGACGTCTGATTTCCAATCCGCAGCGTGGAGGCTTTGGTGGCATCATGTCCGGCGGAGGGGCGCAGTACCGTGCTGCGGTGAGGCCCCCGCCCGAATATCTCATACCCGGCGGTGCCGGGTGAGGGCACCCGGCCTACAGGAGGAACGGTTGGTTGTTGTAGGCCGCGTGCCCTCACGCGGCGCTCTGTTGGCATTTTCGCTGGTGTGTGGAATATGCTGGCTTGCGCCAGGCGCGACCGATCCAGCGACGCCACTGACGAACGTGGCTGCTCTGAAACGGCTGGCCGGCGAAGCCGGAGACAGAGCCTGCGACGTCCGTCTTGAGGCCCAAGTGTCGTGGGCCGGTCCGGCTGGGGATATGCTGATTTTACGCGATGATTCCGGCTCTATCCAGGTCGAGATGGATCTTCACAGGCGGCCTGGTCTAAAAGCGGGCCAGACAGTCTTGTTGGAAGGACGCGGCGTGGCCGGACAGGGCAAGTTGCGCGAGCTGCTGGTCAATAACGATGGGTTGCATGCACCTGAGGACAAGGAGCAAAGCATCTATCTCGAGGCTGGCCGCCATCCAATAGTCGTGGACTGGTTTAATGGTCCTGCCGGATTCGACTTAAAATTGGATTACAGCGGCCCGGAGTTCGCGCGCCGGAACGTGCCGAATACCGCCCTGTTCCGGCAGGAATGGGACGCCGAGAAAAAGGAGAACCAGTGGGCTGGAGGTTTGGAATACAGGTGTTATGAAGGGAACTGGGAGTGCCTGCCCGATTTTAGCCGGGAGCGCGCAGTAAAGAGCGGCAGCACGACCAATCTGGATCTGAGCTTGCGAACGCAAGACCAGTGGGTGGGCATTCAATTCGGCGGCTTTCTCGAAGTGGCTCGAACCGGCCAATACACCTTTTGGTTGCGCTCAGACGATGGCAGCCGGTTATTCCTGGGCAGCCTCCATATCAGTGTAACGGGCGAGTCTTCACTACCCCAGCCAAAGCACCTTGCTTTGGGGCAAACGACCGATGAGTTCCAGTGGGCGGAAGTCGAAGGCGTTATCACCGCGCTTCGCAGGTGCCCTTCAGGCGGGATGGAAGCGGAACTGAGCATGGGAACCAATCGTATGCATTTGGAATTGGCGGAGAGCTTCGGCAAGGGCCCGGAGCTGTTGAGCCGGGTTCGCGCGCAAGGCGTCTTTCGGAGCGCAAACGTCGGTGCGTCGCCCGTTGAAGCGCGGACCGCCTCGTCCGCGCCCTGCGGCCAGGGTAGCCAGTTATTGGTGGGCAGTTACGCGCAAGTGGAGGTGCGAACAAACCCGGCGGCCTCTGAGGACCGGCCTGTGAACAGGCTGGCCGAACTACGCCGCCTCGGGCAGGGCGGACAGCCGACACTTGCGCGGCTGCGTGTCGAGGGAACGGTTCTGGCGGCAAACGCTTTTTTAGCTTCGTCCTCCACTTTGTCGTGGCTGGTATTGCAGGATGATTCAGGCGCCGCGTTGGTGGAAATGGAAGACTCACATGCCACCCTAAAACCGGGTGACACCGTTGTCCTCGAGGGGCTCGGCGCAGCCGACGGAATGCGCCTGAACCTGCGCGGGTCGGCGCTGGTGGAAAATGATGGCGTACATACAATCAGAGAAAGGACAGGATCAATCTTCCTTCGAGCTGGCAAACATCCTTTGCACCTTTCCTGGTTCAATCACGAAGGATCTTTCGGTCTGAACCTGGACTATCAGGGACCGGATCTGCCCCGCCAACGAATTCCCTCCGGCGCGCTGGTTCATGCGGAAGTTGAGCCGGACACTGGCGAGGTTCGGTGGGCGCCGGGAGTCACTTTCTGCTCCTACCAGGGCCTTTTGACGCGGTTGCCCGACCCGTGGCAGACTGTTCCAATCAACTCGGGCACCGCTGCCCATTTCGACATCTCTCTTGCCGGTCGCTCGACGGAAGTGGCGATGGAATTCAGCGGCTTTCTCATTGCGCCGCGAGATGGTGTTTACACGTTTTGGTGCCGTTCCGACGATGGCTCCCGGCTCTTTCTGGATGAGGAACTTCCCCTGCTGGCGGTAACCGGGTCCAGGGCGGTCCCGCCGCCGGCCGCACTGACCCCGCGCCAACTCCTGACCGAGGATCAGGAAGGGCGCTGGTCGCAGGTCGAGGGTACGATCACCTTTGCCAACCAAACCACTCGAGGCCTGGAGCTGGACCTCGGCTCCGCCACCGGTCCAATGCGCATCCTCGTCCCCGATTCCACAACCGGTTCGCAGGCTCCGCCATTGAATAGCCGCGTCCGCGTTACCGGTCTGCCGCAGATTACCTATACTCCCGACGGGCAACGGGTCGCCGGCGCAATGTTGGCGCCGAGCCTCGAACAGGTCGAATTGCTGAACCGCGGCGTTCAACCAAGGAGCGCCGTCCCGCTGAGCGGGATCGGCGCGAAGGAAGCGGCTTCCACCTCAGGCGCCACGACCAATGCATTGCCAGAACTCAGCACTATCGAAAAAGTCAAAGGCCTGACCCGGGAGGAGGCGCAGCGAGGCTACCCCGTGCGCATCCGGGGCATCATTACTGCGCCGTTGAATGGTGGATTCTTTATCCAGGACGCCAGTTCGGCAATCTTCGTGAGTTGGGAGGGCACGACCAATACCACAGTCAATGCCGGCGATTATTGGGAGGTCGAAGGAAAAACCTATGCCGAGTTTGCCCCCAACATTGACGCGACGACCGCCGTTCGCCTGGGCACCGGCACTTTGCCGGAGCCGCACCGGCCCACGTGGGACCAGTTAATCAATGGCAGCCTTGATACCCGCTACATCGAGGTGCAGGGGATTGTGACTAAAGCTGAAGGGGACATCCTCACTTTGCTGACCCGGACGGGCAAGATCAGCGTCAGGCTGGCCTTATTACCGGCGGGCGGCTTGCGCCGATACGTGGACGCGCTCATTCGCATCCGGGGCTGTCTCATGCCCGAGCGCAATGATGCCACGCAGCAAGTTGAGGTTGGCCGTATTCAGTTGTTGAACTATTCGATCACCCTCGACGAACCAGCCCCAACCGATCCGTTCGCAGCCACGCTCAAGCGGGCGCCCGATTTATTTCTCTTCGATTCACGCGCGGGGGCGATTCAGCCAGTGCGCGTGGCTGGACAGATTACCCACGGCACCGGCCTGGATTACTACGTGATGGAGAGCACAAATGGCTTTCGTCTCCAGCTCAAAGCGCCTGTTGCGCTGGCGCCCGGCGATCAAGTCGAAGCGGTCGGGTTTCCGGATCTAAGCGGCCCGTCTCCCGCACTGCACGAGGCGCTGGTGCGCCGGACCGGCCACGACCCGCTGCCGGCGCCGGAAAGAGTGCCCACCGACCTGCTGCTGGACCGCAGATTTGATGCAACCCGTGTCCTCATTGATGCTCGATTGACCGCAATCAATTACGCTCGGGATGGGACCGTTCTGGAACTTCAAGCAGGCACGCGCGGATTCCTTGCTCGAATGGACGGCGCTCGGAAGCCCGCCCTGAACTTCCTGCCGGGGAGTCTCCTGGAATTGACGGGCGTTTATGCCGGGCACGGAGGCGACCTGGTTTCGGGCCGCGGCATTGATTCGTTCGAACTGCTGCTGGATTCCGCATCCGACATTCGCGTGCTTCGGCGCCCATCCTGGTGGACGCTCAAGCACACATTGGCCCTGGTCGGCGCCATGGGTGTCATGATCCTCGGCGCGCTGGCATGGATCACCCAACTCCGCCGCCAGGTCGAGGACCGCTCGCGCGAATTGGCCGTCGCCATCCGCGCCCAGGAGCACGCCGAGAGCCAGCGAGCGCTCGAAGCCGAGCGCACCCGCGTTGCCCGCGATCTGCACGATGATTTGGGCGCGGGCCTGACCGAAATTGGCTTGCTGGGCGGCCTGGCTCAGCGGGGCAACACGGCCCCTGAGCGTGCCCGCCAGCACGTCGCGCGCATCACCGAAAAGGCCCGCGAGATGGTTACCAACCTCGACGAAATCGTGTGGTCTCTAAATCCCAGGCACGATTCGCTTTCGTCCCTCAGCAAGTATTTCTGCGAATACGCCCAACAATTCTTGCGCCTGACCACCGTTCGTTGCCGCCTCCAGGTCGCTGACCAACTGCCCGACCATCATCTCACCTCCGATCAACGCAACCATTTGTTGATGGCCTTCAAGGAAGCCCTGAACAATGTCGTCCGCCACGCCCAGGCCACCCAGGTGACCGTTGGCATCACCTTCCAAAACGATTCCCTCGTCATCACCGTCACCGATGACGGTCGCGGCTGGGAAGGAGGCGCGCGCACCGCGACCGGTGACGGTCCCGATAACCCTGGACGAGGAGCGCCGAACTCCGTTTCGGCGCGATCGCCGGATCCTGGGGCCGGTGACGGCCTCGATAACCTGTCAGCTCGTCTGGAAAAACTTGGCGGGAGCTGCCAGTTCGTCAGCCAGCCCGGCCACGGCACCCAGGTGAGAATGACCCTGCCCCTACTCAATCCTACCGCTTTGAGCAGTGGCAACCCTTGACCAAACAACCCAAATTTATACACAGCGCCGCGTTCATCCGTGGTTAATTTCAAATCTTTAGATAGACCTTTATGATCTCCGTTGCGGTGGTTGAGGATAACACAGGGGTGCGGAGCAGCCTCGAGCTGCTGCTCAACGACTCGCCGGGATTTCGTTGCGTGTGCGCCTGTGCCACCGCGGAAGACGCCCTCCAGGTCATCCCGCGCCATTCCCCGGAAATCGTCCTCATGGACATTCACCTTCCCAACCGCTCGGGTATTGAATGTACCGCCCAGCTCAAATCGCTTCTGCCCGAGGTGCAGATCATTATGATCACTGTGTACACCGACGTGGACACTGTCTTCAAGGCGCTCCGGGCCGGCGCCTCGGGCTACCTGCTCAAGCGTTCCAATCCCGAACAAATCCTCGAAGCCATTACAGAAGTTCGGCAGGGCGGCGCCCCGATGACGCGCGAAATAGCGCGCAAAATCGTCGAGGCGTTCAAAGAATCTGCCGGCGCTGAACTCCAGGCCACCGAACTCACTCGTCGTGAAAATGAAGTCCTTGAGTTTCTATCGCGGGGTTACGCCAACAAAGAGATCGCCCACATGCTTTCTATCAGCCTGGACACCGTCCGCTTCCATCTCAAGCAGATCTACGAAAAACTCCACGTCCGCTCCCGCACCGAAGCCGTCGCCAAATTCATCGAAACGCGGCAAGGCGCGGCCAGTTCGAAACGGCTTTAGCCCCGAATATTTCCCCGCTGTAGGGGACGACGTAAGGAGGCCCTGTTTGACGGCACGCTCGCTAAGCTAAGGGGACTCCTCACCTGTAAACCCAAAGCCAAACCCCTCCCCCCCGGCCCTCTCCCCTTCGAAAGGGGAGAGGGAGAAACATTCGGCCGGTTTCATCGCGAACTTGTCGCCAGAGCGGGGGGCCGGGTGCGGGTAGAAGGCACCCAGCCCCGCCGCTCCTGCGGAAACGACGCGCTGCTAGTTAAGGGCACACCGGCGCCGATTTGCGCGACGGGTGCGGGTGGCGGAGGCCACCTACTCAGGATGTCAATGAGCCTGGATGCCTTCTCGCTTGGCCTCTTGGCGAGCTTTGAGGCTTTCCAGTTCTTCTTTGGGCGCAAGCCCGAAAATTTCTCTCATGCGCTGCTCTCTTTGGACGTCGGTTAATCTGGACTTTTGCCGTTCCTGTTCGGCTTTTTCGATGGTTTCGAGCTTTTTGGTGAGCGCTCGCTTTTCGGCTTTGAGCGCTGCGATTTCGTCCCTGGCCTGCCTGAGCTTTTCGAGTGCAGCTTTGAGGCGAGAGTCTGCGGCGGCTTTGACGTGCAGGCTGGCGAATTCGAGTGCGATGGCGGTTCGGAAGTCCTGCTCGGCTTTTGATGGTGGGGGTGAGGCTGCGGTTTTATTCATCGTTCGCTGGCACTGCCTATCAATGAGGAGGGAAAGTTAAGGACAAAGTTAAAGAAATAGTGGCTTAATCGGACGCTGCCTCATCCCGCTCAGCGGGACGGCTCTGTTGGAGGCGCTGTTGAGCGGCGGCGAGGGCTTCGCTCTTATGGGTGTGGGCGGCTTTGATGGTTGCCTGGGCAGCCTGGAGGGCGAAGGCATGACCCGGTTTTGGGTCGGCGATGCAGGCGTCGATGATTGCCTTGGCTGCCTGTGCGGACAGGGCAATCGCCAGGGAGTAGCCGGCGAGGGCTTCAGCCTCGGCAGGGGTAACGACTACGGCGGCGGCAAAGCGCTTGGCCTCGGCTGTTCGCCACCAGGAGGCGATGGACTTCCTGCTCATGCCTGTTGCGCCTGCGGTGGCGGCCGCGTCCGAGTAGGACTGGCCAGCGACCAGGGCCGCTGCGAGTTTTGAGCGGATGTCGAGTGGAAGTCGGGCTACTTTGCCGCTGGCCGGCCTTAAGAGCCGTTTTTCAGGGGGGGTGGGGGTATCGTGGGACAAAGCTGCCTTTTCGGCCATTTTAACGGTATCGAAGTCCGCCGATGGCCGGTCAGGGCCGGGATTGGGCAGGTCAGGGGCAGGCAAAGTCATTTATGATTTATGATTTATGATTTATGATTTGGGAACGGAATTGACGCAAAGACGGCCCGGGCCTGGCATGCCATAAGACGCAAAGACGCGAGGGGGAACTTCATTTTTAACCGCTAATGGACGCTAATGGACGCTAATGAGTGAACCGCGGATGACGCGGGTGCTCGCGAATTTGGGGTTGGTTGTTTGTTGCATCGTTGTCTTTGCTCCTTTGTCTGTTTGGCGGGCGGACCCGCTTTTGTTTCGCATGTCCTCTACCTGAACGCGGACGAGGCCGTCCGCGCCTCCTGTCCTCTGGGGGCGTGATGGAGACACCGCGCCTCTCTCTACTAAACGGGATAAATTCTAAATTAGGATGAATCGGCCGGAGGAAGTCATTGTTAGGCAAAGACTTAGGGGTGTTTGCCGATTCTAAGTTGGAGGTTTTTGAAGAAGTTTGACACGGAAGTATTTTGGATCGTGGCCAATGATGGCATGGAGGCGGGCGAGGCGGTTGTAAACGGTGGCGATCGAACAACGGCAGTGGCGGGCGATCTGTGGGACCGTGAGATTTTTGAAGCAATAGAGTTGGACGACCGTCAGAAGGGTCGGAGGGCGCGTGGGTGGGCCAGGGTCGAGACGATGGATGAGGGCGGAGAGGGAAGCGAGAGCGACGGGAGAGGGAGGAGGACCGTGTTGAGCGTGTGGAGCGTCGGAGCGTGGGAGCGTCGGAGCGGGATTGATGGATTCCTGGATTGATGGATTGGTGGATGAAGGATTGGAGATTCTGGATTCCGGGTGGGGGTTGGGAGATGGAAGATGGGAGATAGAGGATCGTGGTTCCATAGTTTTTGGTTTGAGCGTAGCAAGGAGGGTGGGACAAAAACGGTCCAATCAGTAAAGGTACGGAAAACTAAAAGTAAAACGCGGGTAGCCATGCGTCTATCGTGCATGAATAAAATAATGCAATCAAAAGTATTTACAACACGGCGTGAATGTGCTAAAATCGGTCTGTAAATGGATACTGCTGGAATCAAACTGCTTTGCGAGCTGGCGGAGGTCCGGACTGGTTATCCTTTTCGGGGAGGGGTGGACCGGGTTCGCGAGGGTGGGTGTTTGCTTGTGCAGGCGGGTAACATTGACAGTGAGGCAGGAGGACTGGTTGGGGAGCCGGCACGGATCGAGAGGCCGGGGAACATGGAGGACCACGCGTTGCGGGGTGGTGATGTGCTGATGGTGGGGCGGGGGCCGCGGAATGATGCGGCGGCGTTTACGTGGGAGCGGACGGATGTTTTGGCGGCGTCGTACCTGATTGTGGTGCGCGCGAAGGGAAGCGTCCATGCCGGATTTTTGAATTGGTTTTTGAACTTGCCGGCGACGCAGGCCAGGATTCGGGCGATGCGGTCGGAATCCACGGTGCCATTTGTAGCGGTTGAGGCATTGAGGCGGTTGAGGGTGCCGGTGCCGAGTGCGGAGGTGCAGGAGAAAGTTGCCAAGCTGCACGAATTGAATATGCGGGAGCAGGAGTTGTTGAGGAAGATCGGGGAGCGGCGGCGGGTGCTGATGGATGCGCTCCTGAAGCAGGCGGTGGGAGTTGAACAGGAGCAAACGGAGAGAACGGAGAAGGCGAACTAATAGCAAATGGCAAATGGCAGATGGCAAATAGTGTGCGGACTGGAAGATAGATGATAGCCAATAGCTAATAGCCAATAGTTGATAACCGAGAGCCGTTGATACATATGAGCAAGACGATTAATCAAGATGAGATCAATGGGGTGGCGTGGAGGGCGTGCGACACGTTTCGGGGGACGATAGATCCGGCGCAATACAAGGACTACATCCTGGTGATGCTGTTCCTGAAATATCTGTCGGATGTGTGGAAGGACAAGAAGGAGGAATATGAGAAGGAGTTCAAGGGAGACGCTGAGCGGGTGAAGCGGCGGCTGGCGCGGGAACGTTTTGTGATGCCGGAGGGGTGCGATTTTTACAGCCTTTATGCGAAGCGCGGCGACGCCGATATCGGCGACTTGATCAATATCGCGCTGGAGCAGCTTGAGGACGCGAACAAGGCGAAGCTGGAGGGGGTGTTCCGGAACATTGATTTCAACTCGGAAGCGAACCTGGGGCAGACGAAGGAGCGCAACAAACGGTTGAAACATCTGCTGGAGGATTTCGCGGTGCCGGAGCTGGATTTGCAGCCGTCGCACGTAGGGAAGCAGGACATCATCGGGAACACTTACCAGTATTTGATCGGGCGATTTGCCAGTGATGCGGGGAAGAAGGGAGGCGAGTTTTACACGCCGGCGGAGGTGTCCGAGTTGCTGGCGAAGCTGCTGGCGCCGAAGAAGGGGAGCCGGATATGCGATCCGACTTGCGGGTCGGGGTCGCTGCTGATCCAGGTGGCGGATGAGGTGGGGGACAGCGATTTCTCGCTGTTCGGTCAGGAAATGAACGGGAGCACGTGGGCGCTGGCGCGGATGAACATGCTGGTCCACAACAAGGACGCGGCGCGGATCGAGTGGGGCGACACCATCAGCAACCCGAAACTGATCGAGGGCGATTATGAGCTGATGAAGTTCGATATCGTGGTGGCCAATCCGCCGTTCTCGCTGGACAAGTGGGGGGCGGAGGGAGCGGCGGCGGATAAGTTCCATCGGTTCCACCGCGGCGTGCCGCCGAAGAGCAAAGGGGATTATGCGTTCATCAGCCACATGATTGAGAGCGCGAAGGAGGATGGGGGGAAGGTGGGGGTGATTGCGCCGCATGGGGTGCTGTTTAGGGGTGGGGCGGAGGGGAGAATTCGGAAGGCGCTGATTGGGGAGAATTTGCTGGATATCGTAATCGGATTGCCTGAGAAGCTGTTCTTCGGAGCTGGTATTGCCGCCGTGATACTTATTTTCAAGAAGGGCAAGAAAACAAGAGACGTTCTGTTTATTGATGCGAGCCGCGAGTTTGTTGAGGGCACGAATCAGAACAGGTTGAGTCGGGAACAGATTGGAAAAGTCGTGGCGACCTACAAAGGGTTCAAGGCGGTTGAGAAGTACGCTTACCGCGCAACGGTAGATGAGATTGTTGAGAACGATTTCAACCTCAACATCCCGCGGTACGTGGACACATTCGAGGAGGAGGCGGAAGTGGACATCCGTGCTGTCGAGAAGGAAATCGTCGGGCTGGAGAGGGAGCTGACAGGTGTCCGTGAGCGAATGACTGAATATTTGAAGGAGCTGAATCTGAGTAAATGAAAACGGTTCCTTCTGGATGGCAGAGGGCGATTCTCGGCGAGGTGTGTGAGACCTTCTCCGGGGGCACGCCCTCGCGGCGGTTGCCAGGCATGTTCGGCGGGGGGATTCCCTGGATCAAATCCGGTGAACTGAATGCTGGTGCGATTTGGGTAACCAACGAGACACTGACCAAGGAAGGCTTGAACAACTCCGCCGCCCGGATAGTGGAACCGGGCACGAACTTAATAGCGCTGTACGGTGCCACTGCCGGCGTAGTCGGTCGGTCCATGGTGCGTGCGGCCATTAACCAGGCCGTTTTAGCTGTCGTGCCGAGGGATGGGTGTCTGCTGCCAGAATATCTGGAGTTTTTGTTGCAGCGCACTGGAGCCGATGTATCGCGTTTAGTCCAAGGCGCTCAACCCAACCTCAACGCTGGTTTGGTCCAAGCACAGCCCCTTGCGTTACCGCCGCTCGCTGAGCAGTTGAAAATATCTGCTATTCTGCAGCTCTGGTCCGATGCCATTAATAAAACGGAACGGTTAATCCGGCTGCACTCGGAAGCGCGTCTTGGATTGTTGGGGCTCTTGCTGAGCGGTAAGGCTCGGCCGAAAAAGTTTCAAGGTCAAGCCTGGCGGGCTGTCCACATCGGGGCCCTGTTGGAGGAGCGCGCCCGTTACGTGGACTGGAGCGACGAAGAACAATACCGTTTTGCGAGCATTCGCCGACGTTCTGGGGGGCTTTTTGACCGGGGCACCTTTTACGGACGCGATGTGAAAACGAAAGTGCTAAAGCTGCTTCAGGCGGGCGACTTCGTGATTTCTAAGCGCCAGGTAGTGCATGGCGCCTGGGCTATGGTGACACGGGAATTTAGCGGCTTCGGGGTTTCTGACGAATACGACGTTTTGGTAAACCGCGACCCGAAGATTTTGGATATGAAATTTTTCAATTACCTCTCGCAAACGCGGCGACTGTGGCACATGGCATATTTGGCTTCGAATGGCGTCCACATTGAGAAGCTGATTTTCGATTTCCATGACTTCGCGAAGGAGAAAATAAGGATTCCACCCACGATTGAGGAGCAACAAATGATCGTGGATGTGCTGGCCACTTGCGACCGTGAAATCGAGTTGCTGGAGAGGCAGCTTGCTACGCTCAAAGAGCAGAAGAGGGGCTTAATGCAAAAGCTCCTGACGGGAGAGGTGAGGGTGAAGGTTTGATGAAAGAGGAACTCTATGACTAACGCGACCACACATTATCAAACTAGCTTCAGAGTGTTGGGTACAGGCGCAGACACCTTTGCAAAGGTGAAGGCGAATATCTATGGCTGGATATTGGAGAAAGAGCCGGACAATGTTGTCAGTGAGCGGAAGAAGGACTTTTTTTTCCGATGCCAATGGAAAAACATGTTTCAGACGCGCTCGATAGTGGAGACGAACACGCTTCTCTCGGAGTCTGGTGATGCGTGGGCGTTACATTACATGGAAGTTGACAAAGGATGCGGACGACAGCGGTTCTGGTACACGGATATCGGGTTGAAACAGGATGGGAGCGATGTGGTAGTGTCAGTGCGGACGTCGTATGCGCGGAACACGGAGGACTTGAGTGGAGAACGCAGTGAGCCGGAGCCGACGGTACCAAAGGTGGTGAGATACTTATTGGAGCAAAACAAGGCGTATTGTGGCCTACCGCAGTTCCGGCTCAAGCAGGACCCCCTAGTGCTTGATACGGTCGGGATGGGGAAAGTCCTTGCAGAATTCATCACGTCGCCCGAACGGCGCTACCCGCTGATTGTCTTCAACGGGAATGGGACCGGGCACATGGATGAAGCGGGGCGGCTGGCACGGGCGCTCGCGGGAAAGTGTCAAGTAGTAGTAGTGGCGACGAATCAGGATTTAGGTGACGAGTTGCGGCATTTTCTTCCCGAGGATTACTGGGTTTCCTTTGGTTACTTCCGCGTATTCTTTCCGTTTCATCAGCGTCCCAATTCACCGGCGCGGCACCGCTGGTACAATATTGAGAGTTCGGATTATGAAATGCAGAGGGATGGCCTCGTTCATGGGCTGCTACGGAACCACATTCTGCAAGAGCGGCACGCGGTGCAGACGGTGGATGATGTCAATCGGCTGGTCGCGCGGGAGAAGCTACTCAATCTGAAGGCAGCGAATCCGGCGCAGCAGAAGGAGTTGGAGGAATTTTTCAAGATACAGGGCGAGGTGGAAGAGCAGTTGAAGCGCGCTGAGGCCGAGGCGAGCAGCTACGCCAACCAGGTGGATGATCTGGAGAAGCAGAACGGCGAACTGAACCATAAAATCCGAGCTTTGCAGGCCCAGCTGGAGGCGGCGAGCGATGACGAGGGCGTGAATGTGAGCGAACTCCTGCCAAGCCTGCCGACTAATCTTTTGGAGGTGGCGAAGCTGGCAGCACGTGCGTTCCCGCGCCTCATCATTACCCAGAATGCGCTGAGGGCGGCCAGCGACTTCGGTGGGTGCCGGTGTGTGACTGAGGCGTGGGAGATTTTGCGGCACCTTCAGTCCTATATGTGGGAATTGAAATTTAAGCCCGACGGCCAAGTTGACTGGGAGCGCACGTTCCGCGAAACGACAGGGTATGACCTAGCCATGAGCGAGGGAAAGCAGACGCAAGATGACAAGAAGCTGATGCGGCTGCGGAAGATTTCACACGATGGCCGGGAATACGACATCACGCCACACGTGAAGCACGGCAACCAGGAGCCGAGATTGGTGCGGGTGTATTTCGCCTTCGATGAGATTGGGAAGCGGATCGTGGTTGGGCACATCGGAAGGCATATTCCTAATTATACGACTAAAAAAATGTAAGCGGCGTGGATTGAGAACTGAATGAAGCGAGACTTTGAAAAGATGATGAACGAGGTGAAGAAGCTGCACGCCGAACTTGTGGCTGCGCCTGCGCTGGAGCGCGATGAACTTCCCCAAGAGGACAAATTCCCGGGTGTTTACGCCTTTTCCGAAAAGGGTCGTGTCCTGTATGTGGGCCGGGGAAAGAATGTGCGGAAGCGTATCATGCAGCAGAGCCTTGATAGCATGCATGATGCCCCCTTCGCGCACCGGCTAGCCAGGCAGGCGACCGGTCGGCGCGCGACCTACAAAGCGGAGGGGGGTCGGAAATGGCTCAAGAGTAATGGAGAATTTTGCGAGGCTTTGCGGAGCGCCAAGGAACGCATTCGGAGGATGAATGTTCGTTATGTCCGGGTGGAAGATCCGGTTACGCAGGCTTTGCTGGAAATCTACACCTCGACGGTGTTGGGAACGCCTCACAACGAGTTTAAAACCACCTGAGAATGAACTGCGAGAATAATGAGCCAAAAAGCGCGGAATTCCTGCGTGAAGCATTCGCGACGGAGCAGGAGTGTTTGGTTTCCAAGCTGAAGTCGTCGGCCCGAATTGTGCATGCCGGCGACCGGGGCGAGGTTAACGAACAGCACTTTATTGATTTCCTGAGGAAGTATCTGCCGAACCGATACACGGTGGAAAAGGCGATCGTTTTAGACAGCGACGGTAACGTTAGCCATTCCATTGATATCGTAGTGTTCGATCGCCAGTACACGCCGACCTTGCTCGATAATGAGAAACATCGTTACGTGCCGGCAGAGGCAGTGTACGGGGTTTTTGAATGCAAGCCGACGATCGACAAGGCATACCTGGAATATGCCGCCGAAAAGGCAGCCTCGGTAAGGCGATTGAAAAGGACATCCGTTGAAATCAACCATGCAGGCGGGGTATTTCCGGCCAAAAAGCTTTTCGAGATTGTGGCTGGTATCCTGGCCATTGAGGTCTCTTGGAGAGACGGCTTCGGAAGCAGCTTCCAGCAGGTGCATCGAGCCTTGCAGAATGAGGGCAGAATTGACTGCGGCTTCGCCGCTACCGGGGCGAGCTTCGACACCTTCGCACCCGACGGATCGTACAACTTTGGGCCATCGAGCAATGCATTGGCCTATTTCGCTTTCCGACTGCTGTGGAAATTGCAGGCCCTCGCCACCGTGCCGGCAGTGGACTGGATGGCCTATGCAGATCGCTTATCGGTAAAAAATCTAGCTCAAGGAGCAATGCATGTTTGACTACAACGAACAAATCCAAGCGTACGAAGAAGCTGAAGTAAATCTGCCGCAGGCAGTGAAGGATAAATTACGCGACCAGCGACAAGCCAACCGGGATAGGCTGAAGAAGAACCGGCCGGAAGGCATCCGGCTGTGCGACGATCATTTTATTCCACAGGGCTCAATGGCGATCAATACGACGATCCAAGCGCCTGATTTTAGTTACGACATTGACGACGGGGTGTGGTTCCACGCGGACGACCTCAAGAAACCGGATGGCTCTGCAATGACCTCAAAGGAGGCCCAAGAGATGGTGCGTGACGCGCTGAAGGATCCTAAGTTTAATAAACAACCTGAGATTCATCAAAATTGCGTCCGGGTGTTCTACGCAGAGGGGCACCACGTGGATATTCCGGTGTATCGGAAATCCGATGAGGGTACCGCCAGGGAACGGCAGGAGTTGGCAGGGGCAAACGGTTTCACGGCGTCGGACCCGACCGAGATCAATGTCTGGTTTATCGAGCGGGTTGCGGACTTGAACAAAGCGCGGCCTGGCGCGGGGTCGCAGCTTCGCGTGATGGTGCGGCTAATGAAGCGATTCGCGCGGAGCCGGGGTGAGGACTGGGACATGCCGAACGGGCTGAAGCTCACGATGCTGGTTGATGAGTGCTTCCCGAGCGGATACGAACGCGACGATGAGGCTTTTTACCACGTTCTAAGAAATTTGAAGCTCCGGCTGGCGTTCAGCCTGGAGGTGGAAAACCGGGCGCAGAAGAAAACGCCCAAGGACAAGCTGACCAAGACGGCGAACGACAGCAATATGGTTGAGCTGCGGACCAAGGTAGGCGAGGCCTTGGTGAAACTCGCTGTCCTACATGCAGGGAGCTGTACCAAGGAGAAGGCGCGAGAGTCCTGGGACTGGGTGTTCCAGAGCGATGGATTTTTTGCGGCTTATGACAAGAATGCAAAACAGGCCGTGGCATTGTTCTCGAATGCCGCGCTGGTCAGGGCTGGAGTCGCCGGAACCAACTCAGCGGGCGTGCTTGTGCCACTTGGCACCGTTGCCGCAGTAACTAATTTGCCACACAGTTTTTATGGGGATGTTCATTCCAAAAAGTAGCGCGGAGAAGCATAGGCGTTTGGTTGTGGAGGAAGCCCTCCTGCGAGAGCGTTTTCCTTTTTTGCACAGCCGGATTTCGGGAGACAGCCTGCGCAGTCGGGGCAGAATAAGGCCAACAGAATGCAGCCCGGAGTACCGGGTAGAGGTGAATTACCGGCCCTGGGATTCTCCCGCGGTGAGGATTCTCGAACCGAAGATTGAGCCGGAGACCAGGCTTCACTTTTATCGGAATGGCACATTATGTCTGTATGACTGGCGGGAACAGCCTTGGGAAACGAAGTGGCACCTGGCAGACACGATCGTGCCTTGGACCGCCGAGTGGCTGGTATTCTACGAGATCTATTTGCTGACCGGAAGATGGCTTGGAAAATCTGCTTTGCACGGAGAGGCGACGAAGGCTGCCAAACCGCTGGCCAACGATGACGAGGTGAAAGAACGAACGGAATGAGGGAGCGCTTACAGAACGTGAGGCTTGGGACAACAGAAACCGCGCTTGCTGCGTAATTGCGATGAACATCAATTACCATGCGGCACTGCAGGCGTATGAGGCGGTCAAAGTGAATTTACCGGACGCCGTGCGTGACGATCTGTACAGAAAGCGAGAGGCGAATCGCAATCGGTTAAGGGCAAATCTACCCAAGCGGGTAAAGATTAGGGATTTTATAGCGCAGGGCTCGATGGCGATTCGAACTACAATTCAGGAAGAGGACGGCGATTACGATATAGACGATGGTGTAAGTTTTTACTCTGAAAGCCTGGAGGGTCCGTTTTTCGGATTCTTTGACATGGATTCCGATGAGGTCAGGGCAATGGTATGTGACGCGCTGAAGGAAGAAAAGTTTAGCAGGCAGCCGGAGATCCTTGGGAATTGTGTGCGCGTCTATTATTCTGAGGGTTACCACGTGGATGTCCCCTCTTTTCGAGTGAGCGATGCAGATACTTCGGATGAGCGTCAGCAGTTGGCAGGAAAAGACGGATGGAAAGCTTCTGATCCTACGGAGATCAACAGGTGGTTCGAAGAGCGAGTTCAAAAGTTGAATCAGATTCAGGACGATGCCGGCGGCCAGTTTCGCCGCATGATCAGGCTGCTCAAACGTTTCGCTCGCAGCCGTGGAAAACAGTGGAATATGCCGAACGGGCTGAAATTGACGATGCTCGCGGACGAGTGCTTTGAGCGATCATACGAGAGAGATGATAAAGCGTTTTATTTCCTGCTGTCGAACCTGCATGAAAGACTTCAAAAATCGCGGGTTGTTTGGAACCGGGCCCAGCCAGAGTCGGCGCGAGATCGGTTAACAAAATCTGACGCTGATGAAAACATGAGCGAGTTGCATCAACGAGTGTCGGAGGCGTTAAAACAGCTGGAGGTCTTGTGGGAGGAAAAATGCACCTGGGCACAAGCGCGAGCTGCGTGGGATTGGGTATTTCAGACGGGTGGATTTTTTCTGGAATTTGAGTGCAGCAACAACAATGGGCAGGGAGGCGGAGAGTCGCAAGAAAACACTGGGGCTTAAATTATGTCAGTTGATCTGGTTAGCGCGGTTTTCAGGCGTCGCTACGCGACGCAGGAGGGTCTTGGGTGCGTCCACCGTGGGCTGGAAGCCCACGGCTACTGTCGGGGTGCCGCTACGCGGCGCGGAGGGAGAGCGGAAAAAGCGGCGTGGAGAGTCTTTCGAAGATTTTTGACGTGGCAGCCAACAAGCAATACAGTTTGTTTAACAAACCCGCCACGCCTCTCGTTAGAACGGCGCACCAGGGCGGGTGCTTTTTTGGGGGGACTCATGTCGGGAACTACAAAGCCGCCCTCACGGGGAACGTGAAAGCCGGACCCTCCTCATGAACGGCTCTACCGAGAAAGACCCCTCACCCCGACCCTCTCCCATTCCGAAAGGGAGAGGGAGAATCGTCGGCCGATTGTCCTGCAAAGGTACGTTCTGGGGCTCAATGCGCGGAAAGGTCCGGGGAACTCTCCCGGCCCTCTCCCCTTCCGAAGTCCCGATGGGTCGGGATTTCAGTCCGAGGGAGAATCGTCGGCCGGCTTTGGCGCGAACTGGGGTTGGCGGGTTCTCCGGGCTTCGGGGACGAGAGTTAACCATGGAAATCTATAGTTCAATTTTGAAAGGGAAAGTTAACTATGGGAATCCATAATTCATTTTCGAGCGCGAAAGTTAACTATGGAAATTCATAATTCATTTTGTGGTAAGGGGATGGGAGGGAGAAGCGCAACCGTCGGCATGAACCCAAAAGGCGGAAGGACCCCTCACCCCGGCCCTCTCCCCTTCCGAAGTCCCGATGAATCGGGATTCCAGTCCGAGGGAGAATTGCAGGCCGGTTTAGCTTCGAAGTCGCATTTGCGGGATCAACTAGCGTGGTTTCGGGGACGAAAGACAGAGAAACCGGCTCTGTCGTCCCTCACGGGACTTGTTCTATCTGGGATAGGGGACCCAGCGTTGAAACGCTGGGCTATTGTCTGCCATCCCTACGGGATTAAGCCGAAGCTTGGAGTGCCGAGAATAAAAGAAAAAAGTCGGAGGATAGCGGACTTTGGAAATCGAGGACGAGGACCCACCTGCGCCAAGGCTACGGCGGGCAAGCGAGGAGGAGGACGAGGACGACGGGCGTTATGAACACACCTTCGTTTCAGGAAGATCATATATCGCAAGTGCCGGCGTTGCAGTTGTTGCAGAACCTGGGGTATGTGTATCTGCGGCCACAGGAAGTTTATTTGGAGCGGAAGGGGAAGCTATCGAATGTGTTGCTGGAAGGGATATTGGCGGAGCAATTGCGTAGGTTGAACAAGGTGCGGTATCGGGGCAAAGAGCAGGATTTCAGCGAGGGTGCCATCCAATCGGCGATTCAGAGTCTGAAGGACATTCCGTTCGACGGGCTGGTACGGACGAGCGAGCAGATTTATGACCTGTTGAGCCTGGGCAAGGCGTTGGAACAGACGGTGGATGAGGACACCAAGAGCTTCACGCTAAAGTATATTGATTGGCGGACGCCTTCGAACAACGTGTTTCACGTGGTAGAGGAGTTTGAGGTGGAGCGGTCGGGGAGCAAGGAATTGTGCCGACCGGACATTGTGCTGTTTGTAAACGGGATACCGCTGGGGGTGATCGAGTGCAAGCGGCCAGATATGAAGGATCCGCTGACGCAGGCGATTTCGCAGCAAATACGGAACCAGAGCGATGAGTATATCCCGAGTTTGTTTACGTATGCGCAGTTGCTGGCGGGGGTATCGAAGAACGAGGCGGCGTTTGGGACGACCGGGACGGCGGCGAAGTTCTGGTCGAAGTGGCGAGAGTTGGAGGGGAGCAGGGAGAAAAATATCGAGGCAGAGGTTGGGGCGATTGTGAACCGGCCTTTGAGCAAGGCGCAAAAGGAGAAGCTATTCGCGGACCGGTTTGGGTACGTGCGGGCGTATTTTGACGAACTGGAGGCGCAGCCGAGGCAGGTAACGGAGCAGGACAAAGCGATTTATTGTTTGTGCCGGCCCGAGCGGCTGCTGGAATTGGCGTGGCGGTTCATTGTATTTGATGCGGGAGAAAAGAAGATCGCGCGCTACCAGCAATATTTCGCGGTGAAGAACATCGTGGAGCGGGTGAGCAAGATTGGGGCGGATGGCCGGCGATTGGGCGGGGTGGTGTGGCATACGCAGGGCTCGGGGAAATCGCTGACGATGGTGATGCTGGGGAAATCATTGGCGCTGGAGCCTGAGATTGTTGGGCCGCGACTGTTGCTGGTCACGGACCGGATTGACCTGGATGAACAGATCGAAAAGACATTCCGGCACTGCGGCCTGGAGCCGGTGCAGGCGCAGACGGGGAAGCACCTGGCGCGGTTGATTACGGAGGGCAAGGCGTCGGTAATGACGACGGTGCTGGACAAATTTGATGCGGCGCTGAAAGCGGGCGAGTTCCATGACGAGTCGCCCAACCTATTTGTGCTGGTGGATGAAAGCCACCGGAGCGTGTATGGGGAGGCGGGGGCGCAGATGGAGAAGGTGCTGCCGAAGGCGTGCTTTATCGGGTTCACGGGAACGCCGCTGATGAAGCGGGAGAAAAACACGGCGCGGCGATTTGGGGGAATGATTCTGCCGGCCTACACGATTGACCAGGCGGTGAAAGACAAGGCGGTGGTGCCGCTGCTGTATGAAGGGCGGCACGCTTTGCAGGAAGTGCAGGAGAAGGCGATAGACAAATGGTTCGAGGTGGCGACGGCGCCGCTCAATGACGCGCAGCGGGCGGACCTGAAGCGGAAGTTCGCGACGGCGGACCAACTGAACAAGGCGCAGAGCCGGATTTACGTGGTGGCCCATGACATACGGCAACACTACGTGGAGAATTGGCAGGGGACGGGGTTCAAGGCGCAGCTTACCGCGCCAGACAAAGCGAGCGCTATTAAGTATAAGAAGTGTTTGGACGAATTTGGCGGGGTGACATCGGAGGTGCTGATCTCGGGGCCGGACACGCGCGAGGGCAACGAGGACGTGTATAGTGTCGGGAAAGAAGAGGTGCAGGCGTTTTGGAAGGTGATGATGGCAAAGTATGGGAAGGAGAAGGAATACAACCGGCAGTTGATCAATGCGTTCAAGAACGGGCCTGAGCCGGAGATCATCATTGTGGTGGACAAGCTGCTGACCGGATTCGACGCCCCGCGGAACACTGTGTTGTATGTGTGCCGGTCACTGAAGGAGCACGCGCTGTTGCAGGCGATAGCGCGAGTGAACCGGTTGTGGGAAGGGAAAGATTTTGGGTATGTGGTGGATTATTACGGAGTGATCCAGGAGCTGGACGAGGCGATGGATTTGTATTCGTCGCTGCCGGATTTCGACGCTGAGGATGTGAGTGGCGCGCTGGCGGACATAGCGGAGGTGGCCGGGCAGGTGCCGCAAAAACATTCGGAATTACTGGACGTGTTCAAAGGAGTAAAGAACAAGCTGGATGAAGAAGAGTATGAGCGGCTGCTGGCGGATGGGGAACTGCGGCAGAAATTCTATGAAAAGCTGTGCGGATATAACAGAGTGCTGGCGGTGGCGCTGTCGAGTTCGCGATTTTTGAAGGAGACACCCGAGAGGAAGCTCAAGCGGTATAAGGATGACCTGGCGTTTTCTATGAAACTGCGAGCGGCGGTAAAGAAGCGGTATGCGGAGGAGATAGATTACAGGGAGTATGAGGCGAAGGTGCAGAAGCTGGTGGACACGCACGTGACGGCGAACGAGGTGTGCAAGATCACGGAGCTGGTGAGCATTTTCGAGCGGGAGAAATTCAAGGCGGAGGTCGAGAAGCTGGAGACGGTTGGGTCGAAGGCGGATACCATTGCGCATCGGACAGAGCGGACGATCACGGAGAGAATGGATGATGATCCGGTGTTTTACCGGCGGTTTTCGAAAATACTACAGGAAGCAATTGCGGCTTACCGGGAGCGGCGGATCAGCGAGGCGGAGTATTTGAAGCGCGCGCAGGAGGTCATGGAAGCGGTGGTGACGCGGACGGGGGACAATCTGCCGCCGGTTCTGCGGAACCGAGACGTGGCGAAGGCGTTCTACGGGGTCGTGAATGAGGTGCTGGATCGGCTCAAGGTCGGCGAGGACGGGCTGCCGGCGGTCTCAGCGGATTTGGCGGTGCGGATAGATGATGCGATTCAGTCGCGGTTGGTGGTGGATTGGCGAACGAACGCGGACCGGCAGAACGAAATGCGAAATGCAATTGATGATTTGCTTTATGATGCGAGGTCGGAGCATGGGCTGGCGCTGTCGGCGGAGGACATGGATGCGATTATCGAGCGATCGCTGGATATAGCGAAGAATCGGTATGGGCGGTGAGAAGGGACCACAGACCGCAGACCACAGACCACCGACCACGGCCCACTGACTATACGGGTTAAATCGTTAAAAAAGTTAAAAGGTTAAAACGTTACATTCAAGACGCGTTCGGGAATGACGCGGAATTTTCTAAATGTATTAGCATGCCCCACGTGTATATGACTCTACTACAGGGTGATTCCTACTAAGTAGGATGCACTAGAAGCTATGCGGTATGCTGTGATGCGCGAGAGAGCAAAGACGCGAACTGAGGGAACGAAGGTTGGAGAGGAGCTGCATCGCGTGTCTGCCGCGGCGGGCTGGGTTGAGTTTCGGTTAAAGTGGACGGCGCGCAGGACAGTTGGGATCACGGTGAGGCCGGACATGAACGTGGTGGTAACAGCCCCGCGCGGAATTGAGTTGGAGGCGGTGAAGGCGCTCCTGCGAAGGCGGGCGAGGTGGATACGGCGTCAACAGGATTACTTCTCACGTTTCCAGCCGACCGTGCCGCCGCGCAGGTACGTGAGCGGGGAGACGCACCGGTATCTAGGGAGACAGTATCGGCTCAAAGTAGTGGAAGGTCCGCAGGAAGGCGTCAAGCTGGTGGGGAAATTCATACGCGTAGAGACAGAAGGGAAAACCGGGGGTGGGAGGGTGCGAAGGCTGGTGGCTACATGGTTCGTGGTCCACGCGAGAAAGAGATTTGAACGAAGCCTGGCTGGATGTTTGAAGCGATTCCATGGCCGAGTGAGCTGCCCTGAGTTGAGATTGAGGAGGATGCGTAAGCGCTGGGGAAGCTGGACGCGCCGCGGCGTAGTTTACCTCAACCCTGAGCTGGTGCAGGCGCCGCCTTCCTGCATTGACTACGTAGTGACCCACGAACTTTGCCATCTCCTGCACGCGGCGCATGGGCGCGCGTTTTACGATTTGCTGCGGCGGGTCATGCCGGACTGGGAGAGGCGGAAGGATCACCTGGAACAGGTGGCTGCGGAGACGGGATTAGGGACCGTTGACGGATGCTACGTCTTGCGATAGGGCGGCAGGGAGCGGACCAGACGGTCGGCGGAATTGGCGAATGGCAAAAGACAGATGGCAAAAGGGACTGAAAGAGAGGGAAGGGAAGGACGGTCATTCACGGACGGGACGCGAGGGGAGGGAATTTCAAATTTCAGGATTTCAGATTTCAGAGAAGAAGGCGGGGGAATAGAAAATAGAAGATAGAAAATAGCAGGAGGGAGGGAAGGGGCGCGAAGGGCGACTAGCCGGAAATTCAGGTTCCAAGATTTCAGCCGCCGCCTTCGCTGCGCTGTGGCGCGCCAAGGATTTCAGAAGCCGTGTTCAGGAGATAGCCGAAAGCCAACTGCAGCAATCGGGAGCAAATAGGCAATGGGGAGTTACCCCCTTCCACGCAAGACTACCGCTTTCGGTAGCTCACGCTTGCCATTGAGTGGTGCTAAGGTTTGCGCCGAATCACCGGTAAAATGGCAAACCAATGAATATGAAGTCCCCTATGCGTAAGCAGTTCAACTCCCTCGTCACGATCGCGTCGCTGGCATTGCTGGCATCGTTTAATGCCGGAGCGCAATCTGCGTTTTTCCAGGCGGTAACAAATCTCAATCCGCTGGGCTACTGGCCTTTGACTGAGACAAACGCACCGCCAGGCAGCAAACCCGCGGCGGCCAATTCCGGCACGCTCGGCGGCGCGGACAATGGCCTCTATAAAGACGGCGCTTTCCCGGGCGTCAAAGGCGCCCTGGCAGGTGATTCCGATTCGGCGGCGCTGTTCAGCGGGGCCTCCGGATTCAATCCGCTGATGCAGGTTCCATACGACCCTGCCTACGCCACCGCCTCGGCCTTTACGATCGAATTCTGGGTCAACTCGCCCCTGGACCCTGGGTTCGTTTACGCAGCCACTTACGCGCCCGATTACGCGTGCCCCGTCGCCTGCATGGACACTGCTTCGCCCAACGCTGGCTGGCTGATTTACGAGGGCCTTAACGGAACGCCCGGCACGTTCAATTTCCAAACCTTCAACCATAACGGCACGACGCCATCCCTGAACATGCAGATGCCTGTGCCGCCGGCTTTGTTGGATGGAAACGGCAACATGCGCTCCAACACATGGTATCACGTAGCGGTCACTTTCAACGGCGCGAACGCCATCGGGTACATCAATGGACAGCAGGTTGCCACCGGCACAGCCACCGGCGGTTACGTGCCGTCCACCGGCGGAGGGCTGTCAATTGGCAACCGATCCGATGGCGGCTTTGTCTTTCAAGGGTACATGGATGAAGTTGCGTTTTACTCGAACGTGCTTTCTGGGTCCGACATTTTGGCTCATTATATGGCGGGCACAAACCCGGCGCCGGCCACCGCTTATCAGACGCTGGTCGCCAACGACCATCCGCAGCTTTATTATCGGCTCGACGACGCGTCTGCTCCTGTGGCCAACAGCTACGGCACTCTCGGATCTTTCCTCAATGGCTACTATGAGACAGGCATCACTCCTGGTGTTGCCGGGCCGAGCTTCAGCGGGCTGGGCGCCAATAGTTACGCGTGCTCATTCTCCGGCGCCGGTAATGCATCCGTCAACATTCTCAATGTAGCCGGGTTGCTGGGTCTTGGAGACGCCGACGGCCTGGTTTCGGCGCCCACTGCGTCGGTGTCGGTTTCCGCCTGGGTCCAGGTCCCCAACGGTTCCGTATCAGGCTTTCAAAATGTGCTTGGGGCCGGCGACGTACTGTTCCGATTTGCTGAAGACCCCGCCGGCATCGGCCATTTCGCTGAAGGATTCAACGGCGGCGATGCTGTCGCCAACCTGGGTTTAAACGATGGCCAATGGCATTTCTGGGTGGGAACTTGGGACAAGAACAGCAAAACCGAATCTCTCTATGTAGATGGCCGCCTGGTGGGCACCGGCACCCAGCCAAATGGCGGGCCGGGCGGCCAACCCTTTCTCGTCGGCACCGCGCCGGATTACAACAACCGGCATTTCTTTGGATCGGTGGCGCACCTGGCTCTTTTTGGCAACTTGTTAAGCCCCGCGCAAATCCAGAACCTCTACAACGCGGCCGGCGCCCCGCCGGTCATTACCGCGCAACCACAGCCCACTGTGGTGATGCAAGGTTCCAACGTATCTATCACCGTCACCGCGGGTGGCGCGCCAACGTTGACTTACCAATGGTACACCGGAACGCCGGGCAGCGGTACGCCTGTCTCTGGCGGCAACATTTCGGGGGCTGCGACCAGCACACTGACGTTCACCGCCGCCCAACCGGCTAACAATGCTGAATACTACGTGGTCGTGACCAACCCGGGCGGCTCGACCACCAGTGTTGGAGTGAATCTAAGCGTTCTGACTACCGCGCTGGCCGGCAACTATTTCCCATCCATCATAAAGCTCAACCCGCTGGGATATTGGCCTTTGAGCGAAAACACACTGCCCCCGCCGAGCGATATTGCTGCCAACTACGGCACGCTGGGGGCCGCAGGAAACGCGGCGTGTTCATCTACTGTCCTTCACCAATGGTCCGGCAGCGGCCCTGGTCTTACGCCGGATGGTGACACAGGAATTTTTATGGACGGTAGTGCGGCAGTGGTGACCTTGCCTTTCTCGCCGGTTCTCTCTTTGAACGCGCCTTTCTCAGCCGAGGCCTGGCTGCTGGCCAACAATACCGGGGCAACACAATGCCCCCTGGCCTGCATGGATGCCGGCAATCCACGCTCGGGGTGGCTGATTTATATGGATGGAGTAAACCCGGGCTCTTACAACTTAAGGTTTTACAACCGCAACGGCACTGCCCCTTCGCTCAGCATCTCCAGTCCTGCCAACGGCATCAATGGCGGGCAATGGTATCATGTTGTTGCCGTGTATGACGGAACCACCGCCTACCTCTACGTGAATGGACAATTGGCAGTTTCTGCAGCGCCTTCCGGCTTCGTCGCCAACGATGCCGGCGCCCTCACCATAGGCGCCCGCAGCGACGATTCGTTCTTTTTCAACGGCGGCGAGGACGAAGTGGCCATTTACACCAACGCCTTGTCAGCGGCGACGGTCCTGGCCCATTACCAGACCGGCACAAATAACGCCTCGCCCGGCACGGCCTACCAAACTCTGGTGCTGCAGAGCCATCCGCTCATCTACTATCGGCTCGACGAACCGGCCTATACCGCTCCGCCGGAAACCAGCGATCCGGTCGCCCACAACTATGGCGCGCTCGGCTCCAGCGATAACGGTTATTACCTTCCTGGCTCCTTCCCCGGCACGGTCCCTGGGCCGCGCGTGGCCGGATTCCCCATTTCGACTGCGTGCCGCTTCAATAGCGCCTTCGCCGGTTATGTAGATGTTCCGGTGGATTCGAACAACGGGCTGAATGTGGTCGGCCCGGTAACTTTGACCGCCTGGGTCCAGGGCAGTCCGGCCGACAACCGCTTCCAGTCAATGGCTGGGCGCGGCGACACCTCGTATCGGTTTGGCTTGGAGGGCAATGGCCGAGCCCACTTCGCAGACGGCAACGACGGCAACGGGGATGTGGTCGGCGGCGGTATCAATGATGGCAACTGGCATTTCCTGGTCGGGGTTTGGGATGGGTTTAACCAGTTGATCTACATTGATGGCGCCTTAAGCCAAAGCCAGGCAGACAGCGTTGGCATCCCGGGCAACGGCGCGAATTTTGTCATGGGCGGCGTGCCGGATTACCTGCCGGGACGCATCTTTAATGGGAACGTGTCGCAGGTGGCTGTTTTTGGCGCAGCGCTATCAGCTCCTCAGATCCAGTCGCTCTTTTACTCGGCCCAAGTTCTGCCATACATCACCAATCAGCCCGTCAGCACTGTCGTAGCGCAGGGCAATACCGCCACGCTTTCGGTGGGGGCCAATGGGACGCCATCGTTGGGCTATCAGTGGTACAAGGGAACTACGCCGGTGAGTAATGCCGGCGATTTTTCAGGCGCCAATACGGCAACGCTTACCGTAAGCACTGCGCAAACACCCGATTCCGGAAGCTTTAAGGTCGTGATCACCAACAGTTTTGGTTCTGTTACCAGTTCAGTGGCCACACTCCTGGTCACTCCCTCACCATACATCGTGAGCCAGCCTTCACCGACAAATATCACGTTGTATGCTGGAAACGCTGTCAGCTACAACCTCGGTGTAGTGGGTAATGCGCCGTTGTCCTTCCAATGGTATAGCGGCGCCTCGGCCATCGGTGGCGCCACCAGTTCCAACCTCACCTTCGCATCCACGGTTGGCACCAACCACTTTTTCTGCATCGTGACCAATTCGTACGGCGCTGTCACCAGCATCGTCACGACCGTGGTGGCCCAACTCTTCGTGGCTCCGGCCACGGGCTTCGTCTTGAATTTCGCCGCGCCACCCAACGGCACTGCGGCTGACGTCTATAGCGGCCCGGGCGCTTACAATGATAATCCAGCCAATCTCAACACCAACTGGAACCCCTACGCGCCTGGCAGCGGAACAGCCACGGCTGCCGCCACGAACACCGCCGGCGGTGTGACCCTGATAACTTCCACGTTGAATTTCGGGTTCAACAACACAGGCGTGACTCCCACGCCGCCTGGCAGCCCGCCCAATGGTGATCCCACCTACCTCGTCGGCACCGAGGACGCCGTAAACGGCGGTGCTCCGGGAATTGGCACCTCGAGCAACCCCATGGGTCAGTTCATCGTCAACAACCTGCCGCGGGGCACCTACTCGCTGTACGTTTATGCGGAGAATTACGACGGCGACCGAGGCTCGGTCATCGCTCTGGCCCCTGCGAACCATGGCGCGCCCGACCACGGCATTTACGCCACAACCAATGGAATCGTCAATGGGTTGAACGCGCCGCACTCACACGCAAATTTGGTCGAGGGCGACAACTATGTGTTCTTCCATCAAGTTGTGCCTGACGTATTGGGCACGATTAGCGGCACATATATTCCTAATCCGAATCCTATCAGTGGCAACAACGGCGAGGCCCCCTTCAACGGCCTTCAACTCGTGCTCAATACGCTGTCAATCGTTAAGGGTGCGGGTGCGACTGTGACCGTGACCTGGACCGGGGGCGTGCTTTACTCGGCGCCTTCCCTGAGCGGCCCGTGGAACCCAGTCGGCGGTAGTTCGCCGCAGAACTTGCCCGCTTCCGGATCAGCCCAGTACTTCCTGGTCTGGTAAAATGCAGCGCGAGCAAAGTAAAGCGCGACCTCAGATTGCGCGCAGGGTCAGTGTGGTCCTTTCCCCTGGCCTTGCGCACTCAGGTGGTCATCGTCGAGGACCGCTACGGTGCCAAATGCCGAGCCAGATTCGCGAGCAAGCGCTTATGTCGTTCGGCCGAGATGCTGCCGATGCTTCCCATGATGGAAGAGAGAGGGACTGATTGTAAAAAGCTCAGACGAATGAGGGAGGGTCCGGTGAGGCCGCTCGAGCGAAAGTCAGAATCGCTCGCCTCTACTTTTTCGTCAAATCCGGGCACAAATTGATGAAGCTGCCTGCTCACTCCGCAGACCAGCCAATCGCCAAACCCTGGAAGTCTTCGCAAAGCGATCGCTGGACGGGGCTTGTTCCCTGCATCTGCTTGCCTGAGTTGGAGAGGAACAACCGCCCCCTCCTTCATGGCTTGTAATGGGGATTGGGTTCGATGATTGCTTCCGGACTATAATCCGGTTCATCAGGCCCATAAGCTCGCTCCAGGTTGTCCAAAGCCGCCCTGCTCCACTCTGTACGCTCGTTATCTACCGTCTCGTCTGTTTCAGCAGGTAACAAGCGAGCGACCGCTTTCTCTCCACGTGCAATGATAAACTGCTCTCCTCTCTCCACTGCCTCGAGAAGACTCGCGGGGTCGCGTTGAAACTGTTCCACTGTGGTTGTGCTCACGATTAAAAGCTATGCTCTCCCTGAGTGTAAATCAAGCAAACTAGACTACTCCACAAGCTGATGCTGAATCGCGTAATGCATCAACTCCGCATTATTTTTCAGGCTCATCTTTTCCAAAATGCGCGTTCGGTAGGTGCTGATGGTTTTCACGCTCAGCGAAAGCTCGCGCGCGATTTCGCTCACGATTTTGCCCGAGGCGATGAGGCGCAACACCTGGAACTCCCGGTCCGAGAGCAGTTCCTGCGGCGGCTTCTGAGAATCGCTAGCGAGGTAGGTGGCCAATTTTTCAGCCAGGGAGGCGCTCACATAGCGGCCACCTGCCAGGATCTTTTTGACTGCTCCCACCAGTTCCTCGGAAGCGCTTTCTTTAGTCATGTATCCGGAGGCGCCGCGCTTGAGGACGCGGACGGCAAATTGGTTCTCCGGATGCATACTCAGGACCAGCACCGGCAGTTTGGGTTTGGACTTGCGGATTTCGCGCAGAACTTCCAGGCCGCTGCGGCCCGGCATGGTGATGTCCAGCACTACAATGTCCCAAGTGTCTTTCCAGACCAGGTCGAGCGCTTCCTGCGCGTTGCGCGCTTCGCCAAAAGCGGCGCACTTGAATTCATCGGCCAGAATTTGCTTCAACCCGGCCCGAACCACGGCGTGGTCGTCGGCTAATAGGATTCTCATGCTGTTCCTCGAAGTGGTGGAAAGTGTCCGCAAGGACGTTGCCGTTCAAAGGAGCACCGACGGCGGCGTCCGCACAAGGTCGCCTGCCCTCCTCATCCAGAGGCGGCGTTTGGCCATGGCACGGCTGGCCATCAGGCGCGCGGCACTGTACGCGGAGCGGAACCGAAACACTCACCTTCGTTCCGTGCCCCCGCCTGAGAGCGGCGATTCTGAAGCTGCCTGCCAGCAGAGCGGCCCGCTCCCGCATGCCCAGCAGCCCCATGGATTTGGTGTTGAAGGTCTCGCTGGGAGTTATGCCCCGCCCATTGTCCGTGACCTCCAAACTCACGCGGCTTCGCGACTGTTTCAAATAAACACTGACGTGCGTCGCACCCGCGTGGCGAATAATGTTGGTAAGAGTTTCCTGGAAGATGCGAAAAAGTGTAGTGCGGACATCCTGGTCCAACATTCCTTCCTGAAGATTCGCCTGCACGTCGCATCTGATGCCAGTGCGGTTCTGGAATTCGTTCGCCTGCCACTCCAGCGCGGCGGCCAGGCCCAGGTGATCCAGGACCCCGGGACGAAGTTCACTGGAAATCCGCCGGACCATTTGAATGGTGGAATCAATATGCGCCGTCAGCGCGCGAGTTTTTTCAATGAGCGGTTTTTGGTCGCGGGGCAGCTTGCCGGCAATCCAGGATAGATCGAGCTTGCAGCTTGTCAGGGCCTGCCCCAGTTCATCATGCACCTCGCGCGCAATGCGCGTACGCTCTTCCTCGCGGACCGATTGCAGATACGTCGAGAGCGCCCGCAACTGTCGGTGAGATTCCCGAAGCTGCTCTTCCGCGAGCCGGTGCTCGGCCCGGTCCCGGGCCTCTCTCAGCGCGCGCGTCACGGCGGGCATCAGCCGCGAGAGGCGGGTTTTAAGCACGTAGTCCGTGGCACCGCTTTTCAAGGTCTCGATGGCCACCTCTTCTCCCATCGTGCCAGTCACAAAAATAAACGGCGTCTCCGGGCAGCGTTTCTGGGCAATGCCCAGCGCGTCGTGCCCGTTGAACCCGGGCAGAGAATAGTCCGACAGGATGAGCGAGGGCGGGCGGGATTCCAGTTCTTTCAGATATTCGGCCCTGGTCTCCACCCGGGACACCGAAAAATGCACCCCGCCTTTGCGAAGCGCGAACTTGGTCAATTCCGCGTCCGCCTCGTCATCTTCCAGCATCAGAATGTGAATCTCTTTCTTCAAAACAAAAGATCCCAGCCATCATACTATAGCAGCCGTTCAAATTTTTGGAAAGATGGGGGATATTCTCCGGTGTTCCGTAGCAGCCGAGGTAACGAGGCTCTAAATTCAGAGGACAGAGGACAGAGGACAGAGAACCGAGGACAGAGGACACAACGGGGGCCGGCTGCTACAATATGGCGGCGAAGCGGAGACCGCGGGTGCTGATGCGCAGTTCTTCAAAGCCGAACTGTTCCATGGCGGCTTCGTAGATGGCGGAGCCAGCCAGGATAACATCCGCGCGGTTGGGTGGGAGGCCAACGATCTGCTTCCGCTCTTCCAACGGCACGCTCCAAAGCCGCTCCACATGCCACCGCACTCGCCCAAGACTCAGGCGAGTGGCCTCCAGACGGGCGCGGTCAAATTTATCGAGCCCGCCCTCCATGCATCCAAGGATGCTCGCCGTCCCGCCGGTACCGACCAAAAGTGATGCGTGATCCGCCTCCGCCGGGCTCCCGCCTTCGCACTGCTTCGCCGCGGCAAGTCGGCGCGGCAAGTGCGTGATGCGTGTCGAGGGATGCTGGATGCTGGATACTGGATGCTGGATGTTGCTCCCCCCGACCCTCGGCCCCCGATCCTCGACCTCCCGCTGCAAAAACTCGCTTAGCCACTTGCGATAGCCAGTCAACTCTCGGGTTGTCGGCGGATCGCTGGGTGGCATCGTTTCGATCAGCCGCACACTGCCTAGACGCAAGCTTCTTCGAAACAAAATCTCCGGGCCATGTCCAATAATCAACTGAGTGCTTCCTCCGCCGACATCCAGTAGCATTAAAGTTTGAGTGGCCAGGCCGGGATCTGTTGTTGCGCCCTGAAAGGCCCATTCGGCTTCCTGCTCACCCGAGATAATCTCGGCATCCAATCCGGAGACCTTCTTGATCGCGGCAGTCAAATCTCCTCCGTTAACTGCCTCTCGCGCAGCGCTCGTAGCAATGACCCGAATCCTGGCGCAACCTTGCTGATGCGCCATCTCAGCGAACTCGGCCACTGCTTTGGCGCTTTCCTCAATGCGTGCCGATTGGAGACGGTGGGTCTGATAAAAATCCTTCCCCAGCCGTGTTTGCCGGCTCTGTTCCAGAACCGGCTGCACTTCGCGCCCCGCCACGTCGGCCACCAGTAATTTGATCGAGTTGGTGCCTACGTCAATAACGGCGCGGCGAGTGGCGTGCATCGCGCGCAAGGTATCGGAAAGGGCAATTCGCAGAAAGGAAGAAGGCAGAGGCAAGCATTAAAATAATCGCCGAGGCCTGGCTCCTGCGCCTCGTAGAACAGAAAACCATCATCCAGATCCTGAAGTGCGTCCTCGGAAATCCGAACGCGAATCATGACCTTCCGATTTTTCGTTTAGCGGCGTCCCAATCCAGAATTTTTGCCTTACCTTGCCTTGCCCTGGCACGCCGCCGATCCAGCAAGGCTTTCTGGTGTGGGGAAATTTCCAACTTTTCGAAACGGCTACGAAGATCTTCCCAGATAGCCTCCATGATCTGAATCTTCCTCTCGATTGGCAATGCCTTCACATCTTCTGCTGTCATAGTCTCAAGCATACCTCGTAGTGAAGTTCCAGACCATCTTCTTTTCGAAAAACTGCCCTTACAGGGCGGGGGTGGTAATTGTACGTTTTGACCCGGACCTTCAGCCGCCTTCAGCCCGGGCTATCACATTACGGACCTACGGCCCTGAGCAAGGGCTGAAAGCCCGGCATGTGATAGCCTGGGCTGGAGCGAGCGTAGCGAGCAGAGGCCCATGTCCAGGCAACCATAAATCCAGGCGAGCCCTGCGTGGGCGAAACAACAATGTGCGATACCTAGTGTCGCCGCCCTCAAGGCCACGACGCACGATAGAAGCGTTGTGGGTAGGTTGAGGCGGTGGAATCGGTGAATTGGAAATTGCCGGAGCTGTCGGCGGTGGCGGTGCCAATCTTCGCCCAATTGGTGGAAGCGAGATTGGTGCTGGTGAGGATGCTGTAATTCAGGTTGGCCATTCCGGTTCCGGTGAGGTGCAGGTTGGAGCCCGCCCGTACCGCCGAGACAAAACGTGGCGCGCCGGAGAGGGTTTGGCCGGCGTTGTTGAATGATAGAAGGCCAGCGCCATCGGCAGGCAGGCCGGGGCCAGTTGTGACTGTGACCTGCTGCGATCCTCCTATTGTGGACTGACTGATGGCGTAGGATGCGCCGGGGGTGAGGCCGGCGATGTAATGATCTGTAACGCTGTTCGGAACGGTATAGGTGAGCGAAGTGAATGTGTTGCTCAGGACGTTCACGGGGAACAATACGACTACGCCGCGCACGGTGACGCCATCGAAGGCGTTGCCGCTGGAGTTGGCCACGTGCGCGACTGCGTCAGGCACAGCGTTGGAAGCAGCGCCCTGAAGCACGTGCAGAAAGCGGGTATTGACCGGATGGTTTGTGTCTTCGATGACCACGCGGCCGACGGATGGTTCGAGTTCCGCGACCGTGGTTAGAGAGTTGCCCAACGGCACATACGTGATTGTGGCGTTGGCGGGCAGCACGGTTTGGACAAACAGCTTTTGACCGCCCGGGGTGACTTCAGTGATTGTGTTTCCGGCCAGCGATGGGGTGGCGATGAAATTCAGGTTGAAGCGCTTGAATAATCCGGTGTGCGCAGAAGCGGCGCGGTCATAGACAACGATGTGGTCGGGTTTGACCCAGATGATGTTCCGCGTCGCCTGCTGGATGTCCGTGAGGGAGATCTGCGGCTGCCATACGTTAGGGAGGTTAAAGAGGGGCGTGAGGTCAGCGCTGGCGTAGGTGTAGCTGGGGCTGCTGGAAGTGGCTGTGACCGGGTCGCCGGCGGCTTCGCCCAGCATATACTCGCTTCCGCTGAGGAACAGCGTTTCGCCCCACGACAGGTTGGGATCACCGGCAGAGCACCAGTTCTGGAGCACCAGCGTGTTGTGCCACATCGAGGATTGGCCGTTCAGGTTGTCGTCGTAGTTCGAGACCTCTTTGGTCAGCCATTCGCCGTTCCGATAGAATTCAAATTGGCCGGCGGAGGCCTGCTGGTGGTTAATGGAGATCCAGTTGGCCAGGAAATCGAACTGGGTCGCGTTGGACTTCCAGGCGGTGCGATCAATGATGCGCCCCAGGGGAACGTCCTGGAACGCCAGCGGGAAGCCCGGGCGCGGGTCCGGCGCCGGCGGCGCGCCGGGGTCAAGCAGCATGAAATAAAGCAGGGCCTGATCCACGCCATAGCTCCACGGGTTGGCGACACGATTCAGGAGTGCCGCGGACCCTCCTTCCACACCGTTGACCAGAAACCAGCGCGTGGCGGCGAGATGATTGGTTGCGCCATTGCTTTGCTCGAGCAGCGCCTGGAGCGAAAGCGGGATCATGGACTCCGGGGTCGTCCATAACCGGAGCAGGTCGCCATAACTATCCATCTGATAAACTGGGCCCAGGTAGGATGCGGACGGGAACACCTGGGCCGCAGGCACAAGGGAGCTAAGCATGGCCGTGGAAAAGCGGCCCCACACAGGCGAGTTCACCATTGCGGCCTGCGGGCCGATGAGATTGGGATTGTTGTAACCGGCCGTTTGCAACGCGAGTAATTGGCCGAGGAGAAAACCAATGGAATGTCCGTAAAGCATGCCTTCAGGCGGCAGCCCGCCGCTGGCCAGGCCCACACTCGCATTGCTGGCCAGGCCATAGTTGGTGATGACCGAGGGCGCATCGCCGAACATCGCGTATTGCTGGTAAAGCCAGGCGCCCACTGCGTCGTCGAGGTAGCTGCGCAGGCTGTTGCCGAGCACGCTGACACTGAGGTTTGTGTTCACCAACGGGTCATCGGCCGGATCCAGGGCCAGCGCCATCATGGTCATGAGCCGCGCGTGGCCGATGTAATAATTATTTGCGGCCATGCGATACGCATTGCCGTTGGGCAGCAATTGCTGGCTGTTGAGAACGCCCACAGGCGTAGGCGAATCGCCGCCGGTCGTCGAGGCGGTCAGGCATTTGCCGGCCCAGACCATGAAGGCATTGCGTATGGTCAGCTTGTCGGCAGCGCTGAGGACCGGCTGACCGTTCATGTCGGTGGCGCTATAAATCCAGTCCACCGCAAGCGGCCAGTCCTCACCGCCGCCGTTGGCGCGATTATAGGTGGCAAATAATGGGTCACGAAACGGCGCGTTGGCGAGGGTGCCGAGGGCCGCCTGGCTCAAGGCGTACATCAGCAAATTGCGCGAGTACTGGGCGTACTGGCTCCGCTTAACCGGGTCGGGATCAATCAGCGACGCAAAGGACAGGATCACAGCGTCGGCCTCGGTCAACAGACCCGTGTAACCCTGCGTATCGCCGAAGTCGGGATAATTGGTGTTCGCCACGCCGCCTGGGAAAAATTGCGCTTGATAATCGCTTACGCATTGCTGGATCACGATCCGCAATCCCTGCTGATATATGGGATTGGTCTGCACGGCCCAGGAGCGGTATTTCGCCAGGTCATTGGTGGTGAGCCAAAGCCGCGGATGGCTGCTGACGGGTTGCGGCAGCGTGGATGGCAGCGGTCCGGTGAACTGATAACTGGCCGCCACCGTGACGTTGTTGCTGGGCATGACCAGCGAGGTGGACAGCGCGGCGGCATTGGCGACCGTGTAACCGGTCCATCCTGCGAAGGTCTGGTTCGTGCCCGGAGTGTTGGCGGTGATGTTCACGGTGGTCCCCGCAGCATAAGAGCCGCTCCCGCTGCCGTTGACGACGGTCAAATAGAACAGGCTGGTTACGGCGGCATTGGAGTACGTGGCAGTGACCGTCACATTCCCGGCGGGCGTGGTCAGGGTAGTGCTGGGGGCGCCCGGGCTGGCCACAGGATAACCGATCCAGGCCGCAAACACTTGTCCCGCAGGCGGTGGGTTCGCAGCGATAGCAACCACACTGCCCGGCAAGTACGAGCCGCTGCCCGTGCCGTTCGACACCGTCAGTCCGTAGTACGGCAGGTTCGAGTAGGTCGCAGTGACGCTGATGTTGCTGGCGGGCATAGAAAGTGTAGTTCCAACCGACAACACATTCGGCACGGGGTACCCGGTCCATCCGGCAAAGACCTGGCCAGCAGGAGCGTTGCTCGCCGCGATCAACACGGCGGCATTCGACGGATAGTTCCCGGTGCCGAAGCCATTGGTGACCGTGAGAGAAAAGAGCGGCCCGCTGTAGTTGGTGGACACGCCCTCAAACGCGCCCAGATCCATTCCGCGTCCACTCACGATGCGAACCTGGCCGTTTGTCGGAGGCACGTATTGCGCGACCACATTGTTTGGGGAAGCGAGGACTGCGGGCGATTGGGGCCCTGCTGCGTCAATGCAGGCGGACGAGGAAAGCAGCATGAAATTGGTGTTCGGGACGCTGACGAATCCCGGGTTGTTCTGACCTTGATGATCGCCGAAAATGAGCTGGTTGGTGCCAATGATCGCACCGTAAAAATTCGTGGCGCCATAGGGGAGCTGGAGCGGCACCAGGCCGGGGCTGACCCAGTTGGTGCCGAGCAACAGCGTCCCGTCATCTGTATTCAACAAGTACGTCTGGGTCGGCGACCGGCCTGCGGTGGCAGGCAGCGCGGCAAAGATGTTGTTCCGGCAATCCACAACGTCGTGGATATTCAGCGCTACGGCATCCTGATGCTGCGGCAATTGGAAAATTTCCGTGTAATACCGCGCCGATTGGTCCGCGTAATTTACCACGGTGTTATTGTAGAAATAGAGTGTGCCATTTCGTGGATGCGAACCGTTGCCCAGGTAATCGTATGCAAACATGGTGAGCGCACTGCTGTTGGTGCCGTTTAAAAAGACGTTGCCATAAACAAAGTTGGTGTGGTAGGCAGGGTCCTGGTCAATCACGCCCACACCGCCATCCGGTTGGACAAACCAAAAAGCCCATCCGCCGGGCCCCTGGATCACCATGTTGTAGCGCAGGATCGTGCCGGAGGAGGCGTCCTTGATGTCATCGCCTGAGGCGTTCGGCATCAGCGGGCCAATCAGGTTGTATTGGAACACGATGCCCTTGGCCTCGGTGTTGATATTGTGGGCTTCGTAGTTTCCGGGAAAACCATTGCCATGGACCCAGCTCTTTTGGACGAGGATGTCAGCGGAAGTGGTGTTCGGGTCGCCATTTTCCGCACCGCAAAAGAACCCGTTGCAAGAGCCGCTCAGTTCACAGCCGCTGACAACCAGGTGCTGGGCAAATTCCACATAGATTGCGGCCGCTGTGCTGTCGAAGCTCGCCGTGCCGCCCTGGGCCTGGGTAAGGGAATTGCTCGGGCTGGCGTTCTGCACGCGCAGATTTTGAATCACGATCCCGGAGGGAAAATAAGGATACGGCTGAAGAGCATTCGGGCTGACCACGATGACCCCTTCGGTATTCAAGGATGGATCGTGCCACGGCGTGTTGGTGGCGGTTACGGCATTTGAGCCATCGAGCGTTGGCAACGCGCCCGTGACCGGATCGGGAACCCCGTTGAGCGTGATCGGCGCATTCGAGACGCCGCTGGCGGACAGCAAAATAATCTCGTGGTAACCGCCGGCCTGGTAGTGGACGTTGACGGTGTCACCCGGCTGCAACCCTGTCCACGGCACCGATCCGAGATTCGTATAGGCCAGGCTCGGCCCAACCTCATACGTCGCGGCGGCCAGGCGCGGTACGATCGGCATCGCCGCCAGGGCGATGGCGGACAACAATTTGGCGACGGTTTTGCTCATCGGCGAAGGAAGATTTAACCACAGATGAATACAGATAGACACAGATTCTGACGACCTGCTTTATCTGTGTTCATCTGTGTTCATCTGTGGTTACAAACGCTTTCCTTTCCGTCATCACAGACGGCTTGGACGAATGGCCAGCGCCCGACCCGGCCCCATCACGATGGCATGGCTCACCGCGTCATCTCGGTTGACCTTACCAGCAACCAGCGGGCCATTCTCACGAACGTGAACGTGTAGGGGACGACGTGAGGAGTCCCTGTCTGCCGGCGCGTCCGCAAAGAGGACTCCTCACGTCGTCCCCTACAAGCCGTCGTCTGTTCAAACTCGATGTGAAATGTCCAGGCTATGAGCGCCATGTTTATGGCCAAGCCACCCAGCCGAACGATCAGAAGCTCCGTAGGAGCGGCATGTCCGATGGTTCCCGTAAAAACGCTGCTTAGGACAACCTACAATGTCCCATTCATGCCGCTCCTACGGAGCTTGGCCGGCTCTTTGTTGCGGGCGGTTCTATAAACATGGCGCTCCTATCGGAGCTTGTGGATTGCTGCAATTACTCCCGCTGAACCAGTTTCAAAAGCTCCTCCGCTGGCACGCAGAACTTCAGCGACATCACCTGATCGTTGTTATAATTGTGGAGTGGGAACCCCAATGAGGCTACGCCCACGACAGCACCGTTCTCATTAAGCACCGGGGCTCCGCTAGAACCTCCCGCGAAGTCGGCGGTCGTGGTCATCCACTTAGCGTGAGCGGGCCATTGAGCGTTCGAATCATGCCATAAATCAACGTAACCGGACACTGTGCCTGAGGTAAACGTATACATATAACCCCCAGGATTGCTCAGAACCCAGACTGAGGAACCAATTGGCGCATTGGGTCCGACTGGAATCGGTGTGAATGATTTGCCCTCTACCTCCAGGATAGCCACATCGTTCGTTGCGCTGGCTGCCAAAACGGCCTTCACAGGATAAACCCGTCCGTCTCGGGCCATCACTGCCGCGCTGAAATTCGCATTTGTCGAGAGGCAATGGGAACAGGTCACGAACGCCCCAGAGTCCGTAATAAAAAAGCCGCTGGCCAGTCTTGGCACCACCGGCGTGCCGAACTCCACGTTGAACAGTGCGAGAACGCTAGCGCTCATCTGTGCCTTCTCAAATAGCTTCTGCGGCGTAAACGATTCCGGCGAGACAGGCGGCAGACGCAGGCGACACAAACTGGGTGGCGCTTGGTCCATCAGGTGGGTGTTTAGTTTTCCTTGGGCCATCAGGTTTCTTGCCTCCATCACTATCCAATTGTAAGCGCCGAATGTGGATATCGGCGCTCCAACCTTGGGCTGAATTGGCTCAAAACCAAACGCCGGAGGAGCTGGGGGCGCGGGAGCTTGGGGTTTAGCCGTTTCTGTCGCTTCTGGTTCCGACGTCTTCGAGCATCCTGCCAGCGCAAAGCCCAAGCTCAGGCAAATTGCTGCCAGAAGTTTGTCCGGTCCGGGCATTCCTGAAAAGCTTGGAGGAAAGCACTTCCAACGGCAACCGGTTTCGCCAACCGAGAACCACCGGCACACTGGACGTCCGCTCCACTTCGTTCCCTTCGTTTGCTTCTGTGCCGATTCCTTTCGCGACGGCCCCGAGTGCCTCTGCGCCGCGTAGCGGCCGCCCGATGGTAGGCGTGGGCTTCCAGCCCACGGTTGGTCCACCCAAAAAGCCTGGCGCGTCGCGTAGCGACGCTTGAAACAGTAATTGGCATCGTAAGTGCCTTGTGAAATGATGCGGTCATTCAATTGAGCGTATGGTGGCTGAGGTGCCGCATTAAGCATCATTCCTTGTATGTGGGTTCAGCGCACACCTGAAGAAGAAGCCCAGTGGAGAGCTAACGCCGAGCGGGGTGCCCGCACGCACGGTTTGGTGATTGGGCTGTTGGCTTGGGGCTTCGGCGTAATCCTATTGTCCGCTGGTTGGTTAGTGGATTTCAAGACGGGCCTGGCTTTGCAGAGGAGCTATGGGGGGACATTTTGGCTGCGCTTGCTGATATTCGGCGTAATTGGTTCACCAGTCATCTTCATTGTTCGCCGCGTCGAGGGCCGTAAGGCACTGCGCAAGAGTTTGGCCCGGACGATTTGCCCGAAGTGTGACACCGCCGCAGAGGGGAACGCAGGGGCGGCATGTCAGTGTGGCGGCGCGTTTGTTCCAGCGAGCACAGTGCGGTGGGTCGAGTAGCAAGGCTGTTTCCACTCCCGGTTCTACGTCGCCCCACTACGCCTTAACGTCCCGCGACAGTTCTTGTCTGCAATTGAGATCGAGGGACATGAAAAAAGTCGCAGATGCAAAAGCGCAAAATTAGTCAAGCCGACCGCAGCGGTGTTTGCTAGTTTTGCGTACGAATGAGCGGCAAACGGCCAAAACTTGCGGCAACGTGGAATGATTATCGGGAGCGCATCCTGCGGGTGTTGAGGCATATCCACGAGCATTTGGATGAGGTGTTGGATTTGGAGGAGTTGGCGCGGGTGGCGTGTTTTTCGAGTTTTCATTTTCATCGCATCTTCGGGGCGATGACGGGCGAGACGATTGCGGACCATGTGCGGCGGCTACGGTTGGAGCGGGCGGCAATGGAACTGAGGTCGGGCGCGAAGCAGGTGATTCAAGTGGCGCTGGACGCCGGTTACGAGGCGCACGAAGCGTTCACACGGGCGTTCAAGGCCGCCTACGGCGTTTCGCCGGCGGAGTTTCGCCGCGCGCCATTGCCCATCGCCATTCGCTCCGCGCCGTCCGGCGTGCATTATCGGCCGGGCGTTCCTTTGACCACATTCAAAACAAATCACAGCACAAAAGTCATGAAAGTCATTACCAGGAAAATCAAACCGATGCGCGTGGCTTATTTGCGGCACGTCGGGCCTTACGAAAATGTCACTCCAACGTGGATTGACATCACGGCACGCCTGTCGGCAGACAAGCAGCTTCCCAAGCGTTCGGTGTTCATCGGGATTGGGCACGATAATCCATCGGTGGTCCCGGCCTCGGAGCTGCGTTACGATGCGTGCATTACCGTGGATGAAGATTATGAGCCGCAGGAACCGGTTGAAGCGCAGGTAATCGCCGGCGGCGATTACGCCGTGGTAAAAAATTGCCCGGTCGAGAAAATCAAGGACGCCTTCCAGTATCTCTATGGCAAATGGCTCGCCCGGAGTTCCCGGGAGTTGCGGCCGTTGCCGGGCTTTTTGGTGTTGTTGGGCATCCGGGACGCGGTCGCGCCCGGGAAACGGCGGGTGCATGTTTATATGCCGTTGCAGCCCAGGCGGCCCGTGAATAAAGCGCAGAAAATGAAAATCGAAGTGACGACGCTGGAAACTCAGCGAGTCGCTTATATGCGGCATGTGGGGCCGTATAACGGGGCGTATCGCGTGTGGATGGATTTTACGACCAGACTGAAGCAGCACGGTTTGCCCCGCAAGGATTCGCGATTCATCGGCGTGCCCATGGATAATCCGAAGGTCACACCGCCGGAGAAATTGCGTTTTGACGCCTGCGTGACCATTGACGAAAAATATCTGCCCACGAATCCTGTGCGCGTGCGAACGATCGCCGGTGGCGATTATGTGGTGGCAAGGAATTGTCCAGTCGGGGCGATCGCCAAGGGCTACGAGAAACTGTTCCGCTCATGGCTGCCCAAAAGCGGCCGCAAGGCACGGAGTGCCCCATCGCTCTTGATGGCGGTGAATGGCCGGGAAGAAGTGCCACCAACATTTGGGCTCACGGATATTTATGTGCCTTTGGAGTCGGCTTGCTGAGGAGTTCGAGCGCCCTGACGGTCGCTGCGTTCCGGTTTTCGAAGCCGCCTTTTTCAAAAATGCGGGCCAAATGAACCTTTACCGTGTTCTCCGCGCAACCAAGGATCGTAGCGATGTCGGCGTTTGCTTTTCCCTGCGCGACCCAGAGCAGCACTTCGGCCTCGCGAGCGGTTAAACCGAGCGACTCGAGCGGTTTTGACGACTCGAAGTTGGGTTTCAGAGCAACTTTCGCCATTGCCGCCCGCTCCTTTTCGCTGTGACGATCCAGGCGCGCGCGGATGGCGCTTAAGACTTCCTCGGCGCTGGCGGGTTTGGTGAGATAATCGTCGGCGCCGAGATTCATGCCGGCGCGCAAGTCCCGTTTGTCACCTTTCGCAGTAAGAAAAATAAAGGGTATGGAAACCGTTTCCGGTTCGGCGCGCAAAGCCTGGAGCACGCCATATCCATCGAGCTCGGGCATGGATACGTCGCAAAGGATGACATCGGGCAATTCCTTCTTTGCGACCGCCACGCCGGCGCAGCCATTCGGCGCGGACAGCGGTTTGAATCCTTCCATCTCCAGCATCAGCACCAGGTTTTGCAGCGTTTCGGCCTCATCTTCTATCACGAGTATTTTTTTCATCTTCTTCGATTGGGGTGGGCATCTTGAGACTTTGGATATAACGGCAGGGTCACAGAGAAGGTCGTTCCTGCGCCATCGGCGCTCTTGCAGGAAATCTCGCCGCCGTGCAATTCGAGGCACCGCTTTACGATCACGAGCCCAAGGCCCGTTCCGGGAACATGGCGCACGTTGGCGCCGCGGTGAAATGCCTGGAAGAGCCGGTCCTGGTCCGCTTTGGGAATGCCGCACCCTTTGTCAATCACACTGAGAACCGCATTCGTGCCTTGCCGGGCGACCCGAAGAGTCACCGGCGCCCCTTCGGGAGAATATTTAACGGCATTGGATAGTAGATTGGTTAGAATGTGGCGCAACAGGTTCTCGTCTCCAAACGCAGTCCGGGAGATCCGCCTGGCCTCAACCTTAACCGGGCAACGGTTACTCGTCGCCGTTTGAATTTCATCTCCCACCCGCTTGCAGAACGCGTTTAGCTCGAATTCCGATGGCCGAAATTCAGTTTTCCCGGCCTCGACGCGCCCAAGCACGAGCACTTCTTCCATCATCCCGGACATTCGCCGGACTGACTTATGGATGGTTTGGAGCAATTGCCGGCGTTTATCCGGGGCGAGCCGGTCGTGGTAGCGCTCCAGGTTGTCGGCGGAGGACATGATGATTTCCAATGGAGTGCGGAACTCATGAGACACGAGAGAAACAAAATCGCTCTTGAGCTGCCCGAGTTCACGCTCCTTTGCTAGAGCATTTTGCAGCTCGGCCTCGGCGCGCTTGCGTTCAGTGATGTCAATGGCGAACCCAAGAATGTGGGGTTCGCGGTTGATTTCGATCATATCAGCCGAAACCAGGACAACACTCTTTCGGCCATCAAACAAGCGCAGCCGACATTCGACATTTCTTACCGAGCGAGCATGCTCCAATTCCGTGAAAAAGGCCGTTTGCTCCGTAGCGTCCTCCCATTGCGCAAACTCCGGCCAGGTATGGCCGATGATTTCTGATCGGGGCTTTCCAATCCACCGCACGAACTCCTCATTGACCTCGACGTACCCGCCCTCCGGCAAGCGCGCAATATTCATCAGAACAGGACAAGCGCGGAATGCGGTGCTAAAAAGCGCCTCGCTCTCGCGCAGTCGCCGTTCGCTTTCTAGCAGTTTGGCCTCCGCTTCTTTCCGGGCGGTAATGTCCACCCCCGCGCTCAAGTAGTGGCGGACCCCTCCGATGTCTACGGCGAAGGTGGAGAGCAAAGCCGTAATGATTCTGCCGTCTGCTCCCCGCAGGAGCGCTTCATATCCCTGCACAGATCCTTCTGATTCCAATCGTTGCCGGTAGGTCAGCAATTTCTCCGGTTCCACCCACGAGCCGATTTCCAAAGGTGTTTTTCCGACCACGTTCTCGCGCTTGCGCGACATTTTCTGCAGAAAAATGTCGTTCACCTGCACGATCACGCCGTCTGAAGCCCGAACCAGGCTTTGCATCGCCGGGCTGTTGTGAAACGCCAGGCTGAACAAAACTTCGTCAACCGCGGCCGGGTTCGCCGCCACGCCAGCAACCTTCCTTGGGCGATTGGGTTTCTTTTTGGCGTGCATGCCCAAAGAATACCACCTGGCCACCTCTGGTGAAGCCGATTTCCGCGGCGTAATACCAAAGGATTATCGCGCCACCCTCGCCCAGGTGTTAGAGACCCATAGCCAGGCCGCACGGTCTCGCTGCTACAATTTATGAGCGCGAACGCGAATTCGGAAACCAACGGAAGACCCAAAGACCTGCCTCCCTGGGCGGATTGCGATGTTTTCTGCATCCGCAACTACGCCGGGACAGAGGGTTCTCGCTGTGGCTGGCGCGGACGGCTTCACGACGTGCCGCACGATCCCCAGTGCAAGCAGCCTGTGTGTCCCCGGTGCGGCTGCGCGACCCTAATGCGCATTCCGTTGGAGGAGCGCGGCCTTTAGGCCAAATATTTCGCACCCCTTGTAGGGGACGACGTGAGGAGTCCCGTTCTGGTGGCGCGTTCGTAAAGAAGACTCCTCCCCATGAACGGCTCTGCCGAGAAAGACCCCTCACCCCGACCCTCTCCCCTTCCGAAGGGGAGAGGGAGAATCCCCGGCCGGTTGTCCTGCAAAGTTACGTTCTGGGGGAGCCTCGTCACCTCGGCTGCTACATTCGGACCTAATACCTAAGCGCTATTCCACGATCCGCAAACTCGCGGTAAAACTCTCCCATGAAAAATGAAACGTTGAAATTCGGACGCGAGGCAGTCGCATGAATCCCATTGCTACATTCTCTTTCAGTCACAGCACCGCCGCGTTGTGCCTGATCGTTTTTCTGGAACAGGCAGGGCTCCCAGTTCCCGCCGCGCCGTCCCTGCTGGCCGCGGGGGCGCTTTGTGCGACCGGCGAAGCACAGACCGCAACGATAGGCGGCCTCGCAGTTTTGGCATGTGTGCTGGCCGATTCAATATGGTTCTTTATTGGCCGCCGTGGAGGTAACCGCGCCATGCGTCTGATCTGCCGCCTCGGCCTTTTCAACGCCGCGAGCCTCCAAAGAATGGAGCGCCGATTTTCGCGTCACAGCAGCCCGTTCGTGATCGTCGCCAAATTCGTTCCGGGCCTCAGTGTTATAGCGCCGCCGCTTGCGGGCGCCTTCGGTATGAGCACCAGCCGATTTCTATTGCTGGATTTTCTCAGCTCGACGCTTTATTCGGGTGCCTATCTGGCATTGGGCGCGCTTTTCAGCGATCAAATGCAGAAGATTACGCGCCTGCTCGATCACCTGGGCCTCGGTTCGCTCATTCCACTTCTGCTGCTGACGACGGGCTATCTCGCCGTTCACTATTATCCAGCCTTTGCAAAGCGCAAGCTGTCCGCCTCGCTCCCGTTGACTGGGCGCGCCGGCGTAGGAAATCAACTCAAAACCATTCAACAAGCAATACCGTTATGATGACATCAATACTCGTATTCTATTTCGTTCTCTTCTGGATTCTGTTCTTCGCTTCCGATTGGCGTGACCCGAGGCCGAGTTAATAAACAATTGATCAACACTTAAATCCTATGCTCAACCTCGCTCTTAAAATGCTTCTCGGCGACAAAGCCAAGTACATCATGCTCATCAGCGGCCTGACCTTTGCCGCGCTCCTGATGACCGAACAGGCCGCCATCTTTTGCGGCATCATGCAGTGGTGCGGCTCGACACTTGATAACGTGGGCGCGCCGATCTGGGTCGTGGACCCCATGGTCGAGCAGGTCAACGACACCGAAGCCATGCGTGACACCGACGTCGGCCGGGTCCGCTCGGTGGAGGGCGTTGCCTGGGCCGCGCCGCTTTACCAGGGCAATTTGCGCACGCACATGCGCGACGGCTCGTTCAAATTCGTGCAGCTCATCGGCATTGACGCCACCACTTTCGCGGGCGCTCCGCGCGACATCATCCAGGGCCGGCTCGACGACCTGCGGCTGCCCAACACTGTCATCCTTGACGAGTATGGCTCGAAAAAACTAAGCCACGACCCGGCGAAGCCAATTGGACTGGGCGAAACTTTCGAGATTAACGACCGGGAAGCGCGCGTGGTGGGAATCTGCAAGACGCGCATGTCCTTCAGCGGCAACCCCTACCTGTTCACCACTTACGACCAGGCCGTTCAATATGCGCCCAGCACCCGCAAGATGCTCTCGTGCGTCCTGGCCGGAGCGGCGCCTGGGCAGGATCCCGCGCAGGTAGCCCGCCGAATCAACCAGGCCACCGGTCTCAAAGCCTACACCAAAAACGAATTCTTTTGGCTCAGCATCTGGTGGTACATCAAAAACACGGGAATTCCAGTGGCCTTCGGCGCCACCGTGGTGCTGGGGTTCGTCGTCGGCCTGGCGATCAGCAGCCAGACCTTTTATTCCTTCGTTCTGGAAAACCTGCGCAATCTCGGCGCGCTCAAAGCCATGGGCGCCTCCGACGGGATCCTCGCCCGCATGATCATGCTCCAGACTTTCACGGTCGGCCTGATTGGCTACGGTTGCGGCGTTGGACTGGCCACGGTTTTCGGACTGATCGTCCTGAAAAAAGGCATGCCCCCGTTCTTCCTCCCCTGGCAACTGCCTCTGATTACTCTCGCTGCCATCCTCTTCATCTGCTGGCTGGCCGCCTCCCTGGGCATCCGCAAGATCCGCAACCTCGAACCCGCCATCGTGTTTCGTGGATAGTAATCCCGAAGCATTATTTCGAGATTTTCAAACGCGTGGTAGTAAAGAGGCAGAATAAAAATTCGCAAAACCTATGAACGAAATCGCAGTGCAAACCAGTTCGGTGTGCAAGGGATTCGGAGAAGGGGAAGCCCGCACGGAGGTTCTCAAGGAAGTCAACTTCGAGGCGCGCATGGGCGAACTCCTGATGCTGGTTGGGCCGTCCGGGTGCGGCAAGACAACGCTTCTGAGTGTCATCGCCGGGACGCTTGGCGTGGACCGGGGCGAGGTGGATGTCTTCAATTCCTCGTTGCACGCTTTGGGCAAACGCGCGGTGACGCAATTCCGCGCCGCGAACATCGGGTTCATCTTTCAGCAGTACAACCTGATCCCGACTCTTGATTGCGTCGAGAACGTCAGCGTGCCGCTGCGCATCCAGGGGCAAAAAGCTGCCGTCGCCGACAAAAAAGCAGCGGCCATGCTCGAAACCGTGGGATTGGGGAAACGGATGCATCACCGGCCCAACATGCTCTCGGGCGGCCAGCAGCAGCGCGTGGCCATCGCGCGCGCCCTGGTGCACGACCCGCGGTTGATTATATGCGACGAACCCACCGCCGCGCTCGATAGCGAAAACGGCACCAAAGTGATGGAACTGCTGCGCGGCGTTGCCGCCAGGCCGGACCGTTGCGTGATCGTCGTGACGCACGACAACCGAATTTTTAAGTATGCCGACCGGATGACTCACATGGAGGACGGCCGGATTGATCACACAGATACCAAAGAAAACAACGCGCTGGAACATAACTGAAACGCACATCGAACACGGAGAAACTTATGCTATTGAAAAAAACAACATTCTATCTTGCCGTCGCGGGCATCGCAGGGACCGCCATCATGGCGGCGCGCCTGCGCGGCCAGTCGCCGATAATGGCGCCGCCGATTGACCCATCACCCAAGCCCTACGAACTCAGCGTCGCGGCCTCGGGCATTGTCGAAGCCCTGAGCGAGAACGTAGCCGTCGGAGTCCCCGAAGCGGGACTGGTAACGAAAGTTCACGTGAAGGTCTGGGATTTCGTGAAGGAAGGCCAGCCGCTCTTCACGCTGGATGATCGCGAATTGAACGCGCAATTGAACGTGAATCTCGCAAACGCGCATGTGGCCGAGGCCACGCTACGTAGGCTGCAGGATCAATTGGCGCGGCTCGAAAATGTGAATGATCGCCGCGCGGTCAGCGAAGAGGAAGTCCGGACCCGGCAAAACGATGTGGCCGTGGCCCAGGCGCAGCTCGAAGCGGCGCGCGCCCAGGTCGCTCAGAACCGGGTGTGCCTGGCTCGCCTCACGGTACTCGCCCCACGTGACGGCGCCATCCTTCAGGTCAACATTCGGACTGGGGAATACGCTTCTACCGCCCCGAAGAATCCCGCGATGGTTCTTGGCGACGTGGATCATCTTCAGGTGCGCGCCGACATAGACGAACAGAACGCGGCGCGCTTGCAAAAAGGGCAGAAGGCAACGGCGTATGTCAAAGGCGATACGACCAGGCCCATTGAGTTGAGCTTCGTGCGCATCGAGCCATACGTCGTGCCGAAGGTCTCGTTGACCGGCTCAGGCAACGAACGTGTGGACACGCGCGTGCTACAGGTAATTTATTCTTTCGAACGTCCCAAGGACCGGCCCGTGTATGTGGGTCAACAAGTGGATATGTTCGTGAAATCGGACATCCCGGCCGTCGCGGCCAGAGTGAAACCAGTCCTGCAACTTGCTCAGGCGAAAGGTAAAATATGATCTCCCAATTCTGCATTGATCCCAATTCAACCCGGGCGGCTTACTCTCTATGGGCGCATGTTGATGCTGCCGCCATTAGGGCAGGCGCGAGCGGCCGCGCCCGTAGCGCAGGTTTCCAACCTGCTGTATCGCCGACTTCCAGTCGGCAGGCGTGCCAGCAGGTCAGGCGTGCCAGTGCATTCGAGCGCCCGCGGGTTGGAAACCCGCGATACAGCAGGCTGGAAGCCTGCGCTACGACGTCAGTCTCAAGGTGCTCGAGATATGCTTCAAATGCAGTTGCGCTCGTTCTCGGCCTGCTCTTTCTCGCCGGCTGCGCCGTGGGCCCGAATTACTCTCGTCCAACAGTTTCAAATCCGGTGAACTGGAAGGAAACCATTGTTGCAACCAACGCCCCCGTCCTGCCAACGGAATGGTGGACGATCTTCCAGGACGCCGAGCTTAATGCCCTCGAAACCGAAGCGGTCCACGCCAACCAGGACCTGAAACGCGCGACAGCCCGCGTCACCGAGGCCCGTGCTTTGGCCCGAGTGAGCAAAGCCGATCTTTATCCAAACATCGCGGCCAATGGCGCCTACTCCAGGAACCGGCTAAGCGAAAACCGGGCGAATACTGCGCACCTGGATTCCAATTTCGATGATTTCAGCACCTCGTTCGATTTGCACTACGAGCTGGATGTTTGGGGTCGCGTGCGACGCAATGTTGAAGCATCAAAAGCGGATGCCGGCGCGGCGGCCGCGGACTTGGAGGCCGTTCTGCTGACGCTCACCGCAGATGTCGCCCGCGATTACCAGTCCCTGCGCTCTCTGGATAACGAGAAGAAGGTAATCGAGACAACCGTCGCCTTGCGTCAGGATGCCTTGCGGCTTCAGGAGACGCGCTACAAAGCCGGCCTGGTAAACGAAATGGATGTTAGCCGCGCGCGAACCGAACTCGCGAATGTCGAAGCCGAGCTCCAGGCTGTCACGCGCAGCCGCGCTGAAGTGGAACATGCGTTGGCGGTTTTGTGTGGCCAGCCGCCGGCGAGTTTCTCCGTGATAGCCAAAACTCTGAATGTCATTCCTCCCCAGGTTCCGGCCGGCTTGCGATCGGATTTGTTACAACGCCGCCCCGACATCGTCGAGGCTGAGCGCAATCTGCAGGCTGCGAACGCCCGCATCGGAGTCGCCAAAGCGGCTTTCTTCCCGGTAATCACACTCACCGGCTCGGCAGGCTATGCAAGTGTTGATTTGAGCACGATTGTCAATTGGCCCAGCCACGTGGCCGCGTTCGGTCCGAGCATCTCAGTGCCCGTTTTCCAGGGAGGGCGCAACCGTGCGAACCTGAAGGCCGCCGAAGCCCGGTATGACCAAAACGTCGCAACCTACCGCAACTCCATCCTCAAAGCCTTCGAGGAAGTAGAAGACTCCCTGTCAGACTTAGAGACTCTCGCGACGCAGAGCGAAGCGGTAAATCGCGCCCTGGTTTCTGCTCGCGACACCTCCACTCTCGCAACCGAACGCTACCAAAAAGGACTGACCAGCTACCTGGATGTGGTGGACGCCCAACGGGCGGCTTTGGACGCCGAGCGCCAGCAAACACAGTTGAACGGCCAGCGAGCGGTCTCCACGATCCTGCTGGCCAAGGCTCTGGGCGGAGGGTGGCAGTCGCAGGGTGCGGCACAAGGCCGCAACTAAAGAGTCAATTGGGTTAACTGAGTTAATTAAGTTAATTGAGTTAAATGGGAACGACGTCTCTGGCGCGAAGCACGCCAGAGGTATATACCACCTTGGAACCTCCGACATCCTGTAGGGGACGACGTAAGGAGTCCTCTTTTTGAACGCGACGCCAGAAAGGGACTCCTAACGTCGTCCCCTACAGCGGTCATAAAAAAATCCGGGTTAAGCTCCCGGGTGTAGTGCAGAAGCGCGCGAATCTCACGCATATAATGCGCGAAATTCACTCCTTGGCGGCTCTTGAGGTTGAGAATTCAACGGGAATTGGCCCAAACTCGCCGCTGGCATTGGCAATGCTTTAAATGTGACGGTCATAAACCTATGGGGTGATTATGAAGCTTCCGCATCGTCCTGCCTTTACACTAATCGAACTGCTGGTTGTCATATCCATCATTGCCTTGCTGGCGGCCCTGCTGCTGCCCGCGCTGTCCAAGGCCAAGAGCCGCGCTTTGCAGACCAGCATGAGATACAACGTCAAGCCGGCGCCTGCATCCGCGGCGCAGGCGCCCAGCGAAGGCGCAGCCAATACCCCGGCCCGAGCCGTGGCAACCGTGAAAAACTTCGCGGCCACCGTATCGCTGAAGCCTGGCTTGAGTGTCGGCACGGCTCAGCCGGAATCCATATATACCGCCCAACTTTCGGCAAAATTCGACGCGCGCAATCCCCGCGGTGGTGAATGTGAGGTGCTCCTGCCGCTGCCGCCGCAGATTATTTCGCTGGCTGATCTGACAGTGGCCGTCAATGGCCGGCCCAGCGATTCGGTCGAAATTCGCGGTGATAAACTCGTTTGGTTCGGCACGCTGCCTGCGCAAGTAACGCCAATGACCATAGCCTATTCGGCCGTCGGCAAGGGGCTTTACAACGTGCAAATTCCTCCGAGCGACATTCTGGACACCTTTCATATTGATCTAACTGCGGTGGGATCGGACGTCCGGATGCTGGAACTGTCCCTCCAACCGACCAAGTACGTCCGCAGCAAAGGTCAGACGGTCTATACGTGGGATTACAGACAGCTCCTGTTCGGGCGGCCTATCGCGCTGGACGTTTTGGGAATCGCGCCGATTGATCGCCTGGGCGAGCTGACCTGGCTGGGCCCCTCCAGCGTGGTCATTTTCGGCTTGGTGCTTGGGCTCGTCGCCTACGCGTTCCGGCTCCACAACTTCGATCGTTGGATGCTGTTGCTGATCCTCGGAACATTTACCGGTGCTTACCCGCTGATGTACTTCGCTCAGGAATTCATTTCGCTGCAGGCGGCGATTTGTGGCTCGGCGGCGCTGGTGCTGACGGTAGTGGCGGGCCGCGCGATCACGCTCATGGGCTGGCGGCTGGAGCTGTTCGGTGCCGTTTTGCCTGCCGGGGCGATTCTGGCAGTCACCCTCCTGGCGGCGATACACACCCGATTGCAAGGCATCCTCATCACCGGCACCGGCATCGCGCTCTTTGTCGGAGCCATGCTTTTGCTCCCGCGCATCAGACTGGGGCGGCCGCCTGAAACGGGTGAGGTGAGCGCCGTCGCAGCGTCCTAGACCGCTTTTGCTTCGGATAGGCATCGGACAAAATAAACCGCGAATGAACGCCAATGTCGGCGAATCGCTGTCATTAGCGTCCATTCGCGTCCATTCGCGGTTGAAAAATCTGCATCCAAAAAATATTTCAAAAAATCTATTGACGGCTTAAGATTACTATTGTAATCCTTATGTGGATTACAAATGTAAGCGTTGCGTAATTATGATCAGAGTTCCACGCATCTCAGATACAGAATGGGAACTGATGAGGGTGCTTTGGGCGCAGGCCCCGTGCTCGGCGGGCCAGATCATCGAATTTCTGACACGGCGCGACCCTACCTGGCATCCCAAAACCGTGAAGGCTTTTTTGAATCGCCTTGTGAAAAAAGGCGCGATTGGATTTCGCAAGGAAGGACGGCTTTATCTCTACCGTCCCATGGTCATGGAGGAGGATTGTATCGAGGCAGCGAGCACGTCGTTTCTGGAACGAGTTTTTGGCGGTTCTCTCAAACCGATGCTGGCGCATTTCGTGGAGAGGAAGAAGCTGTCGGAGGAAGAGATTCGCGAGCTACGACGGCTGTTGAAAGAATCCGGCAAGAAAAAGACCGATGAGTTCTAATTTTTTCGGACACCTATGCAACAATTCTGCGACCACTTTTTTAACTTACTGTTGAGGACTTCCTGGCAGGGTGCCGCGCTCATCCTGCTGGTGCTCGGAGCGCAGTGGGCTTTTGGACGGCGGCTGCAGCCACGGTGGCGTTATGGGCTTTGGTTGCTGGTGATGCTGCGGCTGGCATTGCCGTGGACGGTTCAGTCCCCGGTGAGTGTTTTTAATCTGCTGCATCTGCCCGCGTTTTCCAGTTCGTTTTGGCGTGCTCGGGCGCACGGGGACAATCAGATTACGGCTGCTGTGGAGCAAGGTACGACCACCCGCACCGACTCAGGCCGCGCGCAGCCGGGTCTCAAAGCGCCACCGTGGGGAGGCCGGCTCGGAAAGAGACTGCCTTGGTGGGCCGCGATTTGGTTAGCGGGGTGCATGGGGTTGGCCGCATCTGTAATGGTGGCACACAACAGGTTATGGAGGAGAGTTGCGGGCCAGAATCCGCTGAGCGATCCCCGAGTGACCGCGATGCTGGAAGAGTGCAAGGAAAAGATAGGTGTTCGTGTGCCGGTGATGCTGGTCGAGACCGAAGCGGTGGGAACTCCGTCGCTTTTTGGTTTCTTGCGTCCGCGGCTGCTCTTGCCGAGCGGCATGATCAGGAACTTTTCGCCGGAAGAGCTGCGCTATGTGTTCCTGCACGAGTTGGCCCATATCAAACGGCGCGACATCCTCGTCGCCTGGCTGATGACCGCTTTGCAAATTGTGCACTGGTTCAATCCACTGGTTTGGCTGGCGTTTTACCGGATGCGGTCCGATCGCGAGTTGGCGTGCGACGCCCTGGCGCTGTCGTATGCGAGTGAGGGCGAAAACCAGAAGTATGGCGGCACGATACTCAAGCTGCTCGAGAATTTCAGCAAGCCCGTCTGGGCGCCAAGCCTTGCGGGAGCTGTAGAAAACCGAAATCAACTAAAAGAAAGAATCCGTATGATCGCAGAATTCAAGAGAACCAATCGCGGACCAGTCCTGGCCTTCGCGCTGATCGCTACTCTGGGCTTGCTCACGCTCACCGATGCCCGCTCGGACGACGCAAAACAGGCTCCAAACGGCCTGACTGGCGCCTGGATTTTAGTCGGCGTACCTAACAACTTGGGCGCGCCTCCTGCAGGCGGTGGCCGGATCAAAGCATTTACCAACCACACCTGGTCCGTGACGCAACTCGATCCTGGCACCGGAGAGACTATCTTCCAACATGGGGGGACTTATGAACTCAATGGGAACGAATATACCGAGCACGTGGAACATGCGAACGAGAACAGCAAGGAACTGATCGAAAAAGCTTTCAAATTTAAGATCAAGATCGAAGGCGACACAATCACTCAGGAGGGCGTTGGCAATCCATGGACTGAGGTTTGGAGGCGCGTAAAATCGAATTCCGCGCAGCCGTCCAAGGTTGAGCCAACCGCGCTTCAGGGGAGATGGCGAGGCAAGGAAGCGGGTCGAAGAGATGCAGGAACCGGGACGATAGTGATCGAGGGCTCCACTCTGGAGGCTCATCTCGCGAACACGAATGAATGGTATAAGGCCACAATCACACTTTTTGACACAACCCCGAAACAAATGGTGATGATCATCAAAGAGTGTCCATTTCCTCAATACGTGGGTCAGACCGCCTGTGCCATTTATGAACTGAAGGATGGCGCCCTCACCATTACCGGTAATGAACCAGGCTTCCTCGCGGCGCCTACCGATTTCGATGCGCCACATGCTCAGAAGTTTGTAGCGAGGAAAGAGTGACAACATATCTTTCAAAGCAGGCCCAGCATTCGCAACCCTTGGCGTAATTCGAGGCGTTCGTCAGAATTGAACTCCAGAAGCCAGGCAGTAGCGCGCCCGGTTGCGGTCAGGCCGCGAATTCGCAGGCCTTCCCAAACGAAATGGCGCGTCCAAGTTGCGCGTCTCGGGTTGAACAGGGGCACTACGCGGTTGGTATCGGGATCCACTCCTGACAGATTAGTGCCCTTGCGTTCGTTGCAACGAGGGCAAGCCCAAGCAAGGTTTTTGAACGAAGTTGCGCCTCCGTGTTGCCGCGCCCGAACGTGCCCTTAACTAGCTTTTATCGGCAGGCGCAACTTCTGGCGGGCGCGAAGTTGGATCAGGCTCAAGAGTTCCGAGGTTCTGATAAAGCTCTGATACTCGGTTCTTTCACGTGCAGACAGAGTGCCCTCGTTCGCTTTTTCGGCCAACCGATTCACTTTCGCAGCCATCGTTGGACTCAGGCGCAATTTTGCCAACGCGTGGAGCGTAGGGGGATCAAAACACTCAGCGGCCAGATCTAACATTCTGTCAGCCAGCGACGAGTTGGAAGGAGTCCGTCTCATGCAATTCGAAATTATTCTACCAAAGGACTGGCGGCAAGCGCGAGAACACTTGCTTCGCTCCTTCGTTACTTTGTGGTTTGTTTCAATGCCGTTCTGGTCGCCGCATCTTGCGCCAGCCCTAGCTTCGCCAAGTAGGGTTTTGGATCCTTTTGAAATTCGGCTTTGCAGTCGTCGCAGCAGAAGGCGACGACTTTGCCGTTCTGGACGACCGTTTTCGTGGTGTCCACAGGTTTGCCTGAGACGGGACATTTTTGGTTAATTGGCGGACCGCTTGCGCCAGCATCACCCGCAGCGACGGTTTTTGTCGGCATCATTGCGGCAGCATTTGTTGAAGCAGGAGGGCTGGTAACACCGAGATCCACCGAGACTTGCTGTTGGCGAATCTTCGCTTTTAGTTCTTCGATCTCATCTTGCCATTTTTGCAACTGATCTTTGTCGAGCCGCGCTTCGGCGAACGCTTTTGCGGCGGCGGGGCTGACCTTCGTTTGCCAGAGGTAGAGGTGTGTGAGCTTCGGCAGCTTCTGCAATTTAGCAAGGCCATCGTCGCTTACAGCGGTACCGTAGAGATCGAGATATTCAAGATTTGCCAGCGAGCTTAGCCGATCCAAACCCGCGTCGGTCACCTTTGTTCGTTCCAGGTGCAAGCGCGTCAGGTTTGGCATCGTCGCGAGGAACCCCAGACCGGCATCGGTCACTGCTGTGCCACCTAAATCCAGCCAGCGCAAGTTGGGTCCGAGCGCGGCCAAAGATGTCAATTGAGCATCTCCGAAGTTCGTGCTGGCGACGCTCGCATTGCATTGAAGCCAGTTTTCGTGGGGCGCCAACGGTGAGACGGCAATAGCCAGGTCAGCGGCGAGCTTGTTGGCGCCGGGCAGCACATCTTTGAGGGGGGCCGGGGGCAAGGTCGCCGCGACAGCGGGCGCAGGTGCTGCGAAGCGCGCGGAGAGGATTCGGGTGATTGTGGTGCTCGGTTTTAAGTCCGCTACTTTCTTATCGGCGGGCGTTCCGGCATCAATCCACCATTGGAGCAAGGCGATGTCATCGGACGAAGGTTGCGGTTTGCCATCGGGCGGCATGTGGTCGTCGTCGCCTGGCGGGAGGTGCAGGCGGCGGATCAGATCGCTTTCAGCGGATTTGCCAGAGATAATGGCTAGCCCGGACTTCCCTCCCTTAAGCAACGCCTGAAGGCTGTCAAGACGGAGGCCGCCTTTGGATTTCTCTGGTCCGTGGCAGGAGACACAATCCTGCTGGAGGATTGGCTGGATGAGACCGGAGAAGACGGGAAGTTGGGAAAAATCTTTGGTCGCAGGCTGCGCGGAACGCGCGGACAAGCTGTCCGCGCTCCGATAGCCGAGCAGTGAGCGAATGTGCGCCGGGGCGTAGCGCACGAGATAATCGCTGCCATGCGTTAATGAACCGCCAAAATGGCTGGCGACCAGTAACGTCGGTGTCATCAACCAAAGCGACGCGCGATAGAGCTTTTTGAGGTCGAGGGCATAAAGAGCGCCCGTGATGGTGCAGACACCAGCAGTGCCAAACCCCAGCCATTTGTGCCATTGGAGTAAGTGATTGTCATACCCACCGGCAAGTGAAAGCAGCCAGCCGCAAATCGCGCTCAGCACAGCGCACGGAACAGCTAAGGCGAGCACAACGCCCACGCCTGCGTTCGCGTTTCGGAACCGGCGCGTATGGCCCAAGGCCTCCAGAAGTATAACCAGCAGAATCAGCCCGATGGGCAGATGGATTAAAAGCGGGTGAAAGTGACCGAAGAACAGGACGATATCGGGAGGGGCAGACATTTTGAACCGCTAATCTACGCTAATAAACGCTGATTTTGAAACACCAAACACCAAAAACCAAACACCAGAGAAACACCAAGCACCAAGCTCCAATTCCCGTCCATGACCTTTGGTGTTTGAAATTTGGAGCTTCTTTGGTGTTTGGCGGTTGGTGGTTCGACCAAACTGGTCAGTACTCCAACATTTTGAGCGCTTCACGCTAAGCCAAGATCCCATGAATCGGCGTCGCGGGCGCTTCGGTGCCGACCAGGCGCTGGTCGAGGCCCTGGAAGTTATAGGTGAGGCGCCTGGCATCCACACCCATTAATTGAAGGATGGTCGCGTTAATGTCCCGGATGTGCACCGGGTCGCGCACGACATTATAACTGAAGTCATCCGTCTCTCCGAACACGGTGCCGCCTTTAACGCCGGCGCCGGCCATCCACATGGTGAAGCAGCGCGGATGATGGTCGCGTCCGTAATTGTCGCGGCGCAGTTCGCCCTGGCAATAGACGGTCCGGCCAAATTCGCCGCCCCAAACCACTAGCGTCTCATCGAGCAGTCCGCGCTGTTTGAGATCGAGAAGCAAGCCTTTGCAAGCCTGATCAACATCGCGGCATTGGAGTGGCAGATCGCGCGGCAGATCGCCGTGATGGTCCCATTCGCGATGCAGGATTTGGACGACACGCACCCCCCGCTCGACCAGACGCCGTGCCAGCAGCGCGCTCGAAGCAAAGGTGCCGCGCTGAGTTACTTCGGGCCCATAGAGATCGAGAACGGACTGCGGTTCATTCGAGATGTCGGCCAATTCGGGAATGGACGTTTGCATCCGGAAGGCCATTTCGTATTGAGAGATACGAGTCTGAATCTCCGGATCGCCGAAGCGATTGTAGTCCTGTTGGTTGAGTTTTGCAAGGCCATCGAGCATGATGCGCCGCGAGTCTGCATCCACGCCGGGCGGGTTGTTCAGAAAAAGGACCGGGTCACCGGCAGGCCGCAGGGCTACGCCCTGGTGTTTGGAAGGCAGAAAGCCTGAGCCCCAAAGGCGTTGATAGATGGCCTGTGCATCACGCTTGGCTGACCAGCGTGGGGTCATCACCACAAACGCCGGCAGATTTTCTGCTTCGCTGCCCAAGCCGTAGGAGAGCCAGGCGCCGATGCTCGGCTTGCCTGGAATCTGGTTGCCGGTGAGGATGTAAGTCGAAGCGGGATCGTGGTTGATGGCCTCGGTATAGACCGTCTTGATCAAAGCCAGGTCATCCACGACTTGCGCCGTGTGCGGCAGGAGTTCGCTGACCAGGGTTCCGCATTGGCCGTGCGGGGCGAATTTATAAATCGAAGGCGCAATCGGAAACCGCTTTTGCCCGCTGGTCATCGTTGTCAGGCGTTGGCCATTGCGAATGGAGTCAGGCAGGTCCGCATCGAACATTTCCGCGAGTTTTGGTTTGTAATCCCAAAGATCTATCTGAGATGGCGCCCCGTTCATGAACAGGTAGATCAGATGGCGAGCTTTGGGCGCGAAATGCGGCAGGCCAGGCAATGCCAGATGCGCGCGCGAAGTGCCACGGGTTGAAGCGGCCGCGCGAAAGAGTCCCGGGAACATGAGCGAACCGAGCGCGATGCGCCCCGCGGCAAGACCTGTGTTTTTAAAAAAGGCGCGCCGCGTTTGGTATTGCCAGAAAGATTGTGAAGGCTGCATAAAACGATTCGTAATTAAATTGAAGACATAGACCCCAAAACACTCGGTGCGCAAACACCAAACACCAAACACCAAACACCAGAGAAACACCAAGCTCCAAGCTCCAAAACCGTATCTTGGCCCCTAGTGGTTACAGTTTGGGGCCTCTTTGGTGTTTGGTGTTTGGTGTTTGGTGTTTGCTTCAAGTTCATCCGTGGTTTTAATTCTTCGTAACTACCTCGTCCAGGTTTAAGAGGAGATTCGCCACCATCGTGTAGGACGCCAGTTCGCCAGCGGGGACGTCCTTGGGCACGGGCGATTCGCCGACTGAAATGGTCTTCTTAGCTGCTTCAGCATCGGTGGTGTAGCGGGCGCGTTGGGCGGTCAATGATTCCGTGAGTACTTCGGATTCGGTGGGGGAGGGCTGGCGCGCGGTCACGAGGCGGAAACCAAAACGGAGACGATCCTCATCCGTCATGCCGCCTTCGTGCAACATGCGGTAACCAAGCTGCCGGGCCGCTTCGAAGTATTGCGTATCATTCATGGTTAGCAGCGCCTGGAGGGGAGTATTGGTGCGCTCGCGCCGGGCGCGGCATTGCTCGCGGGAGGGAGCGTCGAAAGTCGTCATGCAAGGGGGCGGTGCAGTGCGTTTCCAGAATAGATAAAGACTGCGGCGAAAAAGGGCATCACCATGGTCCTGGGTGTATTTAGCGGTGTTGCTGGTGGTGTACCCCACGGCCTCCCAGATGCCTGCAGGTTGATAAGGCCGAACGGCGTGGCCGCCCATGGCGAGATTGATGAGGCCGCTGACGGCGAGGGCGTTGTCGCGCATTTCTTCGGCATCGAGCCGGAAACGCGGTCCGCGGGCCAGCAATCGGTTTTCGGGATCCGCTTCGATCAAATGCGGGGTCACGCGCGAATCCTGGCGGTAAGTGGCTGAGGTCACTATCAATCTCACCAGATTCTTAACATCCCATCCGGAGATGAAATCAGTGGCGAGCCAGTCCAACAATTCCGGATGCGATGGCCATTCTCCCTTTGCGCCAAAATCTTCGGCGGTCTTCACGATGCCTACTCCGAAAAACTGCTGCCAGAAACGGTTCACGGTCACGCGCGCAGTCAGAGGATGCTTCGGGTCCACCAGCCACTTGGCAAACGTCAGCCGGTTTGTTTTCTCCGATGGCGGCAGCGGTGGCAGGATAGCAGGAACTCCGGGAGTAACAGCGTCGCCGTGCTTATCATATTGGCCACGGACAAGCACCCAGGCGGAGCGTGGTTTGTCAAGTTCCTTGGAGATCATCGTGGAAGGAACATCTTTGTCCAGCATCTCGCGTTTTTCCTTGGCGGATTTTAGTTCGGCACGGAGGGAAACAAGGTTCCCGGGAGCGTCATGGCCAGTACGGCCCGGACCATCCTGCCCGCGCGTTTCCACGGGCTGTGCACTCGCGGACAAGCTGTCCGCGCTCCCAGGAGGCGCATACACCGCCACCAAGTAATATTCTCGCATCTTTTTGCGCTCGCCCTCGTTCAGCTTGTCCGCTTCCTTCTTGAGCAGGTCTTTGATCTCCTGTGGCGCGCTGGACTTATCGCCCATGCCGCGCTCGTCGCGCTGCCATGCAGCAAACGAAAGTTCCGGATTTTGCCCAGGGTCATTGATCGAAAGTTGACCGGCTTTGTCCCAGTAAGCGGTGCCGCCGGCTTGTGTAAACGCCAATCCATCTATTTTGGTGCCGGGCAAGAGGCCCAGTTTGCGGCTCTCGACTTCCAGGCGCACCCACTGGCCTTTCTTCGGCATGTTTCCAATGCGCAGTTTCTCAGTGGTGCCGTCGGTGCCGTAAGGGATCAGCTTTTGATTTCCCCATATCGCTCGAGTGCGCCATTCATCCGTGTGGTATTGAAGCATGATGGCCTTGGGCGGGTCTTTAATATCGAGAAAGACGTACGCGAAAAGCTTATCGCCGGCGCCGATGGTCAGCGGCGTCTCGGCTTTGGTGAAGTAGGCCTGGTGCAGACCAGTGCCCGAACGCCGGAGCGAGCGCTCGCCACTAAAAACGGGACCCTTATCTTTGGTAATCCAGCCGTTGGCTGCATCGCCAGCGTCGGTTTTCACTTCGGATTTCGCCGGATAATCGTCCTCTAGCCAGACGATCTCTTTTGGCGCAGGCGCAGGGGCGTTACTGGTGGTTGCTGGATCGGTGTAATCGAGATGCGCCACGAACTCATGGATTTTCTTGTCTATTTCCGAAATACGCGCGTCCGCCTGCTTCATCCTTTTCTCCGAATCGGGAGTTGGCAGGGGCATTGAAGGCGGGGGCAGCAGCGCATTTCCATCCATGGCCTTCTCGGCAATGTTATTGAAGATCGCGAACACGCGATAAAACTCCCTCTGCGTAATCGGATCGAGCTTGTGATCGTGGCAGACGGCGCAGCCCATCGTCAGGCCCATCCAGGCCGTTGAAGTGGCCTCGACGCGGTCCACCGCGTAACGGACCTGGAATTCCTCGTCAATCGCTCCGCCTTCGCTGGTTGACACATTGCAGCGATTATATCCCGATGCGATCATTTGCTCGCGCGTCGGATTCGGGAGCAAATCCCCCGCGAGCTGCCAGACCGTAAATTTGTCATAGGGCAAATTCTTGTTGAACGCGGACACAACCCAGTCGCGATAAGGCCAAAGCGAGCGCTCATTATCCAGGTGCAGCCCGTGGGTATCGCCGTAACGGGCCACGTCCAGCCAATATCTCGCAAACTGCTCACCGTAATGCGGCGAATTTAGCAGACGATCCACCAACGCCTCGTATGCGTCCGGCCTGTTATCCGCCATGAACGCATCTACCTCCGCAAGGGTCGGGGGTAGTCCGGTCAAATCGAGCGTCACGCGTCGGATCAGGGTTTCCTTCGCGGCTTGGGGCGAAGGTTCAAGCCCTTTGGATTCGAGGGTGGCGAGGATGAACCGGTCCACCTCATTGCGGGGCCATGCGGTGTTTTTCACCGCCGGCAGTTCGGGCTGGACCGGCGGCTCAAAGGACCAGTGCTTCTGGTAAACTGCCCCCTCTTTAATCCACTTGCCCAGCAGCTCGATCTGCGCTGGTTTCAGCGTTTTTGCAAACTCCGGCGGAGGCATCATGGTTTTTTTGTCCGTGGAATTGACGCGTCGCCACATCTCGCTGCCATTCAGGTCGCCTGGTTTGACCGCCTGGCGCCCCTGGTGCGGGGCAATTATTCCGTCAGCCGTATCGAGCCGAAGGTCCGCCTTGCGCTTGTTCGCATCAAAGCCGTGGCAGGGGAAGCAGGTGTCTGAGAGGATGGGACGAATATCCCGATTAAAGGCCACGCGACCGGCGGCGTCAGCCGCCTTAAGCGGCGCAGCAATGCCCAAAACTAGAAGCACGGTCGCAATGAAACTTGGGCCTCGAATTCCGCGAAGCGTTTGGAGTGCGGCGCATTCCGCCGCTTTCGTTTTTTTCAGGCTCCGCTCCCTTAGGTGCCAGAAAACCGAAAGCGCGGGAATACCGCGCACTCCAAACGCTTCGCGACCTTCGGACGATAATAACCGTCCAAAGTTCCCACCGGCATTGTGGATCTGGCCGAGAATCATTCTATCAAAACCCGTATGGCGCATCCCCCAAACGCTAAAAAGCGAGCCTACTATAGAAAATCATACCTTCTTTTGACGCTTTTGGGCAACCCAAAATTCGGTTCCGAAATAAGTGTGGGGAGATTACCCCACGGGACACCATTCCCTCATCTGGTGCCGTTTTGCCCTTGCATCCATCGCTATTCAGGCTATGTTTGCGCTTGCCTGAACTCCGCGTGTGCGGATGTTCATTGAGGCTGAGAAAGAAAAGTTAACGTAAAACCTAACCCTCAACCTCCGTTGCCCCAGCAACGTCTGGTCCGTTAGGCAATGGAGCCGTGGAAAGCGTTTCGCTGCCAAGGTCTCCCCA
>PSRM01000229.1 GCA_003176045.1 Verrucomicrobiota bacterium | reverse complement strand
GAGCGCGGACATTCCTGTCCGCAGCAACGTCCAAACTCTTGAGGCGTTCGATCCCGAACCCTACGCCGCCATTGCTCTGCTACGAATCGCCCGAAGGGCGCGCATGCAGCATCTGGAGCCCGCCGGTTACAGGACGTTGCTGCGGACAGGAATGTCCGCGCTCCGTTGCTAAGCCACCGCAGGCTTCAAACGTCCCCGGAAATTGCGGGCGGGATGCGAAGCATAGCTCTGCTACCAATCGTTTGTTGCGCCAGGGGTTGGTTTGGAACCGGCGGGTTGAAGGACGTTGCTGCGGACAGGAATGTCCGCGCTCCGTTACGGCGTCATGATGCGGAAAAAGCGCGTGGGCGGGTTCGTAAAATAAAAGGTGTTCGTCCAAAACGCATTGGTCGGGCTGTTTTGGGTGGCCACTGTGTTCCAACTCGAGGAGGTGATATCGGTATTGTCTTGCAGAGTGTAGGTGAGATTTGATGCTGTAAACACGATGAGAGTCAAGACGTTGGTTGTCCGGTTGAAGATGATTGGGGGCGATACGATCGTAAGCGTCGCGGGCGCGCTGTTCGTGGCGCCCAAGAGGTTGGTGATTTGCACGGAATATGGGCCGACATTGGCCCTCTGCGCGTTGGTTATGCTCAGAACTGCGGCGGTTGCAGCCGGAACATTGGTTCCATAGTACTTCCATTGATATGAAAGGGGAAAATCCGCCGTGCCTGCGACCGGCCCTGAAGGCGTGTAGGCGCCAATGGCGGTCACAGAAAAATTGGTGTTTTGACCCTGAACCACTGTCACCGAATGTGGTGGAGTAGCGATGGCCGGTGGGACGGCAACGGTCAAAAGGGCGACCAGGTTGGAGGTGCTTCCGGCCAGGTTCGAAAGAAAAACTGAATAGCCCCCGGCGTCGGCCGGCCCCACGTTGGTCAGAGTCACCGCGGAACTGGTTGCGCCCGCAACATTGGTTCCATTGTGCTGCCACTGGTATGAAAGCGGGGCGTTCGTCGTGCCCGGAACGCCACTCGTCGAGTTTGTAACATAGGCCCCAATGGCGTACGCGTAGAATGTGACGCTTTGGCCTTGTGTGGAAGTCGGGGACGATGGCTGATTGGTGAGGCCGGGTCGTACCACAACGGTCAGATTCGCGGACCTCGTGGCGTTTCCGTTGGGGCTTCCAACCGTGACAGTGTAATTACCGGCATCGCTGGGCATGACCTGAGGTCTCGTGTAGCTTGACTGCGTCACGCCTGTTGGCACGCCATTGGCTTGCCACTGGTAGGTTAGCCCGCTGCCCGTCGCCACGACTCTAAACGTTGCATCGGAGCCTTCAGCCACAGCCACGTTCGTTGGTGCGCTGATAATCTGCAGCGGTGCCTGGATCGTGAGTGCGAAGGAACTGGTAACGGCGCCAAAGTTGTTCCCAACAATGAAGCTGTAGGGCCCGGCATTAGAGAGCTGCACATTAGGCAGCGTGAAAGCATTAGTGTAAATGTTTATGGTTAATGGATTCAGAGAAGACCCATTCGTGATACCGGTAGCGCCAGTGATGTTTGTGCCAATCCACCAGTTAGTCACACCGCTGAGATCGCCCGCCCAGGCGGCCCCAAAACTGACAGTGTCCCCGGCCTGCGCGGTTTGATTTGTCGGTGGCGAGATGATGGAAGGCGCGAACAGCACATTGGTTGAAAGACTGAAGTTTGTGCCGAACGTATTCGTAACCCGAACGCTGTACGGTCCGACATTCCCATTGGTTACGCTGGCAACGCTGTATGTAGATTTCGTAGCGCCTGGGATGTTCGTGCCATTGAACCGCCACTGATAGGAGAGCGGCGAGTCGCCATTGACCCCGATCGAGAAAACGACGCTGCCGCCATTGATTGGATGTTGGTACTGGGGCGGCCCCGTTATAGAAGGCGGTGAGACCTCGTATGCACCGATATCAGCCTGAGTCTTTCCAAGTCCGGGACGGGGCAAACCGCGCTGATCATTGGTTGGAAAGCCGTCGCTGGCGGGTATTTGGGCATAGGCGGGATTAGTTGTGTAAAGCAAGGCCATCGTCTTCGTCGGGCCGCCATTGTTGGCCAGCGGTGCCAGGAGCGGATAACTCTTTTGAGAGGATGTCCAACTGGAACCGGTCGGGGTTGTATCAGTGCTAAGGTTGTGGGCGACGTTGACGATTGTGCCATTAGCATTGAGGCCAAGTCTGTTCGTGGAAAGGATTGAATTCTGCAGGTTAAAAGTTCCGCTGCCGTTGGCGATGCCGCCGCCGTGTGCCGCGCCGGTGCTGCCTTGTGTGCCGCCGGCCCCGGTGCTTCCTGCTGCGCCGCCGGTGCCTCCGATGGCGGCGCCTGACGCGATGGTTGAACTCACCACCCAAACAATCCCAGTGGTGCTATAGATGCCTCCGCCGGAACCGCTGCCGCCATTGCCGCCATTGCCGGCGTTGGCACTGCCAGCGCCACCACCTCCACCAGTACCCCCAGACGCCGTATTGGTAAAGAGGGTGCAGTTGGTTACGTTGAGAAGAGCCCCAAGGGCGCAGATGGCGCCGCCAAAACAATTCCCGCCGTTTGCGCCCGTGATGCCGTTTCCATTCTGCGACTTGCCGATGCCCGAGCCCCCGCTGCCGGCGCGCGCGGCATTGCCCGAAAACGTGGAACTCAGAACCTGCACGCTTTGGCTACCGTTGGTGTTGTAAACGTTGTAAATCCCTGCACCCCATGCGGCTCCTCCCGCGGCGGGGGTACCACCCAATCCGTCAACCGCTCCAGTGCCATTGGTTCCGCCGTTCCCGCCGCTGCCGCCCACGACGGTGTTCCCGGAAAAGGTGCAGTTCGTCACGAACAAACTCGTGCCCTGATGATATATCGCGCCGCCAAAGGCGTCGCCGCCTTTAGCCCCGTTTCCGCCGTTCCCGCCATTGAGTTCTCCGGTGCCTCCTGTGCCGCCGTTTCCGCCCAGTCCGCCCACGGCCTGATTAGTCAGCAGCAGGCAGTTTGTTATCGCCAGATCGCCTAAATTGAAGATGGCGCCACCCTTCGCGCTAGTGCCGGCAGTTCCACTGGTTCCATTGCCGCCGTTCCCCGTCAAATTGGTCGTCCCGGTCGTGCCAGATACACCATTGGTGCCCAGCGCACTGTTCCCGGCGAGGGTACAGTTGCTCAGCACCAGGCTGCCACCGGGATAAACGATAAACGCGCCGCCGGGCCCGTTCGTGTTCACCCCACCGGTGATCGTCAGGCCATTTATCACCAGGCTCGCGTCTGAGTCCACTTTGAAGATGGGGCCCACGCCGCCGCCATTGATGCTCACGTGAAAGCCCTGGGCGTCAATGAGTGCGCTGGTGCCGCTAGTAATCTCGATCGTGGCCGAAATCGTGATTTCGCAATCGCTTGTGAACAAGGCTTCGCCATCAATTCCCAGGGCAGTATTGATGTCGTCGTCAGTTCCCGGGCAAGTGGTAATTTCGTCCGCCTGCGCGAATACGGGACAGGTCAGCAGCAGCGCGAGCAGGGACGGCTTGATCCCAGGGAAGAACTGCGCCGACCGTCGAAGGATAAGCTTCGGCGCTAGGAAAGGTGGTAACTGCATTCGAGCTATTCTGTCGTCCCTGCGGGACTCGTGGTCATTGTTCGTCATGAACCCAGCGTTAAAATTGAAACGCTGGGCTATTTTCTTTCGTCCCTCCGGGACTTGAGTTCGGTAACGTTTCTAAAGGTCATGCGCCTTCTAAATTTCTTTTCACGTTTCACGCTTCACGTTTCACGATTCTCATCACGGCCCAATCGGATACGGGGAAAATTGCGGCGCGTTCGGGTCGTGATCGCCTTTGTGTTTCAGCATCTCCTTCTCATGTTCCTGTGCCCTCTTGAGTTCCCTGGCATCCTGCGCCTCGATTTCGGATTTATAGGTATGGACACCGGGCATTTGCTTTTCCTCGGCCTTGGCTGTCAGCGCCGCTACTTCTGGCGTCGGCAACACGGTGGGACGGATCATCACCAGCAGTTCGTTGTGTACTTCCTGGTCGGTCGTGTGGCGAAACAGCCAGCCCAGCACGGGGACATTCATCAGGACCGGAACGCCCGACAATGTTTTAGAAGTCGAATTCTCTCGCAGGCCGCCCATGATTATTGTATCGCGATCACGCACCGACACCTTCGAGACGGCGTCCTTCTGGCTGGTGATCGGCACGTCGCCCACGTTCGGCAAGTTCACCGTTCCGCTGACACTTTCAATCTTCTGGTGAATGTCCATCACCACCAGCCCGTCCGAATTCACCAGCGGCTGGACCTCGAGGGTCACACCGATCTGAAGCTGTTGAATGGAGGCGTAGCCGCCATAAGCTCCGCCGCCGTAGTAGCTGGAGGTCGGATATGGCCGGGATTCACCCACGAAAATGGTGGCGTGCTCGGCGTGAGTGACCTGGACGCGCGGCCGTTGCAGGATTTTTGCGCGGCTGTCGCTGGCAATCGCGCTGAGCGTCACATCCAGGTCATCACCAAACTTGGCCAGGTAATTGAAACCACCGAGAGCATTGCTTGCGGCGTTAAAGCTGCCGTCGCCCAGCAGCTGGCTATTGTTGATCAGTCCACGGCCATTGTAGTAGCTGCCGACGCCATGGAACTTGCCCTCCAGATAGCTGACGCCGATATCGTGAGAATTGTTGAGCGACACTTCGACGACTGCCGCTTCGATCAACACCTGCGGCAGCACCACGTCGAGCTTGGAGATGATTTTCTTAATCATCTCCATGTCTTCGTGCGAGGCGAACACAAGCAGAAAATTGGTGCGTTCATCGGCGATGATCTTGGTTTGGCCAAGAATCTGGAATTCGCCGCTGGAGCTGACTTTTCTAACTATGCTGGCCAGGCGGTCGCTGAAGCTGGAACCAGCGCCCAGTGAGGAGCCCATAGTTGAACCCATCCCCGGGGTTGAGCCGTAGCCGCCGGGTGTGTTGCCGTAAGGCGAGGTTGAGCCGGGATAACCGGGAGTTGAGCCGGGGCGGTTGAAGCCCGGACTGCTGGGTTGAAAGCTTGAGCGCGAGCTGGTGCTCTTGCCAACGCTGGTGCCACCCCCACCGCCACCGCCACCGGTGCTCAAGCTGGTGATGGCGCTCGAGATCTCACTGGCTAGCGCGTATTTGATCGGGATGACTTCCTGCTCATAATCCGACGGGATGGCGATATCAATCTCGCGGATCAATTCCAGCATCCGTTTGACGTTCTCAGTAAAGTCGCGCAGCACCAGCACCATGCTGTCGTCGATCGGGAAAACGGCGTTGGGGATTTTGGCAAACTGCTGGAGGTAAGGCTGCACCTTGCTGGGTAGGACATATTTCAATTGAATGACGTGCGTGATGTATCCGCCCAGTTCCGGGAGGTCTTTGACCTTCACGTGGTTAAACTCCTCGGCTGCCTGAAACGCCTCCGCGTTAGCAACCGCCTTCACGAATTTGTCCCCAACATCAATGATGGTGATGCCGTTCATCCCAAATGCTGTCTTGAGTGCCTGGACGGCCTCGCGCACCGTGAGCTTCATGCCTTCGGGGGTCTTGAAAACGATCGGTGTGGCCGGCAAAGTGCCTCCACGCAAAATGGCGCGATTTACGAGCTTCGCATAAATATCGAGTACCTGTTCCACAGGGGCCCCTTCGAAGTGCATCATCCCTTCCGGTATGAGCTCCTCAGAGGGGACGTTGCGACTGGGGGTGACTGGCCGGTTTTCGTCCAGAATCCCCGGCGTGTTGGTATCGGTGGAATTCACGACGCTGCCGGGCGCCGGTGGCGGCAGTGTCCGAGGCTTGGAGCCCGACGCACCGGGTGTTCCCGGTATCGGATTAATGGGCGGTGTCGGCAGCGGCCCCGGTTGGCCGAGCGCGCTCAATCCGGTGACAACCAAAAGAGACAGGCAAGTTGCGAGTGTTTTCACAGGTATTTTAACCATTTAACGATTTAACTCATTTAACTCATTTAACCTTTAACCTCACGGTCCTTTCGCGGTCGTCATCCCGCCTGTGCCGGACCGGCTGGCCGGCTTCGGCGTCCCCTTCTGGTAACTGGCCACCAGGGTCACATCGGCAGAGAGGTTCATGCGCGGCTGGTCAGGCGCTATGGACAGTCCGCGCGCCCGCATGCCCGATGGCCCGGCCCCTATTTGATGAAGGAAGTTCACCAGATTCGTTTCATCAGATAAAACACGGATTTGCATGCTTTGTTCCACGAAAAAGAGGTTCGTGCTGGTGCTGGGCCGGTTCTGGTTGACGATATTGACGTGGCTTTGTCCGCCCTGCGCTATGATCGCGTCTCGGAAATAGAACATTTGGTCCTCGGGCGGCACCGCCTGGCCGGCGCCTTCCAGCTTTTTGACCTTTTTTTCCAGCTCCGGTTTTTTAGCTACTTCCGCCTTATAATCAGCCAGTTTTTTACGGGCCTTTTCAAGGCGCGCGCCTTCATCCGCCCAATCGCTGAAATGAGGAAAGACGAAAATGCCATTGATCAAGGCGAATAAGCCCACAATGACGCCCACCACTATGCGGCGTTCCGCAGGACGAAGTTTGGCGAGATATCCTTTCATGGCGCAGAAGCGCGGCCTTTAGGCCGCTTCAACGTCCTCAGGCAAAGGAACCGATAGAAAAGCCCGGCGCGATGGTTGGCATTGGCAGCGTGAAGCGGCCTAAAGGCCGCGCTCCACTCGCCCTCTCGCGATTCGCGCCATTCGTGTCTATTCGTGTTCATTCGTGGTTTTGTTACAGCGCTTCCGTACGTTTCAACTCCAGGATAAAACTCCAGCGCACGCCGCCTCCCGGAACAGGCTGGGTCGTGAAATGTTCGCCGGCGATCGGGTCGAAAAACTTTTCGCCCTTTTTAACCTCGGCCTTGCGCATCGCCTGCTCAAAACCGTTGATGTCAGAAACCTGGTCCGGCGGAGCGGTCCCTCTCAGGGTCAGCCTTTTGCCTTCGCTGAAGTTGAGGCTGTCCAGGCTCAGTCCCTCGGGCATCAGTTGGGCCACGAGCAGCCAGCAATTGAGCCCGGCGAATTTCAAGTCCTCCTTTTGTTTGAGAATATCATAACGTTGTTTGAGCTGGATCGTGTTTGTGTAATCGGGGCCCAGGTACGCGACCTGGTCCTCGACGGAACCTCTTACGTAAATGCGGACGCCCACCGCCACGCCGTAAATCAGGACACCAATAATGTAAAGCGCGCCTATTGCGAAAAGCCCCCGTATCCAGAGCCGATCCACAAACTGCTGACGGTAACGCGTAGAAAACTCAGGTGGCAGCAGGTTTCCGCCGGGTTCGGCGCGGGCGTTGCGTTGGGCAGTCATGGCAGCCAACTCGGCAGGAGAGGGCGGTGTGATAACCTGCACGGGCTGCTCCAGTCCGGCAGTCAAAGCCGGTTCCCACTCGGTTGCCGCAACAGGATCGGCCATCAGATGCCAGCGTGGCTCCGATGTCAGCCAGCCTTCCACTTCGCCGGCCCAGGCCATCTGCAGCAATTGTTCCTTGATGCTCGCGGCCTGGTTTGTTGCCGGCAGCGTCACCAGGTCCAGGTTGCGCAACGTTCCGCCATACCACCAGGCCACCAGCGCGGTATTTTTTCCGCCACCGGCTTCCGGATAAATCCACGCTCCATCGCCTGTGATTGCTGTAGAGCGAAGCTGGTCCAGTGCCGGCAATTCGAGGCTGTCGGCCAGATAGCCTTCACCTTCAAGTTTGCCCAGGAACTCTTCAACGGCGCTGCGAGCGGCGATCATGACGATCACGGTTTGCAGTTTGGCTTGGGTTGGTGGGGCCTCATCAGGCGCTCGCTCATCCCGCCCAACGGGAGTGCTCTGTTTGCAGCTGTCTAACAGATGAATAGTCCAGGCGATCTGGCCCACGGGCATCGGCGATAGCTTCTCCAATTGCAGCTCGGCCATTCCTAAAACCTCCTTGAAATCGCTGGCCGGGAATTGCGCCACACGCAGAAAGACCTGGTCGGATGGCAACCACGCCAGGTTCAGCTTGCGTTGGAAGAGCGAGCGCCAGTCCTTGGCCACCAGGCGGTCGGGCAAGGCTTCGCCGGTAAAGCTGGTTAGGTCCCGTCCCAGATGGAAACGGCCACCCCGGGCATCAAAATGCCAGAGTTGGCGGGCATCACCGGTGACACGCAGAACGTTGCAAGCGTGTATGGGGGCTTGTCGGCCTGACTTCTTGGCCGCGGCAATCGAGGCGGTAGGGATGCTTAGCGCTGCAGTGGGTACCGGTGGTGGAGCGCTCGGGCGCTTCGGGCGCAAAGACCAGAATAACGCGATGGCTCCGAGGCAGGCGAAGACTGCGATAATTACGGGAAAAAACTTGTTGCTGCCGCGGAACTCGCGCAGGCGATCAACCACGTTCGACCAGAAGCCTGTTGGTTGCTGTGGCGCGGGGTTTGGGCCTTTTGCGCCGGCAGGTCCGTTGGTTTTTCCCGCCAGGCGTGGTCCCATGGCCGGCGCGTTGGTTGGCTTTCCCAGGCTTGACCGGGGGGCCGCAGGTACTATCGGCGCCGCGTTCGAAGGTGTCTTTGTCCAGTGCGGAAGCGCAATGTTCGTCGGACCAGGCACCCTCACCGGCAGCGTCGGCTGATTGGGCGGAGGGGCGGCGTGGAGGCTGAAAACACCAACCAGCAGCAAAAGGGAAAGCAAGCACCGGAGCGCGCGGAGCGTTTGGAGTTCGGCGACATGTGGCCGCTTTCGTCTACGCGACATGTCGCGCAGTTCCAAAGCGCCCACATGTCCGCGCACTCCAAATACGCGCTCCGTCCCAAAAATCCATTTATCCAACAATCCACTCATCCAGCAATACATCGGTCTAACTCTTGACCCATACCTCCGCCTTGGTGTCTTCCACCAGGGCATCGAGGTGCTCCTCGATCTGGGTTACGCGCAACACCTCTTCGATGGTGCTGAGCCCGGCCTTGACCTTGTTCCAGCCATCCGTGCGCAACGTGCGCATCCCAGCATCCACTGCTCGAGCGGCAATGGTCGAAGCCGGAGAACGATTCAGGATCAGCGGGCGCAGAGTCTCGCTCAAGATCAGCAATTCATAGATACCCATCCGGCCCTGATAGCCGAGTTGACGACATTCCTCACAGCCCACACCGCGATAGAACTTTGCTGTGGCAATTTCCTCCTCTGGAAATCCGATGCGCCGTAGATAATTGGCCTCGACCTTCTGCTCCTGCTTGCAATGCGGGCAGATCGTGCGAACCAGGCGTTGTGCCATGACGGCCTCGACCGAAGACGCCACGAGGAACGGCTCGATGCCCATATCAATGAGCCGCGTGAACGCGCTGGGGGCGTCGTTGGTGTGCAGCGTGCTGAACACCAGGTGGCCCGTGAGCGCGGCGCGAATCGCGATCTCGGCCGTCTCAAGGTCGCGGATTTCGCCCACCATGATCACGTTCGGGTCCTGGCGCAGGATGTGCCGCAAGCCCATGGCGAACGTGAGGCCGATCTCTGGCCGCACAGCAATCTGGTTGATGCCCTTTAGTTCGTACTCAACGGGCTCCTCGATCGTAATGATGCGCTTGTGAACCGAGTTGATCGTGCTCAGGAACGCGTAAAGCGAAGTGGATTTGCCTGAACCCGTCGGTCCGGTCACCAGGAAAATGCCGTGCGGTTTGATGATGATTTCGCGGATGGCCTGCTCTTCAAGTGGTGAAAAGCCGAGCTTGTCGAGGGTCAAAAAGATTTTGCCGCGCGTCAGCAAACGCAACGACACGCTCTCGCCATACACCGTCGGCACGGTTGAGACGCGGATGTCAATTTCCTCGCCCTTGATGCGCACATTGATACGACCGTCCTGCGGCAGACGCTTCTCGGAGATGTTCATCCCCGACATGACTTTGATACGCGAGATCAACGCGGCTTGAAAGCGTTTGAGCTGCGGCGGCATCGGCGTCTGGTGCAGGATGCCGTCAATACGGTAGCGGATGCGCAGTTCGTCTTCGGCGGGCTCGAAGTGAATATCTGTGGCGCGGTCCTTGAAAGCTTCCCAGATCACCTGGTTGACGAATTTGATGACGCTGGCTTCCTGGTCGCTTTCGGTGATTTCTTTATCCAGCGGGATATCAACGTCGAACGCCGTGTCGCCCTGATCGAGCTCACCGAGTGTTTCAGCGCCTACACCGTAGAAATTTTTGAGCGCTTTTTCGATCTCGACGCGCGTCGCCAGCGCAAACTGAACGGGGCCCCGCGCGTCGAAACGCACCGCGTTGAGCATGGCAGTATCAAAAGGATTGCTGACTGCCACCTGGATCGTCCCGTCGTTGACCTGGGTTGGCAGGACCAGGTGCTGGAAGGCGACCTTGGTCGAGATGCGATTGCGCGCCTCAGCGGGGACCTTGAGCTTGGTGGCATCCAGGTAAGGCCAATTGAGCGCCTTGGCCAATTGCTGCAGGAAAACGTCCTCGGCCAGCCCGCGTTCGCGGCAAATAAAGGTCAGCAACGGCTCTTGGGAGCCGCTTTCAGTCGCCACACGCCAGGCCTTATTCCACGTATCGAATTGTTCCGCCGTGGCAAGACCCGTCTGTGCTAGAAAGCTTTTTAGCGATAGGAACGCCATTTGCTGCTTGGACTAAGCACTAGTCCTTCTTACACGGCAGAATAGGAAAAGTTGCGCCTCCGGTCAAAGGATTTAACCCCCGCGGGTCAAGCTGATTTAAAAGAACGAAATGGAATTCGGCGCTGCGGAGCAGCCGTCACTGAGGCAGTACAGAAAACCTGCCCTACTGGACTAAGAATGAGCAACCTGCTAGGGCTTTTTTGTATCTCGATCGAGCACCACTTTTGCTGAGAGGCCCTGGTTTTCGAAACTGAGGCCGAGGTTGGCGCCGGAGAATTTGGCGAGGAGCGGGATTCCGTTCGGGCCGGGCTTTGGTTCGCCGGGGTGGCCATAGACGGTGGATTCCATGGTGTGCCATTGCGCGTTCCAGACATACGACCCGCCGCCGGGACAAAGCAGGCGCGTCTGCCAGAAACGCTCGTGCAGTTTGACCGGGTCCTGGTCCGGGAAGAGGCGCTTCCATTCGTTGAGAATGGGCAGATTGTTCCAACAGAGCATTTGTTGGCTGGAGCGATAGGCCTCCTGGGACATGCTTTCGATGGCCGGCAAGAAGTCGGCGCTGACCTGGAGGCAGAGATTTGTGCCTAACCAGGGATGGCTGCTCGTCGCCGTGGATTTGGTATCAGCCTTCGGCTCCTGGTGCGCGTTCTGTCGGTCCAATGCCCGCTTGAGTACCGATTCACTGAGCGTGACGGTCAGCGATTTCGGTGTGAGGGTATAATAGACGCACAGGTTGGTCGGCCCGCCTTCAGTACCCTCCTCTCGCGAAGTCACCTTCACGTAGGCCTGGTTTTTGTATTCGAGGTTCTCCCAGGTGGTCATCTTCGGGGCGGTTTGTTCGACGAATCCGCGCAATGCGGTCAGGAACGTGGCCAGTCCAAGCGGGTTTTTGACGTCACAATGGAGCGCGAGCGGAAGTTGCGCATAATTTCGTTCCAGGAAATCCTCGCCTTTTTCGGCTTTGCCCAGCGCGACCCAGAACGGGTCTTTATCGGCATAGATGGCAACGGATTGGCCCAGCCAACCTAAAGGGTTGGCCTTGAGGGATGGCACGAAGTTGCCGAGGAAATTACCGGATTCTTTGATAGGTTGAGATTCGGCGTTTAGAGCGAACGCCAGATGGAGGAGAGCTTCGGGATGGCGATCGCCGGCGTCGGGAGGGATTTTGGCGCCGCTGCTCACATCTATGACATGGCGATACTCGCTGCCTGCGATCAGTGGCATCACGGTCAACTCGGCGCTCAGCTCGCGCGGACCCATCGAGAAGCGGATGGCTATGGGATCGAAAAATTGGCTCCAATTCTGTTGATAGCCCTGGCACCAGCGTTTGTAGGCATCCGCTTCGGCCTGGGTCACTTTTGTGAGCGGCAGTTCGGAAATCGGGGTCAGGAAATCCAGGGTGCCGTAAGTTGAGGACACGACTCCTGTGGGCGTGAGCAGAACTTCGCCCGCCTCCGATGGGGCTTCGAGTGGGCCGGGCTTGACTGTCCCAGCCACAAGCTCCGTGAAATGCGCAGCCTGGAGATCAGCCAGCACGGCTGCTACGGTGGTTCTTCTGGCGTTGCCAATGCGCCAGCGCGGACTGCACCAGCGGCGGATCGTGGCGTCCGAGAGCACCAGAAAAGCAGTTTCCTGGTCCGCGCCTGCCGGGTATCGGCTGCGGAAGAAAACATATTCATCCTGCGCGGCCAGGGCGGGATGTTTTCCTTTGGCAACATTTATCAGGCCGGCCAGTTGATTTGTGGAGTTGCACACGATAACAACTTTTTCCAACGCGGCGAGGTAAGAGGAAACTGCGCGTTCGGGCGAGATAACCCCACTATAGCCCACCCCTTTCAACTCGCCGGTAACGGCCTTGACCGCCGGGTTGCTTTGCTGGGCGGCTGTGTACTTGGCCTGGATGAACGTCTTCAATACTTCCGGAGTTCTGGTCTCATAAAGCACGCCCAGATCAGTGCCGGTCCGCAGGAAGGGATCCGAGCCCGTGACCGCGGCGCTGGCGATCACCGCCGGACCGAGCAACCGGGAAAGATCGTTCAGTTCCAGGCAAAGCTGTTTCTGGTAGCGGCTACGCGAATTTTGATCCTCCGCGCGAGGCTCGAATATCTGAAGCACCGGCGTGCCATCGGAGTCCGCCTCGTCTATCCAGCGGGTCAGGGCAGCAAAGCTCGGAAAGAAGAGCGCGTGCTGGTCGTGTGGGATATAGTCCGCCAGAAAATCCTTTTTGGGCGCGCAGTCTTTTATTAACGGTTTCCAGTCCATTTCGCGCGTGGTGATTCCCTGAAGGGTCGAGATGTCAACTGTCACGGCGTTCGAGCCGGCTGGGGGGAAAAGGCGGTCGAGTTGGAGGTTTTCGCTCACGGCGCGTCCGCCGCTGAAATGTTCGTAGGCGGCATCAATACTTTCCTCGGGCATGCGCCCTCTCGCGAATCGCCCCGGTCCTGTCGGCAGGCCCGATGCCTTGCCACCGCGGGCTTTGGCGGCCTCGGTTTCCTGATAACGAAACCAGGCAGCGCCGGGAATGTTTCGCTCGCGCAGGTTGCGGAAGTGGGCTTCTTTAGCCTGGTAGAAGTTGGTCTTCGATGTCTGTTTTATGGCTGCAGCGTCGGTTTTGAACTTAAGTACCATCATCCCGCTCAGGTCTGGTTTGGGAACAAAAAGTTCGCCGGCGATTTCGCTGTCCTTCTGTGTGCGGATGGCAAGTGAGGCCGCCCGGTAGGACTCGGTGGGGGGCATCCATGGCCTCGCAGAATCCCCCTTGTAATAAACCTCGGCCTCGCGGTCTAAGACCGCGTATGGTTGAAAAACCTCAAACCTCTCCCATTGATAGGTCATGGGCGCATTCGTAGTGGGCAGCGCCCCTTCGGTGAAGGTCAGTGAGGTGATGGGCACATCGAGATAGACGTCCTCAGCCGGCGCTTTCAAGGCCAGGGTGGCGGTCAGGCCGATTAGGAGAAAAGTTGCTTTGAAATTCATAAGGGTTTCCTTGTTGGCAGGTTCGATCATTTGCCTGACGTGTCGAGTTTCAGTCGGGGATCGAATTAAGTCAATTGTGAATTGGTTAAGGATGTTTTTAGAAAAATTCATATCATGGGGGAGAGTCGCGGACCTAATCGAAAAAACTGTGAGGCTATCGGTTTAATCAATTCCGATTGGAAATGGAGGCGAGGGGCGAATCTTGAATGTAACATTAGCTCAGACATTACCCTCGGAGCGGCGCCGGGTGAGGGCACCCGGCCTACATGCCAACAGCGCTACGCCTGTGGGCCGGGTGCCCTCGCCCGGCGCCATTGGGCTTTGCGGCAGACTGGTAACGGTACCTGCGAGATACGCCCAAATGGAACGTCGGCGCACCGCTTTCGCTTTACAGCTTCTTGCATGGCCGATTACACTTTTTCCCATGGCTTCCGATTATGATGCAACGGAGTTTATAGACGGCGATTTGCAGGCGCATAAGTCACAGAGCGCGGCGCTGGCAAGTCCAACGCTGCCATCCCAGCGCGCCCCGACGCGCGAGGAGGTGGACTCGAAGGTGGTTGACGCGCAGCAGCGATTGGCCGAACTGAAGCGGGCGCAGGAGGATTTGGAGCGGCAGCGGGCGGCCCTGGAAGAAACGCGGCGCCGGCAATCCGAGTTCGAAACCGGCCGCCAGGAAATGGTTCAAAACCTAACGCGGGCGCTGGGCCTTCTTGAAGAAGGCGAGCTGGCCGCCCGGTGCGACGCCGAACAAATGGGCAAGGCGCTGGGCGAGCTGCGCGATGCCTTGAATAAAGTGCAGGCTGTTCATGAGGAGATGTGGACAAAGGATAATTTCGCTGTGGAATTGACCCGTGGGCTGACGACCCTGGAGAACGCGCGCATGGAATGGAACGCGGCGCGGCTCAAGTTTCCTCTGTTGTCGGGCACAGCGCAGCCAGAACATCCGAAGGCCCCAAAGAATGCCGCAGGGGCGATTCTGCCGCTGCAGACGCAAAGTTTTGGACAGCTTTGCCGGATGGGCTTGGCGCTGACGTGGCCGTTGGCAACGGTTGCGCTGCTGGCCTTAGGGTTTCTGATTGCGCTGCTTTGGCGGAGGTGATGGCGGATTTTTAAACTTGAGATGAAGGACGCGACAAAGTTTGCGATTAAGTTAAGGACAAAGTTAACGACAAAGTTTTAGGACGAGATGTCCTGGTTCAAAAAAAAGGCTGATCCCATTTCCGACCGCGCGAGGGCGCTGAACGAGGAGATTGCGCAGCTCGAGGCGCAGATCAAGGTCCTGGATGCGCGTGTTCAAGAGGAGGAAGCGCAACCCAGACTGCGCTCCACGGTGCTCCCGCACGGAGAAACGCTCAGTCATCCAGCGCCTCGAAATTCCCACCCACCGGCACAGGAGCCGATTTTCGAGGAGGTGCGCAACGTGGCATCGGCTCCCGATCCTGCCACTACGCCCGAACACTACAACGACCTTGGCGTGCGCAAATACGATCTGCCCGCGCTGCTGCGGCGGATTCGAAATCAGTTCCAGGGGCCGTCCACCACCAATCCGAAGCTGGTGAGCTATTTGGCGGCGGGAGGGATTCAGGGATTGCGGCCGTTGAGGTATGAGAAGAGGGTGGCGAGGAATAGGTTTATCTTTTTTGTGTTCTTTTTGTTTTTGGTGTTGCTGGGGCTGGTGCTGGTGTTTGCGAAGAGGCATTAGAAGGGTTCAGGGTTCAGGAATGGAGCGGTTGGATACATGGAATTGCGCTGGGGTGTGATGTCAGTCATCGGTTGTCAGAACCAGCAATGAGGAATCAGGAATCAGTGACCGGTGGTCTGCGGCCGGTGAATAGCCTCTGGAAAAGTAGTGGGGAGCCGGAGATTAAGATTAAGCGAGAGAGTAAGAGAAAGAGAAAGAGTAAGAGTAAGAAGGAAGTCTAAGCTAAGACTCAGCAGTTCCAGAGCGCGGGGGCGAGGCCCGTGCCCCCCTACGGGCTCATGCGCCGCTGCTTGTGCATGACGACCAGCATGGCGGCGGCTCCGAGGAGGCCAAAGAAGACCATTACAGGATACCAGGCAAGCCAGCCATATTTGCTGTCCAGCAAGGCACCGGTCGCCGGCAAAGCTATCGCGCTTGAAAAGTACTGGAAGGAATCAATCACGCCTGAAGCGAAGCCGGCCATTCGCCTGCCGCCGATATCCATGGGAGCGGCCGCGCCTACGACGGAGTGGGTAGCATTGACGCTGAATGATACGAGGATCAGAAAGAAGCATCCCAGAAAAATCCCCGTCCTGGTGGGCCCTGCAAGGCCGGTCCACATCACAATGGCGGCCAGGGCCAGAACCGCGCTCAAGAGAAAGTATAACCCCATTGCGACCGGGGAGCGACGGCCCTGGAATATTTTGTCGGAGACGACCCCGGAGATGATGGATCCAATCACGGCAACCATCGGCACGATGTTGAGAGTCCATGTGACTGAGGCGGGGTTCTTGGTTAAATCCAGGTGAAGATATTTTGTGAAATAAAGTACCGAAAGCTGGTCTGAGCTGTGGCGCACGGCTCCTGTGGCCGCATACGCCAATGCGTAATACCAGACCAAGGGGTGTTTGAAGATGGTTACAAAGCACTCTTTGATTCCGACTTGTACGCTGGCGGTGTCCCCAGCGCTTGTATCGCTGTCGTCTTTGACGCAGCCGGGGTAGCCGGCGGCTTCGGGTGTTTCGCGCGGCACCAGCGCGACGAGGATCGCCATGATAGCCGTAATAATGGGCGGGAGGCGGAAAAGCCAGCGCCATTGATTCGGCGCCACTGCCCAGGTTCCAATTGTAAATCCAGCCAGGATGATTAAAGCGAGGTTGTTGATGGCTAGCTGGCCGAGCTGAATCATGAATCCGAAGATGCCGGAGAACGTCCCCCGTTCGCTTCGATTGAACCATGCGGCGTTGATTTTAATGAAACCGGGTGCTCCGAAGGACTGCAGATAGCCGTTGAAAAGCCAAATCAGGGCGAAAGTGGAGAAAGTCCCTGCAAAAGACGCGAAACCGTAGATCAAATTAACAATGATCGTGCCGACTGCGCCAATGGTCATCGAAGCCCGGCCTCCAATCCTGTCGCAAATCAGCCCGTTCACTAATTGGCCGAATCCATAGGCGACCGACCACATGGCCAGGATAAAGGTGATTTTTGTATAGCTAAAATGGAACTCATTGGCCATGCCATCGGCCGCCGCGCGGAAATTATACCGGCACATGTAGTAGGAGGCGTAAGTGGCGCCCAGGATGAACCAGTTGAGGCCGCGGCGGGGGCGGAAACCGGGGGGGTAGTTGATGATGCCGGAAGGGCCTTGGGTGATGGCGCTTCGGTTCGGGGACAAGGCTGTCCCCGCCCCTTTATTGGACGGGGACGAGGCTGTTCCTTCCCCTTTATTCGGGGACGAGTTCAATCTCAGCTTTTTCTTCCACCTCGGCGATGTACTTGCGAGTGGCCGCAGGGAGCTCGTGCCAGATCTTAAGGGCCAGGACGCCACCAAGGACAGCGAAGGGCATCATGAACATGGGCCACCAGAGCCAATTCCGGTTGGCGGCATCGCCGACCAGGTGGCCGATGCAAAAGGATTGTATGCCGCCGCCGAGATAAACGAAGCCATCTACGATCCCAGAGCAGGTTGCAGTGGCTTTGCGACCACCGAAATCGGCTGCGGCGGTGCCGGACATTAGGGCGTGGACGCCGATGGCGGCGGCTGTGGTAAGAACGCAGGCTATGCCTACGGCCAGAGGGCTGCTGTTTAGAAAAACGGCCATCAACGACGTCAGGATGAACATGATGCCGCAACACATGGCGACGGGCGGGCCGCGGCGCGATTGAAAGAACTTGTCGGAGATGATGCCAGTGAAGCCGCCAATTATGCCGAAGATGCACATTAGCAAGCCCCAGTTCTTGAGAAAAAATGTGGCGGCAGGTTGATGCACCTCTTTTACGAACACAAAGCCCCACTGCAGGATTCCATTGCGTAAAACACCTATCGAAAGGCCGATAGCAGCGATCAGGAGCATGAGCCGGCTCGCAAACACTCGCTTCAGCAAGTCCATGGTCGTCAGTTCGATGTGCATCTGACCTGAAGAAGCGTCGTAGGTATCGAAATGAGCGAAGTCGGCCTCTTCAGGCGTGTCCTTGATCAGCCAAAAATCGAGCGCAGCCCAGACGATTAGAATCGCGGCGGGAGCGAAGAAAACTGCCCAGGTGGCATCCACTGAACTGCCGGGCAAGGCGAAGATGTGCTGGATCAACCGGTGCAGCCAGCTCAACTGGCCCTTGGGGTTGGCGGCGCCCATGTTTACAATCGCTTGCCCCCAATCGAACGCGAAATAGACGCCAAAAGAAATCAAAGTGCCGAAAATCGCGCTGAAGACGCCGCGCTCGCGGACGTGGAACCAGTAGGCCTTCACTTTAATGATGGAAACAGCGCCGTAGCTTTGGAAATACATGTTCACGGCGTAAATCACGGAAAAGGCGAACACCAACCGGATCTTCATTTGGTGCGTCACTACCTGGAAGGTCAGGATTCCAAGCGCAATGTTGGCCAGCGATGCCCCCAGGGCGGCAATAATGATTCCTCGTTTGCCGCCGATTTTGTCCACTAGCGGGCCATTGATCAGGAACGAAAGGCCATAGACTATTGTCCCCACGGCGAAGATTGTGCCGAGGTCCTTGACGGACATGAGTTCTCCAAGGGCGTTCTTAGCGACGTTGAGATTGAATCGGCCCATGTACAGGAAGGCGTATGTCATGCCCAATGGGAACCAATTGATAAAGCGCCGCATGAGGAACCATTGGTCATGCTTAAGCGGATTGTTCTGGAAATAGAGGACGATGACCCCTGCCAGGCACAGGCCGACCAGGACCAGGACAGCCGTCGGCGACAGGAATTCCCCTTGCGCGGACCCGAAGCAGCAGGATGTGAAACCAACGTGTGTCATCGGGTATAGCGTGTTTGGACCACTGGTTATCAAACCAGCCCGATGAGCTAATCATAGAGGGCGGAGAAGGTCAATTGAATTGGAGGAGTGCGGGCGGAGCGCGGCATTTATGCCGCTTCACGGGACAAATAAAAGGACGGGTCCAGTTAAATACGGGCGCGCTCATCGGTTCGAACCTTGGAGCGGCATAAATGCCGCGCTCCACCCGCCAATCGCTGCGTTTCAGGCGTGTTCATCAGAAGGAGCGGAAATGCCTCCGCGTTTTGTACGGGAGCAACTACGTGGCACTCGCCCGTGCCCGGAGCACGTTGCTGCGGACAGGAATGTCCGCGCTCCACTCCACCTGTGCACTCAAACGCACAGTTCCCGCCGCGGTCCGGGGGCGTATGCTTCCTTCACAAAAGAACCAAAAGCATGGCCACTAAAGAAGCCAGACGCGAGGTCAAGGGCCTGATCGAAGGTCTCGAATCCCGCGTTCATCGAGGACCTCCCATCGCCGGGACGGAAATTCACTCAGTGAGGGACCTTTTACGCCGCCACGAATTCTCGCCCTGCAGCGATTATTTTGCGCGCCTGGGCCAAATCGAAACGTGCTTGGGCGGACGCACCCGGATTGTGGCGGCGCCGACGAAACGGAACTATGGCGGGCAGGCAGCGGGGCACCACATGCAGGTGCAGTCCATTTTCGATCATGTGATCCTGTCCACCTGTTATAGCGGCGAGTTCAATTGCAAACGCGGCAAAATCAAAATCTCCCATCGTTTTAACCAGGAGGGCAGAATTGATTTCGTTGAGTTGAAGTATTTGCGATCGCTGCACTCGCCGTTGGACGGTGAAACTCGCAAGCTGGTGCTGGTCAAGAATTATCAGACCATGCGAAAGGATTGGCACGAAGCCGAAGCGGCAGTGTTACGAATTTTGCCTCAGGAATTGATTTTCTTGTTCGAGGACATTTTCCGGTGCCCAAAAGGCGACGTGCTGGCCTGGCTTTTAAATATCGGGCATGGGATTGTGGATGATCTCTTGAATGCCTTATCGAGCGGCGAGGTCACGGCCGGGCCGGCATCTGAAGGCTCTCAGACAAATGGTAACTCCTCACAGATTCCCTTGTCGGAACTGTCAGATGATCAAGTGGCGATCCCAATATTGGAAAAGGCCAGTGGGTTGGAGTCCGCGATAGAGGAGATCAATGAGGGGGAGGTTGTGGTGCGGTATTTGAGGAAAGGCGTGTAGGCCTTCCATTTTGAGTCCCGCCAGGGACCAAGACAATAGCCCACCGATTCATCGGTGGGAAAATCGGCTCCGAACAGAACTAGTCCCGTCAGGGACGGCAGAAAACGGCCTTCTGTCGTCCCTTACGGGACTTATGTATCTCAAACGTTCTTACCCACCGATGAATCGGTGGGCTATTTTCTGCCGTCCCTAAAGGGGACTAATTTGGAATGTCTCCTCGGCCAGTTCAGTTTCGCCCTCCCATCTTTTGGTCTTTCGGCAGCAGCGCCTTCAACTCTGTGACGTTCCCTGCGTATTTGGGATCTTTTGCCAGATTGCGATACTCATGCGGATCTTTGTCCTGGTCATAAAGCTCCGCGCCGGCGGCTCCGCCATCCCATTCGGTGTAACGCCACCGCTCAGTGCGCACACTGTAGCCCATGTGTTCGAGTTTCCCGGCGCGATGCCGTGCGACTTGCGTGATCGCAGGATGTGACCACGAGGCTTTGGGATTTTCGAGCAACGGACGCAGACTCCAGCCTTCGAGATTCGAGGGCGGAGTCAGCCCGCACAGTTCCGCCAGGGTAGGATAGATGTCCACCAATTCCACGGTGCGCACGCAGACGCCCTTTGTCTTTGCTTTCGGCAAGGCGATGATGAAAGGCACGCGCGCGACCTCCTCGAAAAGCAGTTGTTTCTGCCATTGGCCATGCTCGCCGAGACTCCAGCCATGGTCCCCCCAGGCGACGACGATGGTATTGTCGGCAAGCCCGAGCCGTTCCAGCGCATCCAACACCCTTCCAACTTGTGAATCTACAAAGCTAATGCTGGCGAAGTAAGCGCGCTTGAAAATCCGCAGCTTCTCTTCTTCCACGCCGTAGTTCAGAGGCTTGCAAGTGAGCGCGGGGGACGGAATGTTCGCGATGTGCTCGGGTGGTTCTTTCGGGAGCGTGACTTTCTCGAGCGGATACATGTCGAACCAGGATTTTGTGGCGATGTCAGGCACGTGCGGGCGGTAAAAGCCCACTGCCAGAAAGAAAGGCTTGTCTTTGTGGGTTTCGAGCAATCGAATGGCTTCGGCGGCGACTTTGCCGTCCGTCTGCTCGGCGTCGGTCCCCTTTGCGACCATCCAGGTTAAAGCCGCGCCGATATTGCGACGTTCAGGAGTGAAATTAATAATGTCGGCTTCGTCATCCTTATCGCGGCCACGGGGATTCACGAATTCGTTCCATGAAGGCGGGTCATCCAGGCCACTCGTACCGATCTGGTCGGGCACTCCGTAATGGAAAATCTTTCCGACGCGAGCCGAAAAATAGCCGTTATTTTTGAAAAGCTGGGGCAGGGTGACGATGTCCGGGAAAACCTTACGGATGGGCTTGCCATTCTCATAAATGCCGCTGGTGTCCGGCCGCAGGCCACTGAGCAGACAGGACCGGCTCGGGTTGCAGAGCGGGTATTGGCAATACGCGCGATCGAAGCGAATGCCGCGGGCGGCGAGGCGGTCGAGGTTTGGAGACTTGACCAAGGGGTGATGATAACAACTGAGCGAGACGTTCAGATCATCTATGGCGATGAAGAGGACGTTGAGGGGAGGCTGGTTGGGTGGAGGAGAGGCAAGAGCTGAGAAAGAAACAGCGTATAGCAGACAGAGAGTGAAACTTCGAAGGGCAAATTTCATTGCTATGTAGTCAAGCGTCTGCGCAGAAGTTTATCCTGTGCGTCAAGCCATTGCCGGTGTGCGAGTCTAACCACCCCTTCCAGCGATTCCCGGCTGAGGTTGGGCCGTTTTTCGAGCGCCTCACTCAGCAGGCTTTGATAGGAAGCCAGCCTCCGGGTGTGTTCTTCTGGATGCGTAGGGTGCCTGAGCGCGTCGAAGGCCTCAATGAGCCGCAGGAGTTCGGGATTCATCTTCGGCGAAGGTTGCCATTACCCGCTTAAACTCCTGTTCTTCAACTGGCTCATAGATAGTTTTCCAGGATTGCTCCAGCTGCCAAAGCCACATTTCCAGCCACTTGACTGCGGACTTGTCCGGATAGTCCGGGTCCTTTGCCACTGAGTGGAAAAGTCTGGTTATGCGAAGCAGCCAGGTCAGATTTCTGCGATGCGCCTCCTTCTCCTCACTGGTCGGATTGCCGACGAGTATGGTTTGCCGTTCCCAAGCCAGAAACGATTTGCACGCGTTTGCGCACTCTTCGAGAATCCGTTCTGTTTCCGGTGCGAGGGCACTCGTAACCATGCGCAGACCCTTCCATGAATTCTTACGGATGGCAAGCATTAAGGGGCGCGGACAGCCTTGTCCGCGCGGAGGTTTCTACAGAAGCTAACGAAGGGAATGAAGTGGGCCTGAATCAGAACTTAGTCGCCAACTTAATCGCAAACTTAGTCGAATCCAAAAACCTCGACTAAGTTTGCGATTAAGTTTGCGACTAAGTTGAAGCAAGGTTCTCAACTCCCGTATTTCACCCCGCACCCGTAAGGCCTTGTCTGAGTCACTTCCACCTTTTCGCCCGCCATCAGCTTCTGCACGGTTTCGCGGACGTAATTACGGGCTTTGCGCGGGTCGCCTTCGGTAGAGGGCTGGTTATCCATCGCGCCTTCGTAGGCAAGGGTGCCATTGGCATCTACTACAAAGACATGCGGCGTGGTGCGCATCCCGTATTTTTTGCCCACGGCTCCGGTATGGTCGTCAATCCAGGCTGTGGCATTCATTTTTTGTGCGGCCCATTCTTTGCGGGCGGCCTCAGGCGTGCGGTAGCTGGGGAAGTTCTTTCCAACCGAATCCACGAGCAGCCAAACCACGCCTTTTGCGGCGAGTTCTTTTTGCAGTTCCTGGACGGCTCCGGAGCGGTACTGGTTATGGCAAAAGGGGCAATCGAGGTTATAGGATTCCAGCACCACGATCTTCCCTTTGTAATCGCTGAGTTTGATGGTTTTGCCGTTGATATCGGTGGCCGTGAAATCCGGCGCCGGTTTGCCGACCTCCGCGGCGGCAAAGACGGAAACAGCGAAAGAGATCAATGATAAAAATGCTATTGCTCGTTTCATAAATGTTTTGACTTGAAACCAACGTTTTCTGTTCATAAGAAAGCATGGGAAGCAACGCTTGGCAACCGGCCAAGAGACAAAGACACGAATTGCACGAATTAACACGAATTCGTGAAAATTCGTGCAATTCGTGTCAGTTTTGGGCGGCTTTGTCGAGGGCGTTCGAGATGGTGGAAGGGCTAATCCAATCAAAAGCCATTGGCGGCGCGTTCGTGTCGCGAGGATACACGAGCACGAAAGGAACGGCGGCTCTCCCGTACCTCCTTAGTTCGGCGGTGATGGCGGGCGGTTGGAGAGTGTAATTAGCCAGCAAAGCAACCACACCCAAATCTTTCATTTTTTTCTGCACGGCGTCATTTTCGAAAGTAGGCTTTATGACGGTATTGCATGTCAGGCACCACTTCGCCGTAAAGTCCACCACCACAGGATGTCCGTCAGCGCGGGCGGCCGCCACGGCTTCGCTGCTCCAGTCCTGCCACGTGATACCCTTCGGGGATTCGGAAGGGCGTTCCGCCGCCAAAGAAGATTGAACAAGTGGTTGGCCAGGCTGCAACCCGCGATCGATCGCGTAAACATAGCCGATAGCCAAAACTAGCGCAGAGACCAACCACCCCAGCCATCGCAGCTTTTGACCACGTTGAACGAACTCTCCGTAAATCCACGCTGCAACACCTATAAACACAAGGAAAATCGTCATCCACCACCACCGCTCTCCATAGTGTATGACGAGGAGACTACACAACCAGAGCGCCCATCCGAGCATCGGAAAACCCATGGCAACTTTGAACTTGTCCATCCAGAGCCCAGGTTTAGGCAGAAACCTCAGCCAGGATGGTTGCCAGCTTAGCACCAGGTAAGGCGCTGCCAAACCGATCCCCACCGTCGCCATGATCAGCAGAATAATCGCCGGATCCTTGTCGAACGCAAATCCGATGGCTTGGGCCAGGATCGGGGCGGAACAGGATGTCGCGAGCACAGTTGCAAAAAAACCGTTGAAAAACGCGCCTGCGGTTCCGTGTCTCGATGATAGTTCCGCAGCGGCACCGACGGCACGGCCCCCGACCCCTACCTCAAATACCCCAAAGAGATTCAGAGCGATAAGAGTTGTGAGGCAAGACATGGCGACAACAAAGTAGGGATTTGCAAGCTGAAACCCGAGCCCAACGCTGCTCCCGGCTGCCCTCAAGCCAATGACAATCGCACCCAAAATGAGGAATGAAACCAGAACCCCCAAGACATAAACCAAGCCCAACACTCTTACCCTGCCCGGATGTTCCTTGGACTGGTTCACGAACCCAAGAATCTTCAAAGCGATCACAGGCAGCACACACGGCATGACATTGAGGATCAGGCCGCCGATGAAGGCAAAGAGCAGCATTTTCCAGAGGGGCTCAGAGCCCGCACTTGCACTTTGATTAGCCGTTCGTTCGATGAGAACGCCCGTAACCTCTCTTGGCCACTCACCGGAATACTTTTTGACCTGCTTGCGAAGGACGACTTTGCCTGAAGGCGATGAAAGACTTTCGGTTGCCCCCTGCACTTCATAAGGGTCGGCACCTGATCCGACACTCGGGGATGAAAGGTCTGTCCCGAGTGCCAGGGATGGCGGAGCTTCGGGAACGGGATCAGGATAGAAATCGGCAATGGCCCCCTGATTAATGACGACACTCGCGGCAGAGGCGTCCTTGGGAGGGCCGGGCAGGATGGTTAACTTCACATCGAAAGCACCCGCTTGATTGGGAGTCCATTCGATGATGAGTGGCCGAGTGTCGCCTGATGCCGCCTTTTCCCACCAGGCGCGAGCGGTTGGGGCGCCGGTGGTTTGTGGCAGCTTCTTTTGCCACTCTTTGATCAGACTCGCCGCCACGGAAGGCCGGGTTTCCTGTCCAACGGTCAGGGTGGCTTTCACTTCGCCGTCAGCCTTGATGCACTCGAGTTTGCACTCCAGCCATGAGACTTTGGCTTTGATTTCAAGCGGGCCGGCGGGCAGATCAGGAGCCAGGGTCAAAGGAACGACCAGCATTGTCTCGTTCGTGTAGATGTAAGTGGTGAAATCTTCTCCCGTGACCTTCTCGGTCAGTTTTTCCGGTACGGGCCATTGGATTTGGCCCGCCGTGACTCCCTTGGGAAGTTGCCACTCGATTTTCGTCGACATGCCAGAAGCGCCTGGGTTCTTCCAATACGTGTGCCATTCAGGGTCCATCTTTAGGTCCACTGCGGCCAGGACGGTGTCTCCGGGCTTGGCGGCTTCGGATGCCAGGAGCAGGCGGACCTGGGTGTGGGCGGCATGGACGGCAGGGCAGCAAAGCACGAACAAACCCAGGATGGCCCCAACGCGGCAAATGGCCGGAAATCTCATTAGCACCGTGGCTTTTCTCTTGCCGAATATCACGCCCGTAAGGTGCCTCAGGCGGGGCGGGTTGGAAACCGATTTTTGACGGAGCGCGGACATTCCTGTCCCCAGCAATGTCCGGCTGTCCACCGCTTCGGAAAACACCAAGCCCCTCGTGACTTTGGGGCTTGCTGCTGACAAGAATGCCCGCCTCCGTCCCGGGACTTTGTGACAATTCGGTTACAGATCCGAGGCAAATTGAAAACAATGCCCTGTCCACGGGGTTTTTCATTGCAGGGCCGCCAGAATTGGAGGACGGTTTTATAAACTGAGAAACTGTGGCAGCCGAGGCGAACGATCCTCTGTGCAATTTTCGGATTTCGGACTTCGGAATTCGGATTTTGCACCAGAGCCTGGTCAACCTCGTCTGCCGCCCAAAAAACCATGCACTACCGCGCCGTATGGATTTCAGATGTGCATTTGGGAACCAAACATTCCCAGGTCCACAAGCTGCTCGAATTTCTGCGCGAAACCGAGTGCGATTACCTCTATATTGTTGGGGACCTGCTCGATGGATGGCAATTGCGGCGGAAATGGTATTGGGCCGACGAATACAATGTGCTCATTCAGAAACTGCTCCGCAAAAACCGCAAACATACCAAAGTAATTTTCATCCCGGGCAATCACGATGAATTCCTGGAGAAATTCGTCGGCATCAACTTTGGCAGCGTGCGGCTTGTGGAACGAGCGATCCACTTTGCGGCGGATGGGAAACGCTATCTCGTCATCCACGGGCATCAGTTCGACGGCCTGACCCAGTTCAATCGGGTGCTTGAGCGCCTCGGGTCAGCGCTTTATGATCGCATCCTCGATCTAAACGTATGGATCAATCGGATTCGCAGAATGTTGGGTTTTGGTTACTGGTCATTCGCATCTTATGTTAAACAAAAAGCAAAAGGCGCTGTCAAATACGTAACTGATTACGAAGAAGCCATGGTTCAGTTTGCGCGGAAGAACGGGATGGCTGGCATCATTTGCGGGCATATCCATCGGCCCGAGATCCGGCAAATTGGGGATATGGTTTATATGAATTGCGGCGATTGGATCGAGAATTGCACGGCGCTGGTGGAAGACTTCGACGGAAAATTCGGCCTGATTAAATACCATGAAAATAATGTTGTGCATCCAGGGCGAGGGCCGGGGTCACATGACACAAGCGATCGCCGTGAAGGAGATGGTCGAGAGGGCGGGGCACCGGATCGTGAGCGTGGTGCTGGGCGTGGCGCCGAATCGGACGGCGCCCCCGTTCTTCACATCGGCAATGCAGATGCCGATCGAAGAAATTCCCACGATCAATTTCACGTTCAGGAATAATCGCAAAGTGGCGCTGCCCGCCACGGTGGCTTCGCTCGTCCGGCGATTGCCAAAGTTTTGGCGCGGCTTGCGCCGGCTCAAAGCCATTGTTCGGGAAAGTCAGCCCGACGTGATCCTGAACTTTTTCGAAGCCCTGACCGGAATCTATGCTCTCACAAACCGGAGACGCCCTCCGGTGATAGTCTTCGGCCACCAGTTCATGCTCGGGCATCCCCAGTTCGTGCGCGCGCCGGGCCTGCGCCTGCAGCAGCTTGGAATGAAATGGTATGTGAAACTGGTGGGCGCGGCCTCCACGCGCCTGGCGCTTTCATTTTATGAGGCGCAGGATTTGCCCCGGAAAAACATCAAGGTGTGCCCGCCGCTCCTGCGCAAACAGATCTTCGAAATGCACCCCAATCCCGATGGCAAATTCGTCCTGGTGTATTTGCTTAATCACGGATACGCGGAACAAATCATCGCGTGGCATATGCGAAACCCGCAAACGGCTATCCACTGCTTTTACGACAAACCCGGCGCCCCTGCTGAGTGGAAACTCGACAACACACTCACGTTCCACCGTCTGGATGGAGACAAATTCCTGCGCATGATGGCCGAGTGCAAACAGATCGCCTGCACTGCCGGTTTTGAATCGCTGTGTGAAGCAGCATTCATGGGCAAACCGCTCTTCCTCGTGCCAGTCGAGAACCACGTCGAGCAGCGCCTCAACGCTCTGGATGCCACGCGCCTCGGATGGGCGGTCATGGACGATCGCTTTAACCTGGACCGACTCAGCGAGCTGCCTGAGAGAATCAACAACGCCAGATTTCGGGCGTGGCTTGGCCGCGCAGATTCAATCCTGATGAATACGATCGAGGAGGCGGTCACCCGCGCCGAAGAAGGATCACATCACTTCAAAAGGTGGCGGGAGCAGAAGTCGGGGGCGAGGTGAAATCAAGGACAAATAAGGCAGATTGCCAAGGAGCTTGGCACCGTTGATTTGAGGGCGCATCGCAAACGAAAGCGCGGGAATGCCGCGCACTCCAAACGCTTCGCGCTGCAGGACGCGCTTATGAAGTCGCGAAGCGTTTGGTGCGGCGCATTCCGCCGCTTTCGTTTCGCTCCGTTAGCCATCGGTTGAAAAGTGAATCTGGCTGATTCCTGCATCTCGCGGAACCAGCGTTCGATCGGCATTTGAATCTTTCATTGCCTTTGCCCCGGCCAAACGTGTACACACTCCCCCCGAATGTCGCACCCTGCCCATAATGGCCAGATGCTGAAGTTTCCCGATGGCTTCTTGTGGGGAACAGCGACGGCACCCACGCAGATCGAAGGCCACATCTACAACGAATGGACTGATTTCGTGGCCCTGGATGGCCGAACGTGCCACCCCGCTTGCGATAGCTATCATCGCTACGAAGAGGACATCGAGTGGATGCGCAAGTTGGGAGTCAACAGCTACCGCGTGGGCATCGAATGGTCGCGGCTGCAGTCCGCCGCTTATGCGCCACTCGATGAAAAGGAAATGGCGCGTTATGTGGATCAACTAGACCGTCTGCGGGCTGCCGGGATCGAACCCATGGTCGTGCTGCACCACTTCTCAAATCCCTCGTGGATTTACTCCTCCGGTGGCTGGCTGGCGGATTCCACGATCGCGGCTTTCGTGGATTATGCAGGAAAGCTGGCCCGGGCCTTGCGGGACAAAGTCCGAATATGGAACACGTTTAACGAGCCGGATACCTATGCCAGTTGCGGCTATCTGATCGGGCATTTCCCGCCGCGGCGCAAGGGACGGTTGCTTGCATATCGCAGAATCATCCGGAACATGGGCCGCGCTCATCACCGGGTTTGCGGGATGTTGCGAGAGATAGGAAGCAGTTTCGGTGCAGTGGAAGTTGGCTTTTCCAAGAATTGGACGTTTTACGAGGCGTATCAATCGCATCTCCCATGGGATGTGCTTTTGGCCGCCTTCACGCACTCCCATCTAAACACCTTGGTCATGGAGAACTTTCTTGGAGGCGAAAAAACAACCTCAACATTTCTGGGCATTAACTACTACGGCCGTATTCGATTCAGGAACTTCGAGCCGCTAGTGCCGGCGTACGGATTCACCTGCGACCATTTGGCAAAGTTGGGCGTGCATTGCGACGACATGCTGGAGCGACACCCGGACGGTTTGGAGCTTGCATTGAAGAGTTTGCAAGCCCAATGCGACCTCCCGATTTATCTGACCGAGCATGGCTCGGCTTCAACTGATGAGGTCTTTCGCGAGCGAGATCTGAAAGAAAACCTTTCCGCTCTTCATCGGGCGATCAGCGGTGGAGTGGACGTGCGCGGCTTTTACTACTGGTCTCTGCTCGACAATTTCGAGTGGCAGTTTGGATATACCAAAAAGTTTGGCCTGGTGGCCGTGGATTTCGATCATGAAGCGCTTCCGAGAAAAATGAAACCGCTGGGGGAGATTTATGCCAAGGTGTGCAGGGAAAACGCTTTGAGTTCTGGTTCGCATATTCCAGACCCTTCGTGACCGACCTCTCGATAATTCGGATTTCGAACTTCGGGCTTCGGGTTTCGGTCTTCGGATTTGGCTCCAGCTCCTACTTATTAAACCGAAAGTGTATCAAATCATAATCCTGTACCGCGTAATTTTTCAGCTCCAGTCTAAGCTTGTTCGCCCTCTTCGCCTGCGTCTCCCCACCCAACTCGTGGAAATCCGCAAAGCTAATCACCTCCGCCCGGATGAAACCCTTTTGAATGTCCGTGTGCACCGTGCCCGCCGCTTCCCATGCGGTTGTGCCGTTGCGGATGGGCCAGGCGCGGTTTTCTTTTCCCCCGACAGTAAGGAAACAAATATAACCCGACTCCCGGAACGCCCGCAGCAACAGAGCATCAGGATTATTCAGCTCTTCGGGCGTAGCAACCGTGACCGGCTTATTAGTGTAAAAGCTATGCGCAACGACAGCCTGAAGATCCTCCGGCGCCAGGCCCGAATTGAACAAAAATTGCTCGCCTTCAAGAAGGCCCCTGATTTTCTCAAGGACCTTTTTCTCGGCCTCTTGCGGCTCGCGCCCGAGCCGCGTCTCAACAAATTCTAGGTCCTTCAGAATCAAATCCGCCTTTGTCTCTGGCGTCGCGAGGATTGCGTCGGCATCAATCAGACGGTCCTCGGCGATGACATCCACCTGGGCGTGGACCTTTTTGTCCGCGGCCACCAGCTTGTCTGCCTCATCCAGTCGAGGGTCTTTGAGATTGTGTTTGCCGGGCTTAATGCCGGAAACGCCAAACAAAGCAAGTTTCATCGCGCGCGAGGTTAGAGGGTCGTGGGTCGAGGGTCGAGCACGGAGAGCGACCTCCGGGCCTTGCCAATATTTCAAACGCCCCCCCGTTTTAACGTTTTAACGTTTTAACGATTTAACCAACGAGCGTAGGGTTTCACCCCATAGCGACAATCCGCGGGTAAGCTAAATTGTTCGCGTTCCTTGTAATGGTGGTTAGTTAGGTTCGGGCGGCCCTGAGTGGGGCCGCCTTTTTTTGTACAGGAGCGGCGGACGGCCTCGTCTGCGTGTGTCAAATTCTTAATCTTAATCATTCTCTTAATCTTCCACTCAATACAGGTGAATTAAGATTACGATTAAGAGAAAGATTAAGAACAGCCGCGCGGACGAGGCCGTCCGCGCCTCCGCAAAAAAAGAGGCCCGGCAGATACCGGGCCTCTGTGCATTGAGGAAAGGGGAACTAATACCGATCGCGCCGTCCGCCCCCATGGAACTCGCGCCGCCCTCCACCGCCACCGCCGCCGGGACGCTCCTCACGCGGTCTGGCAATATTGACGGTCAAAGGCCGGCCAGCCAGCTCTTTGCCGTTCATCGCATCAATGGCCTTCTGAGCCTCCTCGGGTGAACCCATGGTGACGAAAGCAAACCCCCGTGGGCGACCGGTCGCCCGATCCATCATAAGATTTGCCTCGATGACCGTGCCGTGCGCCGCAAAGGCATCCTGCAGGTCGTTTTCCGTAACGCTGAAACTAAGGTTTCCAACGAACAATTTTGCACTCATCTCTATCGTTTC
>PSRM01000154.1 GCA_003176045.1 Verrucomicrobiota bacterium | reverse complement strand
ACCTTGGGGATCAGCAAGGCGGCGAGGATGGCGATAACCGCCAGCACGCCGATCATTTCGATCAGGGTGAAAGCCGTCATCTTGCGATTGCGGCCCGTTTGAGTTTTTGTGTTTATTTTCATTTTTTCTACTGATGTTTGTTTGTTAACTACTTTGTTGCGGCACGTATTCCGCGCTGTTATCGGCAGTTTGTATCAAAAACCGGCCCCTTGGAGCAATGCCAAGCTTTACGGGACTTAACCTCCGTACTTTCTCCGACCCAAAAACGACCCGTCAAGGAGGGGTGAGGAGTGTGTAGAGCGTGAAGGAACGTCCAGTTGCGGGATTGCGGAGGTGTGGAGTGCGGAGGACGGATTCTGCCACAAATTCAACAGAGGATGCAATTCGGACGTTAGCTTTAACGATAACGGACCCTTCTTGCGGATGGGATGCTCGAAAGAAGCCCGACGCCACTATTGGAACCTGCGCGACTAGAAAGGTTAGGAGGCGCCTGGGTTGGCGGCAGAGGCGGACGAAGGGTTTTGAGGAGGATCGGGACGGTGAATGGTGATGCCGGCACGGTCGAGTTTTTCGCTTGCGGCCGCGATAATAAAGTCTGTGAGGGTGGCCTGAGGATGATGGGCGAGCCAAAGAGTTATGGCGCTATCCAGCTCGGCTGAGATCCACGCACCGATGAGTTTTTTGCCTGGCGCTCGTTCACGTGGCATAGGCAATCCAAAAGATTAAGATTAAGATTTTGGGGATGTCCTCTCCTCGACCAACTCACGGACGAAATCAATATGTTCCCTCAACCCATAAAACTGGTCCGCAAAGGAAGCCGGGATCTTTATCCGATTTACCCCGCTCTCAATCTCATCCAACCGCCCCAACAATCTCTCCCGCGCCGCACCGTGGACCGTGGACTGTGGACTGTGGACTCCCTCTCCCGACTTCGGACTTCGGTCTTCCGGCCTTAAACTTTGAACTTTGAACTTTGAACCTTGAACTTCCCCTCCCTCGTCCCTCGTTCCTCGCCGCTCTTCCCTAAACAATTCCCCCTCGACCGCCAGCAGCGCCCGATACCACGGATAAAGCCTTGAGCGAATCCGCCACTGATAAAGCCGCGGCAAGCTCCGCAAAATTGGGACCATGACGACAATTGCAGGCACAAAAACCACCACCACGCGCCTGACCACGCTCGCCAGCCAAAACGGCAAATACCGATAGAAGAAGCTCCGGCCCGACTTGTACCAACGCGCCGCATCAGCGCTGATCGGCAGGTCATGCTCGATGGCCGCTGGAAACTGGTTCCTGTTCTGCAACAGAGTGGCTCGCCCGTGCACTTCCTTGGCCGCTTCCAGCATCAGGTCCGACAGCACAGGATGAAGCGTCGGCCGCGCTGCCAGCTCCACCGTAGGCCCGATCAGATGGATCGTTTGTGGTGGAATGTCTTTGCCAAGATCTATCGAGCCCTCAGGCAAATCGAGCACGCTTAGCTCGCTGAAACGCCGGGTATATGCTGCGGCCTGTTTAAAGCTGAACAAATGGATGTCCGGCGCGCGCAGCAATTCGCGCATCATCGCCCCCGATGCGTCCTCGCCCATCAAAAATGCGGCGTCTATCTTGCCCGCCAGCAGCGCCTTATACGACTCGCGCGGCTCCCAGTCCAGGAGCGTCGAGGGGCCAGGGGCGAGGTTCGAGGCTCTTGCCACCGGCTCAGTGCCGCCGTGGTCCGTCATGGTCTTGTCATCCGTAGTAGCTGTAGGCCGGGTGCCCTCACCCGGCGCTCCCTCGTAGTTCGTGGTCTTTTTGTCCTGTTGTTCTGGCGTCCTGTGGTCCGTGGTCCTGTGGTCGGCGGTCTTGTGGTCAGTGGTCTTGTGGTCTCGTGGTCTTGTATCTATTCCATTCGTGGCCAGCAGCGTCAGCGCCAATGCCCGTGTGCCACTTCCCGGAGCGCCTACCGCCAGCCGCTTGCCGGCCAATTCCGACAGCACCTCGATCGGCGTGCCCCGGTAAAAAACCATCAGCGGTTGCGACGCTACGCTCCCCAGCGACACCAACTTCTCCATCCCCTCATGTTTCACGCCGCTCTGCACCAACCCTATATCTGCCCACTCTGTCTCACTTTGTCCTCCACTTGGTCGCTCTTTTTTCTTCGGCACCAGGAGCCGCTCTATATTCTCCAGCGACCCATGTGAAGTCAGAACCCGCGCCTGGATGCCGTACCTTGCAAGAATGGCCGCATACCTCAGCCCATTCGTATGAAACCCGCTCCCTTCCGGCCCGCTCGTGATCGTAATCGTGGTCGGCGGAGCCGAAAGCACAAAGAAAAAGATCGCTGCGGTCACCACAATCGCCACAAACAGAACTGCCATGATCGTCACCGTGCGGCTCAGCCCGAAGACCTCCATTATCATCGCCAATGGCCTGGGTGGCTTGGAAGCGGGTTGGCCTGCGGCGCCCCCGCCATCATGTCCGCCTTTTGTGCCGGTCTCATACCTCCCCTGCTCACCTCTATTCTGTTCCTGACTCATCCAATGGCAGACTAGGGAGGCGCGGCAATTGGAACAAGGCCAAAAGGCTTTATACATCAGACCACGGCTATTTGCTTTGACCTTCCTCTTTATCTGTGGGATAAATGACGGCGTGAGCCTGGCCCTATGATGTCTTTTCGACTGCGTCCGGGTTTGTGGTCGATGGTCAGTGGTCTGTGGTCTGTGGTCCGTGGTCTGTGGTCAGCTCTGGCCTCGCTTTGCCTCCTGCTCCTCTCCGCGCCCTCCGCCTTCTGCTCCCCCGGCCCGGGCCTCAACCAGGTCACCTGGCTCCCTTCGGAAGTCGGCACTGCCGTTTACACCTTTGCCTACACCATTGTCGGCAAGCAGCCGACCATGTCCGATTTCCAGCACGGCTACCTGATCATCGAATCCGCCCACTCGCTCGATGACACCCTTCCAGGTCGCGATAGCTGGTACGATTTCTCCAGCCCCCGCGCACCCAGGCTCCTGGCCCAGGCCAGCGCCGGTGGGAACAAGCCCCACATGATCGCCTTTTATGGCAGCCGCATGATTGATGGCTTTCAAAACACCAGCTTTCATATCTGGGACGTTGAGAACATGATCATCGTCAATACTTACAGCGGCACGGTCAATCCCGTTTGGTACATGTGCCAGGCCCCTTACGTGTTTCGCCCGCGCAACGGTTATGGGACCGGCGCGAACCTGATGGAGATCGCCGACATTTCCAATGGCAATGGGACCGCACTGGCGATCTATGACCTGGGCAGCGCTATTCCATTTGCGGTCGGCTCCTCCCATGCCATCGGCAACCTGCTCGTCTGCTCGGCTTCACAAGCCGCCGGCGTCGCGACCTTCGACATCAGCGATCCTGCCAATCCAAAACTCCTCGGCTCGCTGGTGACCGGCAACCCGGTCTATACTTCGATGGTCCACGGGTCGCGCGTTTATCAATGCGAAACTCTCAAGGGCATCCGCGTTTATGATTTTTCGGATCCAGTTAATATCAGGCAGGTTGGCTTCTTGCCGATCTCAGGCAATCCGCGCTATGTCATGCTCAAGGATGGCATCGGCTATTGCGCGCCGGGCGCCGCAAACATCGTGGTATTCAATGCTACGAATCTCACCGTGCTTCACAACTGGACCCTTCCCGCCGCTGCCGACGTCGTGCAACTGATCGGTAACATGGGCATCACCGGCGGAAATGAGGGCGCGAATCTCTGCGCGCTGGTGCCGCTCCAGCAGGCGCCTGACACCAGCGGGCCGGTGGTCCAGTACGCCAACCCGCCGGATGGCTCGACCAGCCAAGCCGTTAGCTCGCGCATCGGTTTCGTCATGAGCGATCACATTGACGTGCTCTCGCTCAACACGAATACCTGGATCGTGCGCCCCCTGGGCAGCAACGCCATCCCGGGCACCTACTCGACACAACTCGGCATGATCAATTTCGCGCCCGCGCAACCACTGCTGAACAATACTACATACGAAGTCATTCTCCCGGTTGGGGGCATTCGCGACGTGGCCGGAAACGGGCTGGCCCAGCCTTTCTCAATGCGTTTTACCACCGGCGCTACGATAATCACGACCATCACCAATCTCCTGGCGGAGTGGACATTCGAAAACAGCGGCGCGGATGTTTCGGGAAACGGCCACACCTCGACGCTGGCGAACGGCGCAACCTACTCGACGAACCACGTCGAAGGAAACTATTCACTCTCGCTTACGGGCGCGACAACTTACGCCACCCCGGGCCTGTTGTCCCTTTCAAATCAATTCACCATCGCTCTCTGGGCTTACATTCCTTCGGGCACAACCAACATCCAGACGCTCCTGGCCAACTCGGTCGGCGGCAGCAGCGCCAATGGGTTCCGATTTTTTGTGAACTCCTACCTTACCGCTGATCGCAAGATCGTCCTGGAGACCGGCAATGGAACCAACAGCTCCTCCACCCTGACACCCACAAACACGGTCGTGCTGGACTCCTGGAACCATATCGCCGCGGTCGTGGACCGCGCAGCCGGCGCGGCAACGCTTTATTATGCAGGCGTACCCGCCGGTTCGGGAAAAATCCGCACCGATTTTGCCCAGAATGCCGCTGTGTACCTCGGCGCCATGCTCGGGCCGCAATATTGCTTGAAAGGCTACTTCGATGACGTGCGTATTTATAATCGGGCCCTTGCCACCAACGAGATCGCCGCCCTGGCGGTCCCAACCAATGCGCCCGCCGTCATTCAATCCTTCACCGTCAGCACCAATGCCCCCCTCATCGGCCAGCAGGTCACCTTTAGCGCAGTCGCGTCTGATTCAGACGGCGACGTCCTTCATTACTTATTCAATTTTGGCGATGGCTCGGCCGGGGTTTATACCAATGCCAGTGCCGTCGCCTACGCCTACAGCTCCCCAGGCCGTTACTCCGCAACCGTCCGCGTGGACGATGGGCATTCAACCAATTCCGGCCCGCGAATTCTGATGATCCCGCATTACGCGCTCAGTTCGCCCTCGCCCGCCGCCTCTTCACCAATCGTTTATGATCCGAACCGCAACAAAGTCTGGTGCGTGAACCCGGACAGCGACACCGTAAGCCGCATAGACGCAAACACCTTCGCGAAAGATCTCGAAATTGCCGTAGGCAAAAGGCCACATGGCATCGCCCTGAGTCCGACCGCCACTCAGTTGTTGATCGTTTGTGAAGACTCGAACGAGATCTGGAGCCTTAACCCACTCTCCGGTGCGCTGATCACGAAGGCAAATCTCGGATACGGGCAGGCACCTACGGCCATTGTATTTGCGCCTGATGGTTCTTCAGCGCTTGTTGCTCTGCGCGGCGCCGCGGCGGTTTTGAAAGTGGACCCCGGATTCCTCAGCGTCACCGCGAGCTGTCCCCTGCCCTCCAGACCCAGTTCGCTCGCCATCAGCGGCGATGGCTCCCGGCTGTTTCTCACTCGCTTCATCTCGCCGGATACGCAAGGTGAAATTTGGGAAGTCGCTCCCTCCACCATGACACTGGCGCGAACGTTCCCGCTCGCGTTCGATACCACCCCCGATTTCGAAAACTCCGGTAGCGGCGTTCCTAATTACCTGCTGCACATCGCGATCCGGCCCGATGGCCGCGCTGCCTGGGTGCCTTCCAAAAAAGACAATATTGGACGCGGCGTCTTCCGCAACGGCCTGCCGCTGACCCCCAACAACAGCACCCGTTCGATTCTTTCCCAGCTCGATCTGGTGACAAACACCGAAAACCTAGCAGCCCGCATTGACGTCGCGATTCATTCGCTGGCCGGCTCGCTTCGCTTTTCGCCGCTGGGCGACCTCGCCTACGTGCCCTATCAAGGCAACGAGGAGGTGCGCGTTTTTGACACCAGTACGGGCACAAGCATTTCCTCGGTTACATCTACTGGAGCCCCGCAGGGCGTTTGCCTCAATCCCGCCGGCACTCGCCTTTATGTGATGAATTTCCTGGCGCGGACCATCAGCGCTTTCGATGTCACCGGCCCGGCCTCGGGAAACTCCAGCATCATGACGAAACTCGGCGAAACCAGCGTCGTCACCACCGAAAAACTCTCAGCCCAGGCGCTCGCGGGAAAGCGCATGTTTTACAACGCCTCAGACCCACGCATGTCCGCCGAGGGTTACATCAGTTGCATCGGCTGCCACCTGGACGCCGATGAAGATGGGCGGACCTGGGATTTTACCGATCGCGGCGAGGGTTTGCGCAAAACAATCACGATGCAAGGCCGGCGCGGCATGGGCCACGGCTTCGTCCATTGGTCTGCCAACTTCGATGAAATTCAGGATTTCGAGGGCGACATTCGCAACGCCTTCGGCGGAACGGGCTTCATGAGCGACAGCAACTATTTTTTCGGCACCCGTTATCTGTCGCTTGGCACGCCAAAAGCCGGCATCAGCCCAGACCTGGATGCGCTCGCCGCTTACGTAAGTTCACTCACCAATTATCCTGCCAGTCCCTATCGCCAATCCGACGGCTCGCCGACGACTGCCGGCGCCAATGGAAGGCAACATTTTCTTGATCTTCAATGTTACAACTGCCATGGCGGAGCTGATTTCACCGACAGCTCCCAACTCGTCTTGCACGACGTCGGCACTCTTAAACCAGGCAGCGGCAATCGCCTCGGCGCGCCCCTGGCCGGAATAGACACACCAACCTTGCGCGGGATCTGGTCCACCCCGCCCTATCTGCACGACGGCTCCGCGACCAATCTCGCCGACGTGTTCAGTTCCACCAACGCCCCCGATGGCACACCCCACTCCGCCTTCCGCACGCTCACCACGTCCCAACAAACCGAGTTGCTCGAATTCCTCCTCGAACTGGACGGCAGCGAAGCCGCCGTTCCCATCGTCACCAACCCGCCACCATCCCTGGCAATGGCGCACGGTACTGGCCATGTCACGGTCTTCTGGCCGGCAAACTACCTCGGCTACAAATTGTACTCGACTCCGGACCTCACTGTCCCTCCGGGCGGAGTTTGGACCCCAGTTACCAACACCGCCCAGACCGGATTCAATTTCCAAGGCATCTATCCTTCCGTTACCGGAAACCAGTTTTTTCAGTTAAGATCGCAGTGAGCCCTGCAAAGCTTGCCTGCGATCCCACTTTTGCGCAGTCTCGTCTATGCATTTCCAGGTCTTGGTTGAAGGCCGGCCGCGCCGTGTCAATTTCGAATTCGGAAAGTCCCGCGACCTGCGTTCAATTAGTCACTGGCGGGTTCCTCCGAAGGCGATGCGCAATCCGGCCGTTAGAGATACCGTTGAATTCGCCCGACTTGCCACCAAACGGCACCGCCACTATCTCCGCTCAATTCCAACCGCATCGAGTATTTCTCAGTTCCAGCGCATTGTCCGCAAGAATGAGGTTGCCGAAGTTGCCGTGTTGCTTTTAGTGCGAGCTTCCTGGTTTAAACGCTCTCCGATCATTGGCCTGGCCCAGTGCCGCCGCAGCTTTTGCCATCACCTTCTGCTGGAATTTCTTTCGGTGCATCCTGCCATTGTCGGTAACCTCGATCCGCGGATTTCTGGCGTCGGGAAAGGACTCGTTTATGCCCTCGGCTCTCTGGCGGACCGCCTGAACATCAAACTCATTTGGGGCGAACCCACCGCACACTCCGCTCCGTTTTATTCTCACATTCTAGGCACGCCTGGGATAGACGATCGCCTCTCAATCTCGGGGAATGCGCTGAAGCGGTGCCAAAAAGGCTTTCGAGAAATATTCGACGGCCAGCTTGATTAAGTTGGGGACCCTGAGCTATTTTCTGTGTATGAGACGAAAGATCTCGGAAGCTGAAATGATTCGCCGCCTGAAAAAAGGTACAGAGGACGAAGACAAATACTTTCCCGGAGTTCTGGGCAATCCAGTAACGTTTGCTGCACGGTGGGGTCTGCCACTCTCCAAAAGCTATCTCAGATTCAAAGCAAGGGAACTCGCAGCACAGAAGCGGAAATCTTCGAAACCCTCCAACGGTCGTCACGCGTGCCGCCGTCTGAAGCATCCCTAAAAACTAAAAAACGGGAAAGAGCCCTCAAACCCTGCCAGCGAATGGTTTCCGCACGGCTCCGCCGAAATAAGCTCGCCCAGCCGCTGCGTTGCCGCCTGGCTTAGCAGCAGCCCGGTCCCGAGATTGGAAGCCAGGTCTTCCATGCGGAACACGAAGTTTACGTCCTTGCCCGCAAGGCTTTCCTCCCCGCGCGACGGCGCGCCGCCTGCCACCGTTACCCCATAATGCAGAGCCACACGAAAGAGCGGGTCTGATCCCTCTCTGAGCTTTTTGAATGCCTGAAGCGCACCCGCAACTTCTTGCTCCATGCCGGCTTTTTGCGACCAATACGCCAGAAAGCCGTCCCCGAGATACTTGTTGATAGCCCCGCGGTGAGTCTCGACAATGAGGTTGCACCGCGCCAGCCATTGACCGGTCACGCTCGCGGCCTTCCCTTCATCGGTTTTTTGTAATAACTGCGTCGAGCCCACCATGTCCGCCACCAGCAGCCAACAATCGAAGGTCTTGATCTCGAACAGGGTGGCTACCGTGGCATCGTCCCCCCCACGCGCCGCAGGGCTTAACGTCGGTTGGCGGAATTTGAACGTAATTCCGCCCAACTCGATTTCGTCACCATCATTCAAACGGCAGGGTTGAACGACCCGGCGCCCGTTGACCCGGCTGCCATTGGCGCTACCAAGGTCAACCAGCCAGAATTCTTCCCCGCCCTGCCGATGAATCATCGCATGGCGCCGCGAAATCCGCGGATCCTTGAGGACGAGCTGGCACTCCGCCGAGCGCCCCAGGACGCAATTGTCCTCCAGGACCTTTCGTTCTCCGCCGGTCGAATCAAGCCAGGCTCGCGGTGGGGGTCCAGGGGTCATGCATGTTTTTTTTCGGGTTCAAGGCCGAGCCGCTCTAATGTAGCGCGAGCGGGTGAATTTCAAATCCGGACTTCGATAGGCGGAGGGTTCGCTAAGAGTAGCGCAGGTTTCCAACCTGCTGTATCGCCGATTTCCAATCGGCAGACCGTCCGAAGCCCAGACAGCCGTGTAATCATGCGTCCGGCTCGCAGGCTGGAAGCACTGCGACACAGCAGATTGGAAATCTGCGCTACGGGGTTGGCCGCTGGCCCTTCCATCACTCATTTACCAACCCATTCCCGGTACTTTTCTGCAACCCCCCCTTCGACCGAGTCCCCCTTATGAAAGAAGAACCGATACCGGAACCTAATGTTCTTGCCGGCAGGAACGTCCAGGTCCCCGGCTGTATTGTCGGAAAGCTTTTCGAAATCGTGTTTGCCGAATGGATTGGCGGCAAAAAGTCCGTAATCGCGCACGTGCCACCATGTGGGATGCCGCGGGTTTTTGGGATGGTCGAAGATTGCAATACCGATCACTTGCCCATCCACCGGTCCGGAATAGTCGCACCATTCGGCCCTCTTTCCCCAGGCCTTGTCATCGCGATCTCCGGCGCTGGTTACAATGTGGCCAGAGGGCGATGTTTGCGCCGCCTGGCCCAGTCCTTTCTTTCTACCCAGTTTCATTGTCTCAGCCACTCTTATCGCCATCGAGCCCTCTTTGGTGTCGCCAAATATAATGTCTCCATTCGACGCATGGAACGTGATCTCAAAATCCAAAATCTGTTCATCGGGCCGATCCGTGTTACGAAAGATCAAGCTTCGGTCATCGGCACAAACGACATCGCCCTCGGCGCTGACCCATTTGTTCCTTGATCTGATAATTCCGACATCCCTGCCGGATTTAATTTTCACAAATTTTTCATGAACTGTCTTGCCGGCGCCCTTCACCTCCGACCAGAAGTCCTGACCGTTGATTAAGCCGTGCCCAAACCAGAGGGAGCGATGGTGTGGATGATCGTGCTCTTCGCCCGGGACATTTTTCATCGGCCAATTACGGGTCATCTCTGTCCCGCCCGGGCCGATGATCGGGTAACAATACGGGCGCGGAACGTCCTTGAAGAAGTACTCTGTAAAGAGGCGGCCGTTGATCTCGACACGCAGGCGGTTGGTGAATTCGGAAATCGAAACACCCTGAGCGGCGTGATTCGATCCAGACTCCGGTGATTTGCACCCCGTCGCGAGCAACAGGCCGAGACCCGCCATCCCTACAGCAAAACTACAAAAGCGCGACTGCATAGTCATGAACTAAACCGACCGGTAACAAAGGAACCATAATAAGCAGAAGCGTTAGTGCCACTCCTGTAAGCCGGGCGCCCTCACACGGCGCAGGCTGCCACAAAAGGTCCAAGCGCGCCCTTGTGGCGCTTGGCGCCAACGTCTCAGTGCTGGCCACCAAGTATCGCGCCAAGGAATCCCAAAGCGACGAGCGGGATAATCGCCAGGACCGATACGATCAGCAGAATCGTCCCGACGATTCCGCAGATGCGCCCCGCGTTTGTATTGGATCGCCCGCTTGGATCCATTGCCCCTGCGTCCATCTGCTTAAGGTCCCCACTGCCCATAATCCAGGCGGCGATGCCAAGCGGCTGACAGAACACGATGCTCAGGATGCCGAATACCAGAATTAGAGTTCCTCGATGTGGCTTCATAAGATTGCTCGCTTTCACCCGAGCCTGCCGCCTTCTAAAGCTCAGCGCAACCAAATTCGTACATTTGTAAGAGCATCTTTACGCGCGTGTCGGAAACTGGCAGTATTGACTAATCGGATCTCTCGACCCTTGCCCCGATCATCTGCTAAATGTTGCCCGAATGCGCCCAGTCCGATCTCGCCTGAACCCGGCACTCAATCGCCGGCTGCTGCTGGCGCTGTTCTTTACGTCCGGCTTTTGCAGCCTGGTGTATCAAGTCGTCTGGACCCGCCTGGCGTTTGCTTCCTTTGGCATCGTTACGCCGGTCCTCTCGGTGGTGATTTCAGTATTTATGCTGGGGCTTTCGCTCGGGGCCTGGCTCGGCGGCCGGGCGGCGAAAAGACTCCTGTCCCCGGGGGCCAGGTCGCCCATCATGATATACGGCCTTGCGGAGCTGCTTATCGGGTTGGGGGCCTTTGCCGTGCCGATCCTCTTTGATCTTGGCGCTCGGCTGCTGTTGAGCGCCGGACAGATGAATTCGATCAGTTATCTGCTGCTTTCCGCAGTGGCGATAACGGTGGCGATTTTGCCCTGGTGTGTTTGCATGGGAGCGACCTTTCCTCTGATGATGGCCTACGTTCGAGAACAGGATCCGGCAGAGACCAAATCATTCAGTTATCTTTACGCCGCCAACGTGCTGGGCGCCACGTGCGGGATTCTGCTTACAGCATTCGTTCTGATCGAGTTGCTGGGTTTCAGGCGGACCTTGTGGATCACGGCGGCCGGCAATTTCGCCATCGCTGCGATAAGCGCGCATTTGGGTTGGCGCAAACAGGTTGCGGCCCACCTCGCTGCTGCTACCGAGCATTGCGCGGGCGCGCCTTTCAAACGACGGCTGGACCACGGTCTGCGCGAGCGGGCGGTTCCCATCGTTCTTTTCGGCACAGGTTTCGTGTCTCTGGCGCTGGAGGTGGTTTGGATTCGCGCCTTCACGCCCGTCGTGAAGACGCAGGTTTATTCCTTCGCCCTGGTCGTTGGGAGCTATTTGCTGGCGACGTTCCTGGGCTCCGCGCTTTACCGCTTTCATTCGCAAAGAGGAAAGCATTGGCGCGCGGCAACCTTGCTTGCGATCCTTTGCCCGGCCGGACTGTTACCTGTGATCGCAGATGATGTCCATTTAGTGCAGGCTGATTGGGGGCCGGACCCGCACACCGGCAGCGTGATCTTCCTGCTGTTGAGTATTTGGCCGTTCTGCGCACTCCTGGGCTACGTTACACCTAAGCTGGTGGACGAGTTCACCGGTGGGGCCCCGGCGGGCGCCGGACGGGCTTATGCCATCAACGTGCTGGGCTGTATTCTCGGGCCGCTCTTTGCTTCATACGCCTTGTTGCCCCGGGTAAACGAGCGGGCGGCCATGATTCTGCTCCTGCTGCTGCTATTTGTCCTTTCGATCAGTTTGGACAGAATGCCCGTCTCAAAAGAACGGCTTGGATTAAGGCTGGTCACGGGCGCCCTGGCCGCGTTCGCATTGTTTGTTTCCCAGAGTTTCGAGGATTATCTCGCGGGATCGTCCCAACGTTTCGAGGTGCGCCGCGACTATGCGGCGTCGGTCGTTTCGTTCGAGGTTGAAAAAAGGAAACATCTCCTGGTGAACGGCATCGGCATGACCGCTTTAACGCCCATCACCAAGTTTATGGTGCATCTGCCTGCGGCGTTCCACCAGGGCCGCCCCGAATCTGCTCTGATCATTTGCTTCGGAATGGGCACCAGCTACCGTTCAGCGCTGAGCTGGGGCATGAAGACAACCGCAGTCGAATTGGTTCCGGGCGTCAAAGATGCCATGGCCTTTTACCATTCTAATGCGGCCCAGTTGATCGCCAGCGGCCAGGGCCGGATAGTCATTGACGATGGCCGCCGTTTTTTGAATCGGACTCGAGAGCAGTTCGACATCATCGTCATTGACCCGCCTCCGCCCGTCGAGGCAGCGGGCTCGAGCCTGCTCTACTCAAAGGAATTTTATGAGGCCGGCAAACGACGCTTGAAGCCAGGCGGAGTCCTGCAAGCGTGGTACCCGACAGGCAGCCAGAACACCTTTCAAGCCGTCCTGCGCTCGGTGAGTGAATCATTCCCGAACGTAAGGTGTTTTCGCTCCGTGGAAAACTGGGGAATCCATATTCTGGCCTCGATGCAGCCGCTTCGAGCAGCCAACGCTGCAGACCTGGCAGCCCAATTACCTCCGGGCGCCCGGGCCGATCTCCTGGAATGGAGCGTGTCGCCCACCGCGGAACATTATCTTGGGCAGGTCCTGTCTCAGGAGATCCCCGTGGAAAAAACCCTTGCCGCTGGAACAGCCGCTCGCATCACCGACGATCTCCCATTTAACGAATACTTCCTTTTGCGGCGGTTGAAAACAACGGAAGCGCGCTAGGGAGTCGAATTACGAATCTCAGCGATATTCGGAACGCCGCGTGAGGGCAGAATGCCCACGCGGTGATTTAGTCCTTGTTCCCTCAACCGAGAACTGTCGCTCTGCCGGCCGGATCTAATTATTCTCCGGCTTGGGCAGGATAATCTCTCCGCAATAAAGGAAATCTGAACCTTTGCCACCGGCTTCCTGGAGCAGCATCGGATCAATTTCCATCCGCGCCTCGATCCGGTAATCCCCCAGGGCGAAGGAATCCCAGATCACGAAAGCGCGTTTGCCTTCAAATTCCAGGTTAAACTCTGTTGAACTGTTTTTGTCCTGACCGAGGGTCAGGCTCCGCACAGTGTACTTCTTGCTGCGCATGAATTGGACCGTATATGAGGTTTATACTGAATTCGTCTATCGTAGCTTATACGGAATTTTTTCGAGGAAGTCACTCCCAAAAAGTACGGATAGCCCTTGCGCGGAGAGCACGGTTAAGCGATTAACCATTGACATTTTTCATCACGGATTTTCAATGGTTAAGCTCGTCCGGGGAGCTCAAAAGCGCGGACCAGAGCCGTGGATCAGGTCCGCAAACGAAATCACCCTGATTTCGCGTTGCTTTGCCAGATAGTCAGCCGTTTCATGAAGCACAGCGATAAACCGATCGTCGAGCCTCTGCTGACGAAAATACTCCCACCAATGAGTCACAAGGACCGTTAGCCGCTGCGTTTTGATTTGGTATATGATGCTTTCCAGGATGGTGCCGGGCTGCCGGTGGCAAGAGAGCAAACAGCCCGGATGCGAGAGGAGGAGGGTCCGCGAACTGCGCCAGTGAGGCGAGCGGCGGAATTTTTTGAAGCCATAACGAAGCCACCAGGATGCAGGCAATCGCCGCCACTCAAACCAACCGGTCGAGAGCACACGGAAACGATGCGAAACCTCCTGGTAAGCGGGTCGCGAAAGCTTGTCATGCGGGGCAACGAAAGTTTCGGGCCGGGGCAGGCCCGCCTCCACCAAGCGAGCGGTTCCAAGTTCCAACAATTCGGCCGCCTCTGGTCTCGAAAGCAGATCAAACTCGAACGGGTCATGATGACAACCATGCTGGATAACGTGAAAGCCGGGATTGTCCTGGAGGTAGCGAACGAGCGGCGGGTTTTCGGCAAGCGGATAGGTAGCCCGTGATGCCTCTCTAGTGAAACGTGAAACGTGAAACGTGAAACCTGATGCGGCTGCTGGATGCTGGATTCCGGGTTCTGGATTCTGAATTCCAGCCGCTGACCTCTGATTTCTGTCTTCTGATTTCTGTTCTCCGCACTCTGATCTCTGTCCTCTGTCCTCTGATCTCTGATCCCTGTGCGCTGACCTCTGTCCGGAAGTCTCATCGTCCCTCCAAACGAACTCCTCCAACGCGCCTCTCGGAGTCCTGGCATCGGCTGCAACATCAGGTATGACTGCCAGATTCACGGGCAAACCACGGTCCAGCCAGGGACGATAAAGCCGCTCCAGACACTCGACGGGAGTGCGGGCATTCGTATCGTCATCGCGCAGAATTATGTATCGCATTTGCCCGGGATTTCTTTGTCTTTCACTTTGTCTTTCACTTTGTCTGCTTTCGACCAAGTGGAGGATAAAGTGGAAGACAAAGTGACCACATCGCTGATCTGCATTTGTAGATCACTCGACCCTCGACATCCGGCACTCGCTGTGCTTGCTTTCGATAAGTTCCTCGTAAAGCCGCTTCATTCTTCCCGCTGCGGCCTCTACGCTGTATTGGGCTGCCTCTGTAGCGCCGCGGGCGGCCGCCTGTTCAGCTCCCGCAGGATTGCCCAGGATTCCATCAAGCGCAGAATGAAAAGTTTCAGGCCTATCCAAGTCGAACAGCCAGCCGTTCTGGCCATCTTGAATGAGCGCTGACGGTCCAGAGGTGCGACTGGAAAGGACCGGCGCCCCGGCAGCCCACGCCTCCAGCAAGACCAAGCCGAACGTCTCCGAAACGGAGGGCAGAATAACTGCCGTCGCAAGCTGGAACAGGCCGATGAGCCTTGGATCGTCTGGTGGCAGCCCGCCAGTCATGACAACACGATTCTCCAGCCCAAGAGCCCGGACCTTCTCGCGAATCGCTTCCCCGTAGGCCTCGTCAGTGCAAGGGCCAGCGAACACGAGAAGGGCTTGCGAATGCCTTTGGAAAATTGAGCGCGCCTGGTCCAGCAACCATCCCTGGTTCTTCACAGGATCTATCCTGCCGACGCATAAGAGAATCTGAGAAAGCTCGCGGTTATCCGCCGGCGACAGCAATTCGATTTTCCCAGTAGCAGCCGAGGTAACGAGGCTCTGATCTCTCATCTCTGACCTCTGACCTCTGACCGCTGATCTCTTAGATGTGCCTCGGCTGTTAATCCGGAGCTGAGGAAAAGCGGCGAGCGCTGCATCGCGATGGTCGCTCTGATACTGCGCCAGTGGCACTCCATGCGGCTGCACGACGATGCGCTTGTGCGGGTATCGTTCGCGCCACAGCTCCGCCTCGCGAGGGTTGCAGGTCAGAATAGCGTCTGCCTCCTCGAAGAGGTGACGCGAACGAAGAACAAAACCGAAAACTCGTCCCCAATCCCAGCCCTGTTCAGGTCGATTGCTGAAACTGGCTTTGAGTTGCTCCGGCAAGTCGAGCACACCGCCGTGAATCGTAATCACAAAGGGAATCCGGCGCCGTCTCGCCAAAGCCAGGCCTATGCCGCCCAACCGGCCGGAAGTATGAGCATGAACGACAGATACATCTTTCTCGTGCCATAACTTCCACGGAAGATCGAAGGACATCAGATTTCCCCCCACTGCGACGCACTGATCACGGTATTGCCTGGAAATACCGAGCACCGGCAGAAAACTTTTGAATCGCCGCACGGAATGACCGGCTCTAATCAGAGGATCCTGCAACCCTCCGCCTCGCCGGTTGCTTTTCACATTCGGACAATAAACCACCGAGGTGATCCGATGCTGTCGCAGACCTTCAAGAAGCCGTTGGATGGCAGTCTCTGTCCCGCCCCATTCCTCCGGGTCGAGCTTACGCAGTAAATGAACGACGCGCATGTTAACGGCTGGAAAAACCACACATGAACACGGCGCGGCAGAGTCGCAGCCGAAGATCGACAGAATCATTGAAGGACAGAATCATTTTCAACCAGAAATGATTCTGTCCTTTAATGATTCTGTCTGAGATTTGCGCGGCCTGCGAAGATTCTAATAAATAGCAGGACAACCAAAGGCGCGACAGCGCCGCAACCACTTCTTGATGCTTGGAGCTTGGTGTTTCTCTGGTGTTTGGTGTTTGGTGTTTGGTGTTTCTATCCGTGTTCATCCTTGTTCATCCGTGGTTAAAAAATCATTTATGTAGCGACGACCTGTGCCCTCATCATCACGGCCTCCTCCACTTGCACCCGCATCATCTGGCGTTTGCTTTGCTTTCTTAGCCGATAAAGCGCCGCCAGCGTTCCCAAAAGGGCGTGGGAGGTGAAATAAATCGGCAGATGGCGGAAGGCCCATTCCGTCAAGCTTTGTAAGAACAAGCCACAGAGGCCGAAAAGAATTCCGATCGCCAGCCGGCGCAAGGGATCGGGCGAGCGCGGCCAGAGAAAGCTTGCTCCCATCTGAAACCAGCGCAGCCAAAGCAGACTGAACAGAACCAGGCCCGGAATGCCTAGTTCACCCAAAGTCAGCGCTCCGAGGTTGTGCGCCGGGGCGGCTTGCGGATCGTCCAGGTTCGCTCCTTCGGCCACTTTGTTACTCGGCATCTTGTCCGTGCCTTTGTAGGGCGTGAACCGATAGCCAAGTTTCGGCCCGTACTTATTGCTTACCCAATAAGACCAGTTGTTCAACCCGACACCGGTGAATGTGTCCTCCCCGATCAAGGCGGCGATGCGCAAGTAATAGCCTCGGCCCTGACTGCGCTTTTGCGTATATTCTGCTTTGAGGGTTGATTCTCCAAATCGTGTACTGAGCGTTTTCCAAGATTTGATCGTTACTCCTGTAGCAGCAAGGATAGCAACCAGGGCAATCGCAACGCTCTTTCCAGTCACCTGGAACGACATGGTCGCAATTGCCGTGGCAAGAATTACCACGGCCATGGTCACCACTCCCGCCCTGGAAATGGTCAAAACTTCCGCAACCACGGCCAGGGCCAAGGCCAGCGCGCAAAGAGCTTTAAGCAGTTTAGGGAACTTCGAGTTGAAGGCAGCCACGAAGACCGGCGCGGTGGTGCAAAAAAACATCGAAAGACTGTTCGATTCATCCATCGTCCCATAAATACGATGGATGTGCCACCAGTAGCGCTGGGTCACTGCAAGAGCGCCCTCGTACGCCACAGCGATCGCCAGGCCGATGACGAACAGGCGCAATTCGCGTTCGCCGCGCACATAGAACGCCGCAGCCAGGAAAACAATGATCCCCCAGATCATTTTAAACAACTCGAACTCGCCAAAAATCTGCGGATCGGAAATCGCCACGTTCAGGCCTGCATAAAGAAAAAATAACAGCATCAGCCCAAAACTGGCCGGCATATAAAAGCGCGATCGCGGTCGTATTTCATCGGCGGCAACCTCGCCCTCTTCCGTTTGTACTCCCGCCTTTAGGCGGTTTATAGAATCCTCAGCGCTTTTTCGGGACCGCGATACTACCCGACCAAACAGCGAACCAAACAAAACCCCCACCGCAAGCAGAGCCGCAATAGATACCTCGAATCCACGTGAGCTGCCCCGATACCATTCGCGGCTCACAAAGTTCACGTCCTGCCGCTCGATCACAGCCGAGGCGAAGAACAGCAGAACAAAAAACAAGTCTCGCACTCGCCTTGAAATCGAGGCCAGCACAATGCAACCAAGCATCGCCGCGGGCAAGACCGTCAGACCGAATAGCGCTTTTGTGCCCATGGGATCACTTCGTCGTAGCAAGCGCCGGGTGAGGGCACCCGGCCTACAAGGCCAAACCATTCCTCGTGTAGGCCGGGTGCCCTCACCCGGCGCCTTGGCTTGTGATAATTCCGAATTAGGGCCTCCCGGCTACTACGATGCTTAGTAGAAAAACACATCTGTGCTCGTCACGCCTGGCCGGCAGGGGCCTACGCTTTGAAAGATTCGGACCCGGCTGGCGCGATTCGATTTGCGCAACTCAGGATATCGCCAGGAATCGTCCACGACTACGATTCCGCCCTCTTTGACCCGGCCCTCCGCCTTTTGGAAACAGATTGGCCTTACCGGCTCCCACTCCTCGCTTCCGTCCACAACGATCACGTCAAAGCGTTCGTCGGGAATCGCCTCCAGGTATTGTGAACGTTCGAAGCCAGCCGGGTTTCTGAAATCGAACGGGCACAATACCATTTGGACATTGGATATCCCTTGCTGCCTCAGACGCTGTGAAACGTGGCTATGCCATTTCGGATTGTCCTCTATCGAGATGACCGACTTCGCCCTGCGCGCGAAAAACAACGTTGAACCGCCCGACCCATATTCACAAACGCTCATTTCCGGTCGCAGGAACTTTTGGAGGAAATCAATTGCGGCATAAGAAAACCAGGGCAACTCCAGATCCAAAGGCGTCCTGCCGTTAATCACGTTGTGCGCCACACAGCGCGGAATGTATTGCGGGTGGAGGACGAGATCGGTCACAACCCGCGCGATTTTTTGGGGAACGGTTCCGTGCATTTGCCTAAGGTTTGTTGGAAACACCAAACACCAAACACCACACACCAGAGAAACACCAAGCTCCAAACACCACATAACGCGGCTGGGATCGTTTGGAGCTTGGAATTTGAGATCTCGTTGGTGTTTGGTGTTTGGTGTTTGGTGTTTGAATAGTGGTGTTTGGTGTTTGAATAGTGGTGTTTGATGTTTGAATATCCGTGTTCATTCGTGTTTATCCGTGGTCAAACAACCTCGGCCGATGTGAGCGCTTGTCTTTCCGGCTGTGGCCAATAATCGGTGCATCCGCGTTTCAGCATCTGCCAGGCTGCAAACCCCGCGACCAGGCTGAAACCGAGTCGTGCCACTGCCGCTGGAAAGCAGACAAGACGCTTAGCGACGGGCAAAGCCAGCCACCTCCGGAACGGATACCGGATAAAGCCGGGATAGAGGCGCCAGAAAAACCGCCGCTCCTTGAGGTGGTCGGCTATCAGGCGTTTGAGCCAGGCAGGATCGGCTTCGTCCCTGTGGCGCAGCGTCTCAGCAAGACAGGCGCGCTGTGTTTCTGGCAGTTCCTTCAGGTGATTGTCTATCAAGATATGAACAATGGTCTGCCCCATTACCTGGCGCTTTTGATTTCTGAAAACATCGGCCGCGGATGTGTATGCGGCAAAAATGTGCTCCGCCCCATCCGCCAGCCTTATCCGCTCCGGGGTAAGGGCACAGGCCAGGAAATCGGTGCAAAGCAACGACTTGATAAACCCGTCTTCACAGGCCGCAAGGTCGCGCGGCAGATAAACCTTGCGCGCCACTTCGGCGCGGATGCAATAGAGCTGTCCGCACAATTGGGCGGGGGCGTGGCGCGTGAGCTGCGAAACCGCAAGCGAAAGCCGCTCCCGTAAGGATTTGCGCTGCTTGAACAGCAGATCTTTGCGTGGCACATCCACCGCGGCGTGAGCGGAGGGCTCCTGTTCCAGGGCCGCGAGCATCTTCCACAAAGTATCTACGCCACGCAGGACAATGTCCGCATCCATGAAGACCAAATACTCTGCCTCCCGGGCGGATAAGCGGTGCACAAATTGATTCCAGGCATTATTTCGCCCACGCTCAGCCAGACTGACGACCTTGCCCACCGGTTCATCGAGAGCGCCCTCGACTCGCACGCCAATCGCCCGTGCCGCAACCTGCTCCGTTCCATCTGTGCAGCCATTTGCAACGCACAGCACCTCACAGAAAAGCCCACGCTCAGCGAGTCTTGGGAACAGGCTCTGCTTGAATAGCGATGCCAGTGCTGCCCCAATCGTCTTTTCCTCATTCCTGGCCAGAATACCGACCGAGAGGTAAATTTTGGTCCGCACCCCGCAACGATAGGACACCTGCAAGCTCCCAGAAAGTGGGGCAATCCCGCAAAAGCCTTGGGGGTAAACACCCCATTGGGCGGCTCGGCTGCTTGTTCTTAATCTTTCTCCTAATCTTAATCTTAATCTTAATCTCAACCCTCGCATGAACCCGCGCCCCGTGGTACTCGTCATTGCTCTGTGGTTAATCGCTTGGAACATTTTCGCGGCGCCCTCCAATGAAAGCCTTCCCGCTCAGCGGGATGAGGCAGCACACGCCCCCGTCCTGATCGCCTCTGTCAGTTTCAACGCGCTGGCCCGCCAACAGATCGCGCATCCTTTTCCCTCTCTCGGCGCAGCCTCCTGGTATGGCGAAGACCATCGCGGGCGCCTCATGGCTAACGGCAAGAAATTCAACCCCGATAGGTTTACCGCTGCCTCCTGGTTTTACCCTCTCGGAACCCGAGTTCGCGTCACTCTGCAAACCGCCGGTCAACCCGCCCGAAGCGTTCGGGTGACTATTACCGACCGCGGCCCTGCGCACGAGTTGGTGCGCGAAGGGCGCATTATTGACCTTGCCCGGGCCCCGTTCAAGCGCCTGGCTCCCCCCGACCTCGGCCTGGTCCCAGTTAAGCTCGAAATCATCGAGTAAAGGGCCATCAGTGGTTTCCAACGCGCCGGAACGGACTTCGGCGCTCCGGCCCGCTCTAACTGGCGCATCGCCAAAAAATCCAACTGCGAGCTTGCCAAGGAGGCTCCCGCGGTCTAGTTTTTGCGTCTCTTTTTGGCGCAATCCCGGAGCGAACGGTTCGCGGTGGGGTTGCGTCCGCCAGATTGAACACGATTTATGGCAGTTAAAATTCGCATGAAACGGATCGGGGCCAGGAATAAGCCGGCTTTTCGCATCGTTGTGGCTGATGGACGCAGTCCACGAGATGGCAGATTTATCGAGGAGCTGGGCACTTACCTGCCCGAAAAGAAGACCGATAATTTCACGCTCAACCTGGATCGCGCGAAGTATTGGCTGAGCAAAGGCGCGCAACCCAGTGAAACAGTGGCCAGCTTTATTAAGAGGGCCGCCAAAGCTGCTGCGGCGGCTGCCTAGAAGGACCACCCGATAACAAGACCACAGACCACCACTGACCACAGACTCAAGTTCCAGGAAATATAGCTGGCCGCGTGCCCCGCCCGAAGGCAGCCAATAACTACTAACAATAGACCACTGACTACTGACTCTTTATGCAGAACTTCCTGGAATACGTAGTCAAAGGGCTGGTGCAACATCCGGACGATGTGACCATTACGCCGGTGGAACGGGAAGGTACCACTGTATATGAGCTGCGGCTGCATCCACAGGACGTCGGCAAAATCATTGGCCGCCAGGGAATGACGATTAATGCCATCCGATCGCTCCTTCTGGCCGGCAGCGCGAAACAGGGGTTGCGTTGCACGCTGGAGATTGTTGAGGAACAGGCCGCCAGATAAGCGGATGATGGATGATGGATGATGGATTGATGACGGGTAGTCTGTGGCCTTGTGTTCAATGATCCGTGGGGGCCACTTGGGTGAGTAAGATTAAGCGAAAGAATAAGATTAAGATTTTGAGGATGTGGCGCGGCTGAAGATAGATGTTTTGACGTTGTTTCCGGCGATGTTCGCGGGGCCGCTGGACGAGAGCATTATCAAGCGCGCGCGCGACACAGGGCTGCTGGACCTGAAAATCCACAATTTGCGCGACTATGCGCATGATCGCCATCGGACAGTAGATGACCGTCCGTTCGGCGGCGGGCCGGGAATGTTGCTGAAGCCCGAACCGATCTTTGAAGCAGTGGAAAGTTTGGCGCGTGAAGGCACGCGCGTGATTTTGGTGTCGCCGGCGGGCCGGACGTTCAATCAGGCCATCGCGGCCGAGTTGGCGCAAGTCAGTGATTTGCTACTGGTGTCAGGACACTACGAAGGATTTGACGAGCGGGTGCGTGAAGAATTGGCGGATGACGAATTGTCCATCGGCGATTATGTTCTCACGAACGGCGCGTTGCCGATCATGGTGATTATTGACGCGGTCGCGCGGCTGCTGCCGGGAGCGCTGGGGGACGACCAAAGCGCGCACGAAGAGTCGTTCAGCCACGGGTTGCTGGAATATCCGCAATATACGCGGCCGGCTGAGTTTCGCGGCATGAAAGTGCCCGAAGTGTTGCTTTCGGGCAATCATGCGCAAATCGCCAAATGGCGGCTGGAACAGGCGCGGCAGCGGACGAGGGAACGGCGACCGGACCTTTTGTGAGTGAACGAGTTAGTGAGTAAATGAGTGAAATTAGAGCCTCGTTACCTCGGCTGCTACAAATGTGGGATTAAGATTAAAAGAATGATAAGATTAAGAGTTTTGATGTATGAACCAGGCATTGCTTGATAAAATTGAGTCGGCACAGTTTCGCAAAGACGGCGCTTCGTTCGCTGTCGGTGACAGCGTGCGTGTACACACCAAGGTTGTTGAAGGCGACAAAGAGCGCATCCAGGTTTTCTCCGGGGTCGTGATTGGCCGGCGGGGACACGGATTGAACGAGACGTTCACGGTCCGCCGCATCAGCTACGGCGAAGGTGTCGAACGCGTATTTCCTGTTCACTCGCCGCGGGTGGAGAAGGTGGAAGTCGAGCGCAAAGGATCCGTGCGCCGCGCCAAGCTGACTTATCTGCGCAAGCGCCTGGGCAAGGGAGCGACACAGGTCAAGGAGAGGGAAGAGCGAGGAGGCGGCGCGGGAACGGCGTCGGCGGCGACGACCCCGGCCGAAGCTGAAGCTGAGCCGAACGAGCCGGCCGAGGTGGCAGAGAAGGCGTAGAGCGGGCGGAGCGTGGAGCGTGAGGAGCGTAGAGAGGCTGTGGAGGTTAGGAAGGTTATTCGGATAATCGACTCCGCTCCTCCATCATTCCCATCCTTCCCATGCCTCCCAAACTCAATGCCGGTGAATCCTTCCTGTAGGGCCAATGCTTTTGCGCATTAGGATTTCCGAGTAGCCTTTGACGACGTAGTCCTTTAGCTCGCCCACCCGCTCGTAGGCGAGGCGGCGATAGAATTTTTGAGCGGCGCTGTTGAAGGAGGAGACGCAGAGGAAGACGTTGGAGCTTTTTCGAAAAATGCGTTTCTCAGCGAAGGCGATTAACTCCCGGCCAATTCCCCTGCCCCGCCAATCAGGATGGACCGCGATGGCTTGAATATAGCCGCCCAGCGGTCCGTTCTGGTCGAGGATGATAAAGCCCAGGATACCGCGACCTGGGAGCGCCTGCCTCTCGGCGGCGAGTTTTTTCTTTCGCTTAGCTTTCAGCGGCCTGGAGCCCACATCCTCGGATGACAAAAGTGCGACGTGGGCCTCTTTGCGAGGATCGCCGAGTTGCTTCAGAACATAAGCCAAATTGCGCCGTAGCCTCAGCCACGGATCGGAGGCGGCAGCAATCCGGGCACAGGCAACAGCTTCGGATTTTCCGCGAAGAAGACGAATAGTAATCGAGGAGCGGGCGCAGTTCATTCGGACGGCATGACAGTGCCGAACACAGCGGCAATATCCAAGTGGTTAATTGCGCGGTCGGAGTGGCGGACGGCCTCGTCCGCCGGTTCCTCCTCCAATTCAAAAGCCCTTGCGGACGAGGCCGTCCGCAACTCCTTTCCGCGGCTTTCGCGGGTACGATTCTAAAGCGGCGCTTGGCTCTAAAATCGAGGAGCGGGCCGCAGTTTATTCGAACGGCAATGACAGTGCCGAACACAGCCGCAATATCCAAGTGGTTATTTGCGCGGTCGGAGTGGCGGACGCCCTCGTCCGCTAGCCCGCATATTTCACGCTCCGCTCAGGACGCCGACAGAGCGCCGCGTGAAGGCACGCGGCCTACAAGTCAAAACGGTGCCCCTGTAGGCCGGGTGCCCGCACCCGGCGCTCCGGGCGTGAAATATTCGGGCTAGTTCCTCCTCCAACCCAAAAGCCCTTGCGGACGAGGCCGTCCGCAACTCCCTTGCGCGGCTTTCGCGGGTGCGATACTAAAGCGGCGCTTGGCTTTGAAGTTCAGAATGCACGCGCTCATAGTCTTCTGGCGTGTCAACATCGAAGGCCAGGCCGGGGTCATTGATGGGGCATTGGACTTTGTGAAAGGCAATGAGGCGCAAGAAATCATTGAGGTTTGAGGCCGTCGTGGTTTTCAATTCGTTGAACGCGGGTTTCGGCAATAGCACAGGGTGTCGCGCGTGGCCTTCGAAGGAAGGTTGGCAAATGGCATCAGGGTTTGCCGAGTGAAAGCGGAGGAACTGACGCAGAGACTCGGTCCGAATTTGGGGTTGATCGGCCAGGGCGATGGCGTAGGAGTGGATTGCGCAATTCCATCCTTCCCAGCGGGCGGCGCATTGGATAGAGCTGAACATGCCGAGGTCGGGGTTGGGATTCTCGATTGCGGAAGGCTCGGGGAAAACCGCTGAAGCGGTTTGTCCGGCCGATGGAGCAGTTTCACCCCGCTGAAGCGGGGTGTTAATGAGAGGGATTTTTGCCGAATGAGGTTGGGGATGATCTTCAGGGTAATAGCCTAATCGAGCGAGTTCCTGATGAAGGTCAGAATCGTTAGGGCGAGTCACGAGGAGGATTTGCTTCGCGCCCAGAGTTTGCCACTGCCCGATGATGTGACCGAGGATCGAGGTCCGGCCCCAGGGCAGGAGCAACTTAGGGCGGCCCATGCGAGAGGAGGCGCCGGCGGCCAAAATGGTGATGCCGAGCAAAAGAATTAATTGGTTAAATCGTTGAAATGTAAAAACGTTGAACCGTTTGGACGCCAAAGCTGGAACTAGTCGGCGGTTGTTACGCCCCGCCGACGCGAATCGGCAGCGCGGTTACGCTTTTGCCAGTGGCCTGGAAAACGGCGTTGGCGACGGCGGGAGCGATGGCGATGAGCGGAGTCTCGCCGGCACCGGCTGAAGACAGGTCGGGACGATTGATAAGATGCACATCCAATTCAGGGACATCGTCAAAGCGGGGCACTTGATATTTCTTGAACGAGGCGTTGGTTATCTGGCCGTCCTCGAATTGGGTCTCCTCGCGCAACACTGCGCCCAGGCCCATGATGATTGCGCCCTGGACCTGAGAGAGCAGATTCGCCGGGTTCAAGATAGCACCGCACTCAAAGGCCTGGCTGACGCGGGTAACTTTGATTTTCTGATTTTTCGGGTCCAGCGCCACTTCAGCACACGCGGCAACGTAGGAGCCTTTTTCCGTGCCGCAGGCAAGGCCGAAACCGACATTGGAATTCTTCGCATTTTTCTCGGCCGCGCGACTCTTCCATTTGAACTCGGCCGCCGCTTTCTCAAGCACGGCTCGCAAGCGCGAGTTATCGAGATGCGCCAGGCGGAATTCCAGCGGATCTTTGCCGGCCAAAGCGGCCAGCTCGTCCATAAATGTTTCGCGCGCAAAATTGTTGGCGGTTGCAGCCAGCGCCCGATAAGACCCGTGACGCAAAGGAGGGATGGAGGCGACGTAATCGGACTTTTTCTTCGTAATGGCGTAAGGTGATTCCATTGCGCTTTGGCCGGAATTGATGTTGATGAAGTGCCATGTAGCAATCTTGCCGGCATCCAGAGTGGCTTCGACCTGGATGACAGCGGCTGGCCGAAAGTACGCCCAGGTGAATTCCTCTTCGCGAGACCAGCGCAGTGAAACGGGTTTTCCGGCTTCTTTGGCCAAGCGGGCGGCCTCGACTGCGCACTCACCGGTATGTTTGCCGCCGAATCCGGCGCCAAAATCGGGGACGGCCACGGAGATGTTTTCCAGGGGAAGGTGGAAAGCGCCGGCGAGTTCATTGCGAACGCCGAAGGGGTTTTGAGTGGCAGTCCAGACGGTCAGTTTGTCGCCGTTCCATTCCGCCACTGCAACGCGTGGCTCGAGCGGGGCGTGCTGAATGTAGGGAACATGGTAGGTGCGCCGAAGAGATGTGGCCGCAGCCGGTTTTCCATCAGAATCGGTTTTAGAATCCGAAGCGAATGGGTTCGGAGGCAGCGGGTTGCGAACGTTTTCCTGAAGGTAATCGTATAGCAGGTTGCTGCTGATATTGTGCGTGGTTGAAACCCATTTGGCGGTTGGGGCGACGGCCTCCAGAGCTTTTTCGGCAATCGCGGTGTTAGAAGCGGCGACTCCCACGAACTGGTCGCCTCCGACGACCACTACATCTTTCATGGCCTTGGCCGGCGCAAGGTCAACCGATTCAAGTCTCGCGCCAAACGCCGGAGGCCGCATGACTTTGCCGTATAACATTCCCGGGCGGCTAATGTCTGACGGGAATTTGTGCGCGCCGGTAACGATGTCGCGACGATCAGGCCTGAGGACAGCGGTTCCAAGGGTCTTCCATTCCTTAACGGGGATTAGTTGCACGTCCTGGGGAATGGCCGTCTGGAGAAGCTTTACGCCCTCGTCCGACTTGGCCAGATCCGCGTAGGCGATCGAGCGTTTTCCGTCAGGATCCATTGCTTTGCCATCGCGCACCTGAATACTTGCCGATTCGATCTGCCATTGTTTGGCGGCGTAGGAAATCAGAAGTCCACGAACGGCGGCGGCGGCCTGGCGGACGGCGGGCACCGTGCGAGGAGAAGTGCCGCTGCCGTAAGTGCCGCCATCGTCCGGAACAGCGGATGTGATACAGAGGATCATTTGCACCCGAGAAACCGGTACGCCGAGTTCCTCGGCTGCGGCTTGCGACAATTCGGTCCGCGCACCCTGGCCGCCTTCGACTTTGCCGCTGAGCACGGTGATGGTGCCGTCCACCCCAAGATGAATTCGGGCGCCGATGTTTCGAGCGCCTGAGGCGCGGCTGCGCCGGCCGCGTTCCTGGGCGGCGGCGGGGAGGCTCGCCGCCACCAGCAGACCTGCGCCGAGTAGGCCAACGAAGGACCGCCGGCTGACTCCGAAGTCGTAAGCTACTCGCTCGACGATTTCGTCGTAGTCAACGTCCACGGCGCCAGAAGCGCATGTCCCGCTGGCTATGGGTGAAGAATCGTCGCGCATAGTCCAAACTTATTGCCAACAGGATTTGCCCATCTGAATCCCGTAGGGATGCAAGAAAATAGCCCATCGTTTCAACGCTGGGACCGGAATGGCCAGCGCACGGAGTCCCGTAGGGACGACAGAAACCGTATTCCTTCTGCCGTCCCTACCGGGACTTCTTCCGCACGGCCACACAAACCCAGCGTTGAAACGCTGGGCTATTATCCGCCGTCCCTGTGGGATTATGGCAGGCCCGCGACCCTGGAAGCCTTTCATTTTAAATCCTTTCTATTCGGGCTGAGCACACGGCGGATGGCGCTTCGGTATTTCACATAGCTGCAGCAGCGGCAGAGGTGATGCTGCATTTCTTTCATGACCTCAGCTTCGGAGGCCCGCGGGTTCTTTTTGAGGACTCCGGCCAGGCCCATGATCATTCCAGCGGTGCAGTAGCCGCATTGGAAGGCGCCCTCCTCCATCATCGCTTCCTGTATGGGATCCAACTTGTCGCCGTGTGCCAATCCTTCAATCGTCAACACCTCGCGTTTGTCCACGTCGCCGACATCGGTAAGGCAGGAGTTGGCGCTTTCGCCGTCAATCAGGACCGTGCAGGCGCGGCATTGCCCTTCGCCGCAGCCATATTTGGTGCCGGTCAGTTGCAGGTCCTCGCGCAGGACCTCGAGGAGTGACCGCTTGGGATCGGTCGTGACTGTGTGCGCGGTGCCGTTTACCGAGAAGTGAATCGTGGTCTCTGTTGCCACAAACGAAGGAGTTAAATGAGTTAAATAGGTTAAATCGGTTGAAAATTAAATCGGTTCAAGGCGATGGGGTTTGCGACAGAGAGACACCATCTGATGAGAGGCTTCGTGCAGACTGGCAGCGCTTTCTTCACGGGACTTAAGATTTCTGATGCGGGCGACCAGGCCTTCAGTCGGGTCGCGTTCGATTTTTATAGTGTAGCACGCATTGAGTTCCTGCGCTCGCTTGAATTGCTTGTCCGGTTTTGCGGGTGTCAGTGAGAAATCAACGCAGAGGGACGCTGCGCGCAGCGCCTGGACAAGGTTAAGAGAATCAGACCGCAGCGATTCGTCCTCGACCAGGAAAAACACATCCAGCGCGTTGTTGAAAGCGGGCAATAGCTTTCGAGCGGTGAGCAGTTCCAGGAGAACAACATCGCCCATACCGAACCCAAGCGCGGGCAAGTCGGCCTTCCCGCCGCTGATGAGCTTGATGAGGTTATCGTACCTCCCTCCGCCGGCGATGGCGCGGAATTCGCCTTTCCGATCAAACGCCTCGAATACCACTCCGGTGTAATAAGCCAGGCCGCGAATTACGCCATAATCAACTCTTACGTAATCTCCGAGGCCTCGTGCGGACAAGCTCTCCAAAATCGTCTCCAGCTCTTGCGTCGGTTTGCCGCTCTCAATTATGGACATGACTTCAACAAGCGAAAAGCCCAGCGTTTGTAGCTTTTGCTCGTTAACACCGGGCTCTTCACGCTCCAGCTTGTCCACGACCTGGTAAAATTCGTATTCGCGGGCCGGGTCGCCCTTGTGTGACGCGAAGAAATCCCGCCAGGCATTGCGGCTGCTGAGGCGAAGCACAAAATCCGCCTCCGTGAGCCCGAGCGAGCGCAGCGTGTCAATGAGCAGGGCGATGAGTTCCGCATCCGCCGCAGTATCGCTTTCGCCGATGATGTCGGCATTGAGTTGGAAGTGTTCGCGCAACCGGCCCTTTTGCTGCCGTTCGTAGCGGAAGAGTTGCGGCAGGGCGAACCATTTCATGGGCTTTTTATAGCTGCGTTGATGGGCTGCCACCATCCGCGCCAGCGTGGGAGTCATCTCCGGCCGCAGAGAGACATCGCGCTCACCTTTGTCCTTGAAGTTATAGAGCTGCCCAACAATTTCTGCGCCGCTTTTGGTCGTGTACAACTCCAAAGGTTCCAAGGGCGGTCCGTCATACTCGCGGAAGCCGTAGCGCCGGGCTGTGTCGCGCCATTTGTCAAAAATGTACTGACGCGCGTCGGCGCTCCAGCCCACCTCGCGCGAAGGCAATGGCTCGGGATAAAAGTCGCGAAATCCAGGAAGGCGGTCCATAGGGCGAGCAGAGGTCAGGAGTCAGAGGTCAGATGTCAGAAGTCAGACGCCAGAAATCAGAGGTCACAAATCAGAAGTCAGGGTTCAGGGTTCAGGTGGAGCATCGGATGGGCGCTCTTAATCTTAATCTTTCTCTTAAGCTAATCTTCGACCCGAGTTCTCCTATTTTTTCGTGCGCATCCATTCACGTTTCACACTTCACGTTTCACACTTCACGTTTAACGTTTCACGCTTCACGTTTCACGTTTCGCGTTATCACGTTTCACATGATTCGACTTGGCGGCCGAGGCTGGAGTGAGCCTCTTCATTGCGGCGCGCATTTCTTTGCCGGGCTTGAACTTGACAACCGAGCGGACGGGGATCACGACATCAACGGAAGGATTCTTGGGGTTGCGGCCGACGCGGGCCTTTCGGGTTCTGACTTCGAACACTCCGAATTGACGCAGCTCCACCTTCTGGCCCTTGCCAAGGGCTTCAATGATGTAATTGAGGGTCCTTTGCACAACCTCCAGGACTTTTGGAGGGAGGATTTTTGTTTCGTCGCTGATACGTGATACCAGGTCGCGTTTTGTCAGGGTCATAAGCCAATAGGGTTTTGAATTGGATCCGGTAAATGTCTTTTCTATAGCGAGTGCCCGAGAAAGGGTCAAGCAGCGAATCGTTGCATAGGTTTACGGCGCAAAACGCGGGGAATAGCTACCGAGACAACGAGCAGCGGATGCGGATAATAATTCAAACCATTTCTGACTGACAGGGCCGGCGTATATGCAATCAAAGTGGATGCTCGTTCCGATAGTGGCGAGCGGCCTGTTCATCACCAGCGGTTGTAAGTCTTTGCTCCCTCGCGAAACGTGCAGGTTCCAAACGCCATGGACAAATTTTAGCCAGGCCGATGCAGCCTTTGAAAAGATTATCCCTTTCCAAAGCCGGGAGGCGGACCTGCGGCGATTAGGCTTCGACCCGTACGCCACCCCGAATGTCAAAATCCTGACGTATTTGGACGTGATGAATCGGTTCCTGCCCAATCCGGCGATCTGCAAGGAGGACCTGCACGAGGCAGTCAGGAAATGCCTGGAGTGCAAGGATGCCTGCCGAGCTTACGAAATGGAACTGAGTATCACCAATAGCCACCGTTATGGGAGTATCACCATGGACGTGCTTGGGTTTAAAAGGCGGACCAAGGTGACCGGCTGGACTTTCAAAGGGCTGGTCCTGATGCAAAACGACCTTGTGGTTTACAAGCTGCGTTCAGGCGAACCGGCGGTGGAGCGCTACGAGGAGAAGGACAAGCCGCTGGGTCCACTTCAGGAACTGGATCACGTCCTGGTAGGATCTATGCCACGGCCTCATTGAGGCAAAAAGAAAAGATCGTGAGGTCTACTTTGTTTTCCTTTCGGAAAACTTTTCGGTCTCACGACCTGCAATAAACTCCACCCTGCGGGTTCGATTTGCAACAGCAGCGCCCACGATTTGTCGTGGGGTGTTTGCCCCAGACTCAATTTCCACCGCACGGAACCACCCACGCTAAGATGTTTCGCCGCACTTTACAGCGTAGTACGTGTGACCTATTCTGCGGCTAGGTTATTCTCAAATGAAACGCACCCCGCTATTTGGCGCGCATCAGAAGCTTGGCGCAAAGCTGATCGAATTTAGCGGGTGGGAGATGCCGGTGCACTACACGAGCATTATGGAAGAACATCTGGCAGTAAGGCGGGCTGCCGGTCTTTTCGATATTTCACATATGGGCCAGGTTTCTTTCACCGGCCCGGCTGCTCAGGAGTTTCTCAATCGGACGCTCACGAATGACACTCGGAAACTCGCTGTTGGCCAGGGGCAATATACGCTGATGTGCAACCCGCGGGGCGGGGTAATAGATGATCTTTACGTTTACCGGCTGGAAGCTGAAGAGTATCTGCTGATCGTGAACGCTGCACGGATTGGCGCCGACGTAAAGTGGCTTGAGCAGCAGCGAGCCGTGTTTGGCGAACAGGCCGGAGTGCGGCTTCTCAACGCCTCGGAAATGTTTGGCGCCGTTGCGTTGCAAGGTCCCAGTGCAGCCACCATTTTGAGTCAGTTGCTGCGGGGGGGCTCGGCAGGCGGGACACGAGTCACACAGGTTTCCGATTTAAAGAAAAACCAAACGGGCCGTTGGAATTTCAACAACCACAGCGTCTGGGTTTCGCGCACAGGTTACACGGGTGAGGATGGTTTCGAGTTGGTGGCGCCGGCGGCCTTGATCGAAGGGATCTGGGACAAGCTGATCGCATTAGGCATGGCGCATGGGCTGAAGCCGGCCGGCCTGGGCGCGCGAGACACCCTTCGCACCGAAGTCTGTTATCCGCTCTACGGACACGAACTGGACGAAAGCACGACACCGATGGAGGCAGGGCTTGGCTATTTCGTTGCCTTGGATAAAGGCGAGTTCGTGGGCCGGGATATTCTCGCCACGCAGAAGGCTCAGGGAACAAACAAGAAGCTCATTGCGTTTAAAATGTCTGGAAAATCGGCCCCTCCCCGGCCAGAGTATCCGATCTGGAGCGCGGGCCCGGAGGGCGAGAAAGTCGGGGAAGTGGCAAGCGGCACCCAAAGCCCTTCGCTGGGCGTGGGTATCGGCCTGGGGTATGTGCCGACGCAGCACGCTGTCTCCGGGACAGCACTGGAAATTGAGATCCGCGGCAAACGCTCGCCTTGCGCGGTAGTACCGAAGCCGATTTATCGCAAGAGTTCGGTTAATTGAGTTAAATAAGTTAACTAAGTTAATTGAGTTGCATGCGTACATAGGGCAAGTTCGGTGACTTACGAAGAACCGGAATGTAGTGGCGCGGAAACACGCAGAAAAATGTCAACGCTCATCATCAAACTCCCGAGTTAACTATGTCCAACGTCCCTTCTGATCTCAAATACGCGCCGTCGCATGAATGGATCCGTGTTTCCGGAGAGACGGCTCTGATCGGTATAACCGACCACGCGCAGCATGAGTTGACCGAGCTTGTTTTCGTTGAGTTACCAGAAAAGGGCAGGCAAATCAAAGCCGGCGAAGCCTGCTCGGTGGTTGAATCGGTCAAGACTGCCAGCGATATTTACTCGCCAGTGAGCGGTGAAGTCACCGAAGTCAACCAGGCTGTAACCAAAGATCCCAAATTGGTCAACGATGATCCATACGGCGATGGGTGGTTTTTTAAAATCAAAATGGCAGACCCGGCCGAAGTGGATAAGCTGCTCTCGTCGGAACAATACTCGGCGCAGATTGGTTAAGGCCCAAACCGCAGCGCCGACGGAGCGGCGGACGGCCTCGTCCGCCGTTTCTCGGCAGCCCAAGCCCTTTGCGGACGAGGCCGTCCGCAACTCCTGTCGCGCATTGGAGCGGCGGACGGCCTCGTCCGCCAGTTCCCCGCTCAACCCAAAACATGTTGCGGACGAGGCCGTCAGCAACTCCAAACCGGGTTCTTTGTCCATAACCAGTTGAAAAATGTGGTTTGCTCCAGCACAGTAGTAATGTGAAACCGAGACACGTCAGGTTATTTATCAAGCCGTACTGCGGCTGGTGCCATAAGGCAACAAGGTGGCTCGATCAGCGTGGCATTGATTACGAAGAGATTGATGTCATGGCGGATGAAACGGCGTACGACGAGATGATCCGGCTTTCCGGCCAGGAACTGGCGCCGGTTATTGATGTGGACGGCCAGATACTGGCCGATTTCGGGCCTGAGCAGCTCGAACATTTTTGGACTAGACTGGAGAAAAGGAATGTCGGTTTTGAATCGCAGTGAAAGTAGGGCAGGCGTCTCGCCTGCCCACGACAGCCCCGCCGATGGATTTGGGGGCAGGCGAGACGCCTGCCGTACTTTGCCACGTCCCCGCCTTCCCTCCTGGCTTCACTTTCCGTTGCCTACCACAGCAGCATTTGGCCGCACGCGGGCACTGCTCGATGAGCTCAAGCTGCACACCGTCTGTGAGAGCGCCAGGTGCCCGAATCATTGGGAGTGTTGGAGCAAGGGCACGGCGACCTTCATGATCGCAGGCGACCGGTGCACGCGCGCCTGTGGTTTCTGTGCGGTGACCACGGCGAAACCCTATGCTCTCGAAGCTGACGAACCGCAGCGCGTTGCCGAAGCGACGCGGAGAATGCGGTTGAGGCACGTGGTCATTACCGCTGTGGCGCGCGACGATCTGAAAGATGGTGGCGCTGAGCACTTTTGCAGGACTATCGAGCATGTTCGCGCCTTGAATCCAGGCATCGTGATCGAAGTGCTCGTTCCGGATTTCAACGATTCCGATGCCTCGATTGACGCGGTGCTCAAGGCTCGACCGCACATTTTTAATCACAACCTCGAGACTGTTCGGCGCCTGACTCCGAGCGTGCGCTCCCGAGCGACTTACGACCGCTCACTGAGTGTGCTGGCAAAGGCCAGGCAGAGAGGAACCGACCTTTATACAAAGTCAGGTTTGATGCTGGGCCTCGGCGAGGCGGAGGATGAGGTTTTGAGGGCGATGTTGGATCTGCGCCAGGTGGGCTGCGATATTGTGACCTTGGGCCAGTATCTTCAGCCTACGCTGAAACATTTCCCAGTCGTGGAGTTCGTCCGGCCTGAGCAATTCGAAAAGCTCGGTGAACGAGCACGGGAACTGGGTTTTCTGCACGTGGCCAGCGGACCGATGGTAAGGAGTTCGTATCACGCGGAGGAGTTTTCGCCGAAATCGTTAACTGGGTAAATTAGGTTAATTAAGTTAACTTAGTGAATTGGTGATTTGATTCCGCTGAAGCGGCATTCACCTTCGGAGAAACTGCGGGTTGCGGCGCACTATGAAGAATATCCCCAGCATGACCAGGCCGAACAGCGCCAGCGCAATGACCGTGGCGATGAGTTTCAAAATCCGCGCATGCTGGAAGACGCGCTGGGTCCGCTCCCGTTCCGAGGCCATTAATAGCTCGAATTGCTGCTCGGCAGAAAGAAGCTGGTGAAGGTCGTCCCGTAGCTTCAACGTCAGCCAGTTGCAGGAACTGTCGCGCCAGACGGCCGGAAGTTTTGTCAGCGATTCTGCATCCGCTTTGACGAGTCCGCATTGAGTCCAGAAAGGCGCTCGCTCCTGGGTCCAGAAGCGAAGCACGCCGTGGTTGTTTCCCAGCGCCTGGAGTCGGTCCCAAAGCAGTGGGCGTAACCGGTCAGCCAAAGCGAAGTCTGTGAAAGCTTCGCTATGAATCCGGCCCTGGCGCTCATTGATCTGTAGCGCCACGCCGCCGAGAAGTTTCCCGTTCTGATCCTGAGCGACCTGAAACTCAGTGATCCTTCTCCCGAGATCATCGGGTGAGTAGTGCATGGATTGCCAAAGAACCGTTAACTGCTCCAGGTCTTCGAGAGTGGCGCGGCGGATGGTGAACGAGGCGGAACTCATTGCGAAGAATGTCACGAACTTCTGTGCGCTGCTTCGACCAGTTCCCTTGTTTTGTGCGTAAGCTCCGCCCAATTTGCCTCCTGCAAAATCTTGCTTGAGACGAGAGCCGATCCGACGCCCACGGCAGCGCAGCCGGCTTTGAAAAATTCGGCCACGTTGTTCTTGCCCACACCACCCGTTGGGACAAGGCGCAGGTGCGGCAAGGGCGCCAAAAGAGCTTTCAGGTAGGCGGGGCCGAGGGTTTCGGCCGGAAAGATTTTGATGAAATCGGCGCCGGCTTCGTGAGCAGTTTGGGCCTCAGTGGCGGTATAGGCTCCGAGCATGATCGGGCAATTCGCGGCATGGGCCACGGCGACACATTCCGTGCGGCAGATCGGGGTGACGATAAACTGCGCGCCGGCAGCGATCGCGGCGCGGCAGGATTCCGCGTTTAAAACCGAACCGGCACCAAGCACTGCGCGTCCGGCAATTTGATCGCGCGCAGTTCGAATCGCAGCCAAAGCGTTCGGGGTCGTGAGGGTAATTTCCATTGCGGTGACACCGCCCGAAATGAGGGCCTCGCAGACTGGGCCGGGAGGCACGGAAGAGGTAGCGCGGATAATGGCAATGACACCAGGGTTGGCGAGGGTTGAAATGATTTCAGATTTGGTGGGCATAATTGGATTAAAAGCACAGGACTTGCTTCAAAACGAGCTGTGCCTGGGCATGAACCCCGGCAAAATTAACGCCAGGAGGACACCCATAATTATAGCTGCTATCAGAATTAGCAGAATTTGTTTCTTGCCCAGTTTCACGTGGTTCTGTGAATTCTTTTTTGCTTACCGGTGTGATCTTTAGACAAAGTGAAAGACAAAGTGAAAGACGAAGTGTTCAGGGAGCTGAGCAGCGGTAGGCCTCGGCGAGCAACGTGATTGGATGAACCACCTTTAGATTCATTCCTTTGGCGGCGGCGCCGTTGATCAGTTGCAGCAAACAACCAGGGTTGCCGGTAGCAACAGTGGTAGCGCCGGTGGACTGAATGTGCTTGAGTTTGCGTTCGAGAAGCTGATTAGCCATTTCGGGCTGGACAATGTTGTAGATTCCAGCGCTGCCGCAGCACCACGCGCTTTCCGGTAATTCTACAAGCTTCAGATTCGGAATTGCCCGCAGAATATCACGAGGCTGCCGCGTAATCTTTTGTCCGTGCGTCAGGTGGCAGGACTCGTGGTAGGTTACAACCTCATCCACTTCCTCTTTCACTTTGTCTTTCACTTTGTCTTTCACTTTGTCCTCCACTTTGTCGCTCACTTTGTCGAACTGTCCGTTCTGGCTGCCACTCTGCACGGGCTCAATCCCAATCTCCCCCAACCACTCATGTATATCCTTTATCTTCCTATCCCATATTGCCGCTCGCTCCCGATAAATCGGATCATCCCCCAAAAGCGTGTGATAATGTTTAAGGTGCGAGCCGCAACCGCCCGCATTAGTGATAATAGCGTCAAACTGGCCAGGAGGAATCCGGTCAAGCTGCTGACGGGCGAGCTGTCTGGCCAGCTCGTATTCGCCGTTGTGCGCGTGGAGCGACCCGCAGCAAAGCTGATCCTGCGGGGTTACGACTTCGCAGTGATTCCTGGAAAGGACTTCCACCGTGTCGCGATTAATATCGCTGAATATCAGGTCCTGAACACAACCGGTAAGGAGCACTACCCGGTACCTTTTGTGACCTACGGCAGGCGTCAAAGGTGCTATCAGATCGGCAGAGAATTCGGGCAAGATGCGAGGCGTCATGGCCTCCAATTCCTGCAATCGCTTCGGAAGCAGTCTCAACAACCCCAAGCGCCGCACCAAAGCCTCGAGGCCGAGTTGTTGATAAAGCCGCAACAACCTGCCGGCAAGCTGAAGCCGGTTCAGATCCATGAAAAGCCATTTCAGGGTCAAGTTCCGGATCAGATTTCGCTTTGGGGAACGCAGAACTCCGCTGGCTTCGGCTTCAGCGCGGGCGTTCTCGAAGAGCTCAGCGTAATTCACACCCGCTGGACAAGCGGTCATGCAGGCCAGGCAGCCCAGACAGAAATACATTTCATCTGCAAAAGCCCTGGTCGCGTCCAATTGCCCATCCGCAATCGAGCGCATCAGAGCGATGCGTCCACGCGGGCTGTTGCGTTCGAGCTTAGTGGCATCGTAAGTCGGGCAGGTGGGCAGGCAAAGCCCGCAGTGCATGCACTGCTGGACAACGGAGTAATCCAAGCCTTTGAGGAAGGACTGACTCATGATGGTAGCACTGGCTCCTGAAAAAGCTCGGGGCGAAACTTCAAACTCCAAACTTCAAACTTCAAGGAAATTCCAAACTTCAAAGTCCAATCCACCCTGGGGCTGAGTACTTTGAAGTTCGAAGCTTGAAGTTTATCTGATGTTTGAGGTTTGAAGTTTGAAGTTTTCATGCGCGCCCATCCGTAGTTAAAACATTTTGCCGGGATTCAGGATACCGCTTGGATCGAGCACGCGGCGCAGCTCGCGCATGACTCGCATTTGGGCATCGCCCGCGAATTTCGGCAGGAACCCCTTTTTGGCAAGCCCTACACCATGCTCACCGGTGATTGTGCCGCCGAGGCGGATCGCCTCCTCAAAGATCTCTTTGAAGGCGGCCTCGACGCGATGCATCTCTTCCTGGTTTCGTTCGTCGGTCAAAAACGTGGGATGCAAATTTCCATCGCCCATGTGGCCAAAAGTGCCGATGCGCAGCCGATACTTTTGGGCCACTTCCTCGACGAACCGGATCATGCCGGCCAGTTCGCTCCGCGGAACTGTGGCATCTTCGAGAATGGTTGTCGGCGCGACCCGAGCCAGGGCGGAGAACGCGCTGCGTCGGGCGGTTGCAAGTCTGGTAGCTTCGGCATCATCTTTGGCAGCGCGCACTTCGAGGGCGCCATTTTTTTGCGCGATTTGGAGCATCTTATCGGCCTCCTCCGCGACAGAGGCCGGGTGGCCGTCCGTTTCCATGAGAAGAAGTGCGTCGCAGTCAAGCGGCAAGCCGACTTTAGCATAGTCCTCAACGCACCGAATGGTTGTGCGGTCCAGAAATTCCAATGTGCAGGGAATGATTTGCGCCGCGATGATATCTGAGACAGTCTGCGCCGCCTGAACGATTTGGCCGAAGGTCGCGACCATTGTTTTTCGGGCGGAGGGCTTGGGGATAAGCTTGAGCAGGATTTTGGTAATCACTCCCAGCGTGCCCTCCGAGCCAATGAACAGATCCTTGAGGGAGTAGCCGGCCACATCCTTCACGCACTTATTGCCCGTCCAAAGCACTTCGCCATCCGGCAGCACCACCTCTAAACCCATGACGTAGTTACGGGTGATACCATATTTGAGCCCACGCAGGCCGCCTGAGTTCTCGGCTACGTTCCCGCCGATGGTAGAGATTTTCATGGAACCTGGATCGGGCGGATAGAACAGGCCGGCTGCTGACGCGGCGTCTGCGATGGCCTGGGTCGTGGCGCCCGGCTCCGCAAGCAAGGTGAGATTGGCTCGATCCAACTCCAGAATCCGGTTCATCCGGGCGAGGCAAAGAACGATACAGTCCGGTGTCGGCAAACTGCCGCCGCTCAGTCCGGTGCCCGAGCCTCGCGTCACGACGGCTGTCTTGGTTTCATTCGCCACCTTGAGGACCGCAGCCACCTCTTCGCGCATGGTCACGAGCACGACGCAGCCCGGCATTTGCCTAAGCGCGGCCGTACCATCGAACGAGTAAGGAATCAGGTCTTCCTGTTTCGTCAGGACGTTGGCGGCCCCGGCGATGCGGGTGAGAGCGGCGGGGATGGCGGCTGCGAGGGACATCTTTTCAAACACCAAACACCAAACACATTTTGTTAAACACCAAACACCAAACACCAAACACCAATGAAACGCCAAACACCAAGCTCCAAATGACACCCTGAGTGATTGGTGTTTGGTGTTTGGTATTTGGTGTTTGCACTTTGTGTTTCTCTGGTGTTTGGTGTTTGGTGTTTGGTGTTTGCACTTTAAGTTCTTGTTCCGTGGTTTATCTCTGATTTGCGCTGCTCGCCCTGCTCGCCACTTTCTCAGCCAACTCTTCCGCTGGATAGGTCCAAATTTCGGCCAGTGTGGGATGGTAATGCGGCATTTCTGCCAGTTCTTGAACAGTCATACGCTTGGACATTGCAGCTACAATCTCGTGGATTAGTTCCCCGCCCTGCGGCCCGACACAACAGCCGCCCAGTATCTCGCCACCAATGGGATCGGCCAACAGCTTCACAAAGCCATCTTTTGCTTCCATGATGAGGGACTTGCCGTGGTCAATAAAGGGATAACTTGCGACGACGTAAGGAATATTCTCGACGTCCGCGCGTTTCTCCGTCAGGCCGACCGTGGCGATTTGCGGTTCGGTGAAAATCACCTCAATCAGCAGACGCGAATCCATTTCTTTCGGGCGCTCGGGATTCGCGATGTTATGGGCCGCGACCTCGCCTTGCCGAACGGCGATGTGAACAATTTCGTGCAGGCCGGCGCAGTCGCCGGCGGCATAAATGTGCGGGACGCTGGTCTGCATGCGCGAGTTGGTGGCAATACGATTGTATTCAAGCTGCACACCCGCCTTCTCCAGGCCCAGTGAGGCGATGTTTGGGATTCGGCCCAGGGCGAAAAAGATTTCATCGGCCTGCACCCGGACGGTTCCGCTTCTCCCGTCGCGAAGCGAAGGGCCATCCTGGCTTTGGACTTCGGCCCTTGAACTTTGGAGTTGATGCCCGACGCGCAGAGACGGGCGGTCCGGACTTTGGACTTTGGACCTTGGACTCTGGACTTCATTTGCCCTGTGTTCGAAGACAATTTCCTTTTGATTGCCCACGCAGTGCGCATCGAGAAGTTTTGTTCCGGTGTAAACGGTGATGCCTTCGCCACCAAACACACCTTCCAGGACGGAAGCTGCATCGGAATCACACTCATGCAGCACATGCGGGCTGCGCTGGATCAGAGTTACGCCCACTCCGAATCGCGCGAAAAACTGCGCGAATTCCACCGCCACAGCGCCCCCGCCGAGCATAATGAGAGACTTGGGCAAGCGCGTCAATTTGAGCGCCGAGTCGCTATTGAGGCAATCCAGTTCATTAAGCTGCGGCAAAGGAGACGGAGCGACAACCGAACCAGTTGCTATCAGGAAATGTTTGGCCGTCAAGGCAGGGCGGGCGTCCCGCCTGCCCCCTGATGTCCCTTGGCGTTCAAAGCTCTCGGTCAACTCAACAGTATGCGCATCCGTAAACCGCGCCATGGCCCTGATAAACCTGAACTTCCCGCTTACGAGCTGCTGGTGCCGAAATTCCGCAAACTCTTTGATCAAAGCATCTTTCCGGGCCATGACCTTGATAAAATTGAAACTGGTATCTTCGGTTCGGATTCCCCACGGTTCGGTGTGGCTGGCCAGATGCATCACCTCCGCGGCATAAAGCAAGGCTTTCGTAGGCATGCAACCTCGCAAAATGCAGAGCCCGCCCACTTCTTCGCCGCCTTCGATCACCACCGTTTTGAGGCCATTGGCCGCCGCTGTGCGCGCAGCCGCGTAGCCGCCGCTGCCGCCACCAATGATGGCAAGGTCGTAGTCGAAGTTTGAATGAGCTGCGCTCATTCCAAGAAGATGCGAGAAGAGGACGCAGTCTGGCAAGCAAGCAAGCTCAGCTCGAATAAAAGCGGCGCAATGCGCCGCACTCCAAACGCTTCGCGCAGCAGGACGCGCTCACATGTCGCGAAGCGTTTGAAGTGCGCGGCATTCCCGCGCTTTGGTTTTCTGCGTCAACAAATTCCTCATCTTTTGTGCTTCGACTGCGCAGATCTCTACGTGACTTCGACCTGGTTTTCAGCAGAATGGGGAGGCTCATCATGAATTGTTATATTCTGGCCGGCGCCCTGGCTGCGGGGACAATGAACTCGCAGCTTACGGACGTGTTCTTTGCCGGGCGCGATGGCTATCATACTTACCGAATTCCGGCGGTTGTGGTCACGGTTCACGGGACCGTGCTGGCGTTTTGTGAGGGGCGAAAGGATGGGCGCGGGGATTCCGGTGAAATTGATCTGTTGTTGAAGCGCTCACGCGATGGAGGCAGAACATGGAGCGGCGCCAAGGTGGTATGGTCCGATCCCGGAAATACTTGCGGCAACCCGGCTCCAGTCGAGGACGTGTCCATCGGCGAGATCAGCCTGCTCATGACGTGGAATCGCGGATCGGATAGCGAAGAACAAATAACGCACAGAAAAGCCCGGGATACGCGCCATGTGTTTGTGACGCGCAGCACGGACGATGGCGCCAGTTGGAGCAGGCCGCAAGACATCACGGCGTCGGTGAAAAAGCCGGACTGGGACTGGTATGCAACCGGGCCGGTCAATGGCATCCAACTCACTCGGGGCGCCCACGCGGGCCGGCTGGTGATTCCATGCAATCATACGGAACTGAACGGCACCAATGGGCCGGTGACCCGGTCACATATCATTTTCTCGGACGATCACGGCAAAACATGGCAACTGGGAGGGATTGAGGAGGAGAAGACCAATGAATCCACGGTTGTCGAATTGGCAGACGGTTCCCTGATGCAAAACATGAGGTCTTATCAGCGGAAGAACCGGCGCGCGGTTGCCATCAGCAAGGACGGTGGCGCGACGTGGTCGCCAGTGAAGTTGGACCAGGCCCTGATCGAGCCGGTTTGTCAGGCGAGCCTTTTGCGCTGGACGTGGCCCGGCGGCGCGCAGAAGAGCCGCATCCTGTTCGCAAACCCTGCGAGCACAAAGCGGGAAAAGCTGACGGTCCGAATCAGTTACGATGAAGGAGCGACCTGGCCGGTAGCGCGAGAGATTTATGCGGGTCCGTCAGGCTATTCTTGCATGGCGATACTGCCGGATAATTCGGTGGGCTGTTTATTTGAGCGAGGCGAAAAGATCTATGCTGAAAAGATCTCGTTTGGGCGCATCCCGCCAGGTTGGTTTGAGAACGTAATAATGGAAACAGAGGGTGTTAAACCGCGAAGCCCGAACCAGGCTGGCCAAAACGGTAATGGACGCTAATGACAGAGTCCGTAGGGCAGGCTTTCCAGCCTGCCGGTTGCGGCGCTTTCCAGCGCCGCGAGCCTAAAAGGCGGTGGTTCAGGGGGCTGAAAAGCCCCCTGAACCGGCAGGCTGGAAAGCCTGCCCTAAAATGGCGGACTTCGTCACTGGCCCTACGTGCCTTGGCGTTCATTCGCGGTTGAGCTTGCGCCGGGGTCCCCGCTAGCTATCATCGGGGAATGAAATTTCTGCTAGCGATTATCGCGTATCTGGCGATGGGAACGGTGCTCGGCTGGGGCATTCTGCTATGCGTTAAGGGCAACCCGTGGCTGCTGATCGTGGGTTTCCTTGCGTTCGCGGTCGCATTTGGGAAGCTTGGCTGTATGCCGGGGAAGGCGCACTAGACCATTGCGGATTGCGGACCTTCCATTCCTGATTCGTGTGCCCCTCATTCGTTTGCCAGTACCAGCTTGCTTGGATTGATTTGGGAGCCGATTTTTGGCAAGCGAATGGGGGGCAAATAGAGATAGGCAGCTAGAGACAATTCACCACCCTCGGCGACTCTACGCTCGGGGACGCCAAAAACTGGTCGCCTGGGGGAAGAAGACCTCAGAGCCTGCAAGCGTCGGCTCCTACACCCTTCTGAGAGCTGTCCTGAACGCGGACGAGGCCGTCCGCAACTCCTGGACTAATCGCGGCTGCTGGCCAGGCAGTAACCGACGATGCAGCCAAGCAACGCGGCAACTGCAATGCTGGTCCAGGTGTTGTCCCGCACGTACCTGTCAGCGGACTGTCCGACATTGCGCGCCGTTTCAGTGGCGCGCCGTTGCCAATCCTGAAATTTATCTGTCATTTCTCTTGTATTCATGTCACCAATATAATCCGAAAGAGTAAGTGAGCAACTGGTGAAAAGCTGGGGGGAAACCCACGGAGAATTTATGATTTATGATTTATGATTTATGATTTTTCTAAACGTAATGCGTGAAATGCTGGCCGTATTCACGTTTCACGTTTCACGTTTCACGTTCAATGCGCGCGGTTATACAGCGAGTGTCAAAGGCACAGGTAACGATTGATGGGACCGTACGGGGTGCGATCGAACAGGGGCTTTTGGTTCTTGTGGCGGTTGAGGAATCGGATAATCGGGAGGATATCGAGTGGCTGAGTGGTAAAATCGTTCGGCTCAGGGTTTTCAGTGACCAAAACAGGGTAATGAATTTGTCGGTCCAGGAGGTGGCCGGAAACGTCCTGGTCGTTAGCCAATTCACGTTGTTTGCCAGCACCCGAAAAGGAAACCGGCCTTCTTACAGCCGGTCCGCCCGTCCGGAAGTGGCCTTGCCGCTGTACGAGCAGTTCTGCTCTCAAGTCAGCCGGGATTTGGGGCGACCCGTCCAGACCGGGGATTTCGGCGCACAGATGCTCGTGACGCTCACAAATGATGGGCCGGTGACGATTATCATTGATTCCAGGCTGAGGGAGTGAGGGGTGTCGGAGGGAGAGGACAGAGAACAGAGGACAGAGAACAGAGGACAGAGAACAGAGGACAGAGAACACAAAGCAAACTAGAGCCTCGTTACCTCGGCTGCTACGAGGGCGAGGACGAGTAGATGTTGCAGTATTAATGGGCCTTTGCTGATAGGCTGGCAGTAGGCGCGAGGATTTCCTATACTGCCCCCAATGAACCGGCCGGGCTTGATACGCCAGCAGCTTCTGTTATGGGGGCTGATCCTGGGGATATGGGCGTTGCTGGTACTGGCGTTCGCTGGGCAGTTGGTTTTTACCAGTTCGTTGTCGAGCACGCGGGCTCTTTCACTATCCTTGCGTGATTGGTTTCCCTGGGCTGTGCTGGCGCCGGTGGTCACGTGGCTGGCGCTGAAGTTCCCGCTCGAAACACGGAAATTACCTTTGAGTATCCCGATACATGTGGCGGCATGCACGGGGGCTGTGGTTCTCTGCCAGATTGTGGCCCGGCCTAATAATCCACCGCCGCCCGGGATTCGGCGAGGTGGGCCGGCCGGGCCGACGGAGCTGCGTCAAAATCCGCCGCCTTTCGAGCGGCCTTTTCCGCCTGATGGCATGGGGCCGCCTGATGGGCCGCCCCCTGACGGCCCTCCGCCAGAGGAGCCGCTGCCGCCGCCTGGCAGCGCCGGCGTCCCGCCGGCGCGGGCGCCGGATTCCGAACCCCGCGGGCAAGAGCCCGGGCCGGGCGGGCCATCCCGCGCTTCCAGGGGACCCAGGCTCACGCCCGGCGATGTTTTTCTCAATGGCCTGGTCGCGCAGGGCAAATTCAATATACCGATTTACTGGGTGGTGGTGAGCATCGCACACGCGGCGAGATACCTGCGCCGATCGCAAGAACGCGAACGGGCGGCTCTGGAGCTTGAGTCACGCCTGGCCGAAGCGCGGCTTCAAGCACTGCGCGCGCAGTTGCATCCGCACTTTTTGTTCAACACTCTTAATGCGATCTCGACCCTTGTGCATAAAGACCCGGACGCGGCAGACGAGATGATCGCGAATCTGAGCGAATTGTTGCGAGTCACGCTTGACAGTTCGGCGGAACAGGAGATTCCGCTGCGGCAGGAACTCGATTTTCTGGATCGCTACCTTGAAATTCAGCAGGTGCGTTTCGGCGAGCGGTTGCGAGTGGAAAAGCAGGTGGATGCCGCCAGTCTAGAGGCGCAGGTGCCGACGCTTATCCTGCAGCCGTTGGTAGAAAACGCCATTCGACATGGCATCGAGCCCCTTACAGACGCTGGCGTGGTCTTCATCGGGACTCGACGGAATGGCAATTCCGTCGAATTGGTGGTGCGCGACAACGGCGCTGGACCGCAAAAGCCCTCCAAGCCTCGAGGAGGGATTGGCTTGGCCAATACTCGGGCCAGATTGCAGGAACTCTATGGCGACGAGGCAAGCTTGATACTCACTACCCCGTCAGAAGGAGGTTTCAAGGTTGAGATCAAGCTTCCGTACCGAGAGGACTTATTTGGCAAACACCAAACTCCAAGCACCAAGCTCCAATGAAACTCCAAGCTCCAAACACCAATTACGCTGCTGAAGGGCTTTGGAATTTGATGTTTGGTGTTTGGAGTTTGGTGTTTGGTGTTGTTCCTGGTCCCTCCACGCGCGCAGTTCACACGACATGACTATTCGCATCCTCATTGTTGACGATGAGCCCCTGGCCCGCGAGCGAATCCGGTCGCTTCTGAAAAGCGAAACGGGGGTTGAGATCGTTGGCGAGGCTGCGAGCGGGGTTGAAGCATTGGCGTGCATTCGAAAACACTCGCCTGATCTTGTATTCCTGGACGTGCAGATGCCGGGGATGGGAGGTTTCGAAATGTTGGCCGCGCTCGGGGAGGAGCAGCTTCCTTTGGTCATATTTGTGACGGCGTATGACCAACATGCGCTAAAAGCGTTCGAGGTCCACGCTCTGGATTACCTCTTGAAGCCCTTTAAACCAGCGCGCTTTAAGCAGACACTGGAGCGCGCCCGCCAGGAGCTAGCGACAAAAGAAGCCGGCACAATTTCTGAGAACCTGCTCGATTTGCTTCGCCAGCATAAACCGAAACCCGAGCGGCTGACCCGCCTGGCGGTCCGGATTGGTGAACGAGTGGTTTTCGTAAAAATTCACGAGGTCAGCCACATCGAAGCTGCCGGCAATTACCTTGTGTTGCACGTTGGCAAAGAGAGCCATATTATCCGAGATACGCTGGGCGCGCTTCAGGAAAAGCTCGATCCGCGGCAATTCCTGCGCATCAGCCGCTCCACTTTGGTGAACGTGGATCAGATCAAAGAGATGCGGCCTTTCTTCAAAGGCGAGCACGTGGTCATTTTGTTGAATGGGAAAGAGTTGGCGATGACGCGTGGGTTTAAGGAGGTGAGGGAGGCGTTGGGACTGGACTGAGAATTTATGATTTATGATTTATACGTTGTTTAGAACCGTCGTAAATCATAAATTGCCCTGCACCGCTTGATTCCGTCGTTCAGCGGGATTAGAGTGCGATTGGGAACAAACAGAAAGGATTTTTATGCCAGTCCGAGCACTTAAACAATTCCTCGACAAAGAAAAAATCAAATACATCAGCATCGTCCACTCGACTGCCTATACGGCACAGGAAGTGGCCGCGTCAGCCCATATTCCGGGCAAGGAACTCGCTAAAACGATCATTGTGGAATTGGACGGCGAGATGGCCATGGCTGTGCTGCCCGCAAACCGTAAGATCGTTCTCCAGGACTTGCGCGATGTGACCGGGTCCGACCAGGTCAAATTCGCCTGCGAGGACGACTTCAAACAGAAGTTTCCCGAGTGTGAAACCGGCGCCATGCCGCCCTTCGGAAACCTTTACGGAATGGATGTGTACGCGGCGGAGGCCCTGACGCGCAACGATGACATCGCGTTCAACGCAGGCTCACATACTGAAGTCATGAAGCTGGCCTATAAGGACTTCGAGCGGCTGGTCCAACCAAAGGTGGTCAGTTTTACGACGTAGTTTTTTGCTGGAGAAAACCGCGAATGGACGCCAATAGACGCGAATGACCCGGAATTCGCGGGTATTCGCGGGTTCACGGGTTGTGTGCCGGTCAAAAAAGGGTGCGTTTTTGCCAAGATTTGCGAAGCGGAATTTTCTTTGAAAGGTGAACCTGTCACAACGAGTGTCGGTCGGCTTGCGTGTGTGTGGGTCGGCGCGTCTCTCGTTGCGGCGGGGGTGGCTGG
>PSRM01000221.1 GCA_003176045.1 Verrucomicrobiota bacterium | reverse complement strand
AGAGGTCAGAGGTCAGAGGTCAGAGGTCAGAGGTCAGAAGTCAGAGGTCAGAGGTCAGAAGTCAGAGGTCAGAAAGGTTACGAAGACCTTATCCTCCTTGCACTGGAGGGAAAATCGAGACTTCATCCCCTTGCTGGAGGACATAGGTGCGCGGCTGGTAATCCAGCCCAACGGCAAGTAACGCTGAGTTCTCGGCTGCCAACCTGGGGAAGCGGACCTTCAGTTCGCTCAACAGTTTGCCCAGATTGCTCCCGGCGTGCACCACCTGCCCCGTCACACTGCACCCGGCGAGATCCTTGTAATATGAATAGAACTTGATCCGAACCTGGACCTCAAGCCCCAAGGCCGAAGGAGTCGGGTCCTGCAACGCGCTCTTGCGCGGCTGACCCGTGAACCAGGAAATGTTTTTTTGTTCCGAATTTTCCGCTGCTTTCGACATATTTCTCACAGATCACCTAAAGCGGGATATTCAAAATTCCACTTTTTTTTTCTTCCCCTGAGCATATACCTGAGGATGCAAAACGCCAACAAATGGCAGGTTGCGGTATCGCTCGGCAAAGTCCAGTCCGTAGCCGACGACGAAGAAATCAGGAATATCGAAACCGACATAATCCGCCTCGACGGGTTCGGCCCTTCGCGCCGCCTTGTTGAGCAAAACGCAAGTGCGTATCCGGCGCGGTTTCAAAGCCTTCAGCTTCGCCAGGACGCGGCTCATCGTTCTGCCTGTGTCCAGAATATCGTCAACCAAAAGGACGTCACGTCCCCGGACACTGATCCTCAATTCCTTGGTGAACACCAACTCGCCGGATTCGGTGCCCGCGCCGTAGCTGGAGACTCCCATAAAATCCAGGCGCAGCGGCAGCGACAGGTTCCTGATCAGATCCGCCAAAAACATGACGGTACCCGTCAGCAATGAGACCACCACCAGTTCGCGGCCGGTGAAATCCCGCTCGATTTGGCGCGACATCTCGGCGACACGAATAGCGATTTCTTTGTCGGTGATCAGAATACAGGCGACCTCCTTGCGCCAGCGCTCGGGGACTTCCCCGGCGGCGTCGGCGGCCACACGGATGGGCGCGGCACCGGTGGCTTTGTTTCGCGTGCGAGCATTTTCTGGTTGCCTGGTGAGTGTCATAGGGGTTTTTCCATGAACACGGCGCAGCTAATCGGATTGGCATAATACGCGGGAATGCGCCGGAACCCAAGCGACTCGTATAGCGCAATCGCCTCGTACATGGTCGCAAGCGTATCGAGCCGCATCCGTTCATATCCACTAGCTTGCGCTGTGGCGATGACTTTGGCGGCCAATAATCGGCCCACGCCGCTGCGGCGGAAGCGCGGACGCACGTAAAGGCGTTTCATCTCGCAGGTGCCATCGCCGATTTTTCTCAGCCCAACACACCCGGCGGCCTCGGAACCATCCATGGCCAGCAAGAGTCGGCCCTGGGGCGGAACATATCGTCCTGGTAATTCTGCGAGTTCCTGCTTGAAGCCCTGAAAGCAAAGATCAAGACCCGTTGAGTCCGCGTATTCCCTGAAGAGGTCCCGAATCAGGCTCATCCATTGGGGGGAGTCGGCTTCAATGATTTCAACGGTCTTGCAGATCGCGGAACTTTCCACAGGGGAAAGGTACAGGAGGGCGGGATTGGCGTAAAGTCTGGGAGGGCGTGTTTGGAACCGGTTGCATGGGCGGGCAGGATACCACTAACTCCTGAGCCTCTAATCCCGTAGGGGTGACAGAAAATAGCCCAGCGTTTCAATTTCAACGCTGGGACTAGGATGCGGCGTAGAATAAGTCCCTACGGGACTTACGCATTTCAACCGCTCGCCACCCAGCGTTGAAATTGAAACGCTGGGCTATTTTCTGCCGTCCCTCCGAGACTGAAGTTTGATGTTTGAAGTTTGATGTTTGCTCTCGCAATTCGTATAAAGTGGCCATGCGGAATCTTCCGGTCCTGTTGTCCAGCGGTGGCCCGATGCTCTGGCTGCTGCTTGTGGTGGGCGCCGTGGGTGTCAGCGTGTTCATCGAACGCTTTCTTCACTGTCATCGCGCCCAAATCAACTCGACCGAATTTCTCAACGGTGTGCGCACCGTGCTCAAACGCAACAACGTCGTCGAGGCGATCTCCATCTGCGATGCTACGCCCGGCCCTGTTGCGCGTCTGGTCAAAACCGCCATCCTCAACCGTGACGAGGGGCGCGAGCGCATCCGCGAATCGCTGGAGGAAGCCGGTTTGGTGGAAGTGCCGCGACTGGAGGAGAAGTTGAATCTGCTGGCTACCATCGCGCAAATCGCGCCGTTGTTGGGCCTGCTAGGCACAGTGCTTGGTTTCATGAAAACCTTCGCTGATATGAAGCAAAATGGACTGACGACCCCTATTGGGATTCTATCGGATGGTGTGCAGCAGGCCATGATCTGTGCTGCCGTGGGCATCGCCGTGGCCATCCCGGCGCACGCCGGATACAATTATCTGGTCAGCCGCGTCAATGCTATCGCCCTGGATATGGAGCGGGCCGCTACGGAGATCGTCAATGCCTTGACGGAAGCGGTGAAGACTGCCTGATCATGAAATTTCCACGAAACGCCCGGATATTGCGCGGCCAACTGGATGCTGCGCCGCTGGCATCAGTATTCTTCCTGCTCGTGCTTTTTGTGATGCTCGGCTCACTGGTTTATACGCCCGGCGTTACGCTCAATCTTCCGACCGCCGACCAACTGGCCGGCAGTGACAAACCCAGTATTGCTGTAGCCGTGGACGCCCATGGCCGGCTTTATTTTGAAAACCAGAGCGTGACCAATGAGGCGCAGTTGCGCGAACGCCTGCGTGGCGCGGTCAAGGCCTGTCCCGAACCAATGGTGCTGCTGGTTCAAGCGGACAAAGGGGCCTCTTTGGAGTCGTTGCTGCACGTCTCGCTGCTTGCCCGAGCGGCCGGGATCACGCAGGCGTCGCTGGCTACGCTGCCGAGACCGTTTCAGAGTGGGAAACAATGATGGATGTGCATGGCTAAGAATCGCCACCGCGGCTCCAGCCGCCGCATTTGGACCGGCGCGGCGCTGATCCTGGCGATGCAACTGCTGCTTATCTTTTGGTTGAGCGATTCCGGACAGCCGCCTGCGCGCGCCACGGCTATCTCCCCATCTTTGCAGCCGGTGCCGGACGGTTTTGTTCATGGGCTTGCAGTTACCGACCCAACACTTTTTGCTTTGCCCTCGGCTCACGGCTTCTCCGGACTGTCCTGGCTCAAGATACCTGAACGCAGTGTTCCGGCGTTCGATTGGACCGAACCGCCACGCTACCTGGCTAGGGCTGAGAACAGTGGCGGCTTTTTGACTGAGTTCCTTGAAACGAACAATCTCGGTCCGTTTTTCTTAACTCCAAAGATGGAGTCCTTGCCTCTTTTCCCCGCCGCGCCACCGGCGGCGCAAGAGTCGGAGCGCTCGACCCTGTTTGTAGCAGGCCCGCTTGCCCAGCGGCGGATGCTCTCCCATCCCGAATTGCCCTCGTGGCCCCGCAGCGATCATACGGACTTCCTCACCAACAGCGTAGTCCACATACTGGTAGATTCCCATGGTGTTCCGGTGACCGCAGCCCTGCTGCGGCCCGGCAGCGGCAATGGCGATGCAGACCAGGCCGCGCTTACTATTGCGCGCCAGGCTCGTTTCGAGCCAGAAGGAAACCATCTCGATCTGGCGTGGGGCGACCTGATTTTTGAGTGGCATGTGGGCCCATGAAACACCAAACACCAAACACCAAACACCAAACACCAAACAACGGATAAACACCAAATCTCAAAGTCCAATACGCATCGGAAGCGACTTGGGGCAATTCCTTTTTAGAGCTTCTCTGGAGCTTGGAGTTTGGTGTTTGGAGCTTGAATAAGAATGTCCCCTTCGGCGCTTATTTTCACATACGTCGCGGTGCTGCTCGGCGCGCTAGCAGCGGCAGCGCTTTATTCGGAGTTGCGCCGCCGGCGTTTCCAGCCTGGGCCAAGCGAGGATCGCATCTTTCGCTGCTCCCGCTGCGGATACGTGTATACGGATGACCCTGACGTTGACCGTTCGCGCTGCACGCAGTGCGGGAGGTTCAATGATGTGATCGAATTCTAGTCAGTAGTCCGTAGTCAGTAGTTGGTAGTACCGAGTGTCAGGTGTCAAGTGTCACGTGTCAGGTGCGAGGGGCTGGGGTCGAGGGGGCTAACCCAGGCGCTTTCCACCCATGTAACTCATTTAACCTATTTAACTTATTTAACTGCTGCCGCTTTTCACGTTTCACGTTTCACGTTTCACGTTTCACGTTTCACGCATCACGTCCCACCCGTTTTGAGTTCCACCACGTCATGCGCTCCGGCCTCGCGCTGGCCGGCGGGACTGACTCGGATATACCTGGCTTTGGCTCGGAGCTGAGCCAGATTTGCAGCGCCCAGGTAACCCATCCCCGATTGAATTCCGCCGATAAGTTGAGTGAGAACGCGGTCCACAGAACCTGACATTTCTTTGAGCGCTTCGACGCCTTCCGGCGCGACTTTGCGGGTCAGGTCGGCCCCGTGCCCGTATCTGGTCGCTGAGCCTTGCCTCATCGCGGAAAAACTTCCCATGCCTCGATATTGTTTGTAGAGCTTTCCGCTGATTTCCATCACTTCGCCCGGCGCTTCAGGACAACCGGCGAAAAGTCCTCCGCAAATGACTGCATCGGCCAAAGTGAGGGCCTTCACGATGTCACCGGACTTGGTTATGCCCCCATCCGCCAGCAGTGCGACGCGTTTTTTTCGCGCCGCGCGCGAGGCGACATAGAGGGCTGTCATCTGCGGAATGCCCACGCCGGCGACGATTCGTGTCGTGCAGATCGAGCCGGGGCCCTGACCGACCTTCACGGCGTCTGCGCCGCACCGCGCGAGATACTCGACCCCCTCCGCGCTGGTCACGTTTCCAGCTATAATTGGCAGCTTCTTGAACGCGTCACGCAGGACACGCACCGTGTCCCCTACCCCGCGGCTATGTCCATGGGCGGTGGAAACGGCTACGACATCCACGCCTCGCTCGACCAGACCTTCAACGTGAGCCAGGATTCTTTCGCGATCCAGCTCGCCGAACGCGTTGCGTGTGGCCGATACGGCCGCGCCGCAGATCAACCGGAACCGGGGGTCGCGCGCCGGCTTGAACTGGGCGTTGCGCTCCTGCATGATGCGCTCGATATCGCTCATCGTGAACAGTCCGTGGAGCCGGTCCTGGTCATCGACCACCAGGAGTTTGTGAACTGAAGGATTCTCCGAGAAAAAACGGTCCGCGGTGGCAATTGGATCCTGGCCCAGATCGCGTTTCCTGATCGTGCGGAGCTGGCTGCGAGGCATCAGCGCTTCGGCGATTTTTCTTTTAGCGTGTCGTGGCTTGATAACCTGGCCGGGGAGAAGCCCAACGAGCTTGCCCTGCGCGTCCACCACCGGGAAGGTGCTGAACACAAACCGTTTCTTCTCCACCAAACTTAGCAGATCACCGATCAATTGGTCTGGCAATGCTTTGATTGGCTCCTGGATTAAGCCATGGACGTTGTTCTTTACCCGGCTCACTTCGGAAAGCTGCTCGCGCTCCGGCATATTATAGTGAAGTAACCCAAGACCTCCATTGAGCGCCATGGCGATGGCCATGCGCGATTCTGTCACCGTGTCCATATCCGACGAAATGACGGGAATGTTTAGCCGCAGCCCTTCGGCCAAAGTTGTTTCGAGTTGTGTCTCTCGCGGCAAGACTTCCGAATACTGCGTCGCAAGAGTTACGTCGTCGAACGTAAGTCCGACGTGGTTATAGGACGGAAAGAAAGCCTCCGCAGGCTTATAGAATCTGCCATCGGCTCCTCCAGAAGATTTTCTCGCTGCCATACGAGAAATTGCCAAAGAGGAAACGGCGGGAGCAAGTTCAAAGTTCACGGTTCAAAGTCCAAAGTCCAACGTCCAAAGTCCAAAGCTCGACATAACTAACCGCGTTGCGGGGACGAGGCCGTCCCCGCCCCTATGCGCGGCGAGGGCCGGTGGACAGGCCGACGCCTCGCCTGGGCCGCTGCGGCTCGGCGGATCAGTGCGCCAACTGTGGCTCCGGGATACGCAGCGAAACTGTGTCCGTTACAAAGTTACAATTTGCCACTGGTGGGCCAAAAGGGCCGTTTTCAGGTAACATGGGTGGTCAGGTGCGGGCAAACCCCAAGAAGATCATCGTAGCGATGAGCCGCACTTTCGCGGTGGACGGGTGGCGGGTTCGCACTGGCCGCTGCAAAGCCGAAGCCCTGGGCCTCAAGCTCCTTTTGGGCCATTTGGCGTTCATTTGGGACGCTCTAGGGCCGTGCTTGGCTGGCTGAGGGACGGCGGGAAGTTTGCGATTAAGTTTTCGATTAAGTTTGCGACCCGCCGCTAAAGCTGCGGCGCGGCAGGCAAAATGTGTCGTTACTTCAATGAGAAGCTGAAGATCTTCGCGTTAAGGAAGTTGCCGCTGGGATCGTAGATCCAGGAATAGGCGGAGCCGCCACTTGTGCTGGTAAACCGCAGCAGGGTGTACTCGGTGTTGCCGTCCCCGTCAACATAGATCCAGAGGCCGCCGTCGGGGCTGAATTTTGCGTAGGTGTAAGACTCGGTATTGCTCTGGCCGTTCTTTGAAAAAGTCACGGTGCCGTCTGAGTTGAACCTGGCGGTTCCTCCGTTCGAATTATCGGTTCCGGTTTTGCCCGCCAATGAAGTGGGGGCGAGGTCGCTGGCCGAAGCGACAGTGAAGGGCGAATGGTTCTCGCCGCCTGTGCCGGTCGTGCTGCTGGTGAACGTCAAATTGACTGTATGGGCATTGGTGATTGTCTGTTGGTCAGGGATGACCTTGATCATTATCAACTGCGCGGTGTTCGGGCCAGTCTTCATGTAGGTGTAATCGCCCAGGGCAGTGTTTTGGGCCGTGGTGTCCGGATCGAACTGACTCCAGGTATAGTCACCGAAAGTTAGAGTAAACCTGGTCTGGCCGGGCGGAGAGACGGTGACCAATTTTCCGGCGAGGCTCGTGGGGGCGGTGCCGGCGGAGGGCATTGTGCTGCTGAGAATGGTGAAGCTGCCCGTGTTAACTGATGGGTTCCCCAAAATATCAATTCTAGTATTGAAGTAGGTGCCCGCGTTAGCGCTGGTAAAGGTGCTCTCCGAATAGTCTGTAGCGCCGATATCGTTGGGGTCAGTGTAAGTCGCGACTTGCAGGGCCACGTTGGGGCTGAATTGCTCCAGGGTATAAGTGCCCCAGGTCATCGTGCCGTCGCTCGTCGTATTGGTGAACATGCCGCCAGCCAGGACGTTGGTGCCGGTGCCGCCCAGGTCATCCGACCAGGCGATGATCAGGCTGGCCGAAGGCGAAGGCACCTGGCTGACTGGGGCCGGGGAGAAGGTAATCGTTATGGGGTCGCCCAGTTGGTTGGTATCGGCAATGCAGGTGTTGCTGTTGGTGAAGGTCAACGTCAGTTCTTTGGTGTCGCCGGTCTGGTCCGGGGGCGCGACACTGTATCGGACGAACTGGGCAGTGTTGCTGCTCAGTACGGTGTAGGTGTAGTTGCCGAGCTTGGGATTGTTGCTGGTGTCGGCCGGTCTGACGGCGAAAGTGCTGACACCAAAGCTGACTCTAAAGGGAGTCAGCAGGTCCCCGAGATCGTCCGTTGCCCCTGTGACGACGCCCACCAGGCCCGCGAGGGACGTTGGGGCGAGACCATGGAAGGGCGGCGGAGAGTATTTGAATTGGACCGTGTTGATCAGCGACTGTTTACCGGCGGCATCCTGCGCGAAGGCGGCCAGGCTGTTGGCGCCCGGCGTCAGGTCCAGGCTGGCGGTGTACCAAACGATGCCATCACTGCTGGTGGCCGAAGCCCAGCCGTTGGAGTTGAGGTTGTACGATACGGCCGTGACGCCCACGTTGTCTTTGGCCTTGATGACCGCGATGATGGGCGAATTGCTGACGGTATGGCTAACCGCCGGATTTGTGATGGCGCACACGGGCGCTTGGGCGTCCGCAAAATTGGCTGTCAAAAACAGGTTTGATGACATGACGAAAGAGAGGTGCGAGGGGCTGGTGATACTAATGCCATTGCTGGTCCAGCCGGCAAAGGCAAAGCCGTGACTTGCCTGGGCGTTCATGACGTATTTGGCGCCCAGTTGCAGCGGTTTGTTGTTGTAATTGGGATTGACCATGCCCCAGGTATTGGAAGGGGAGATAGTCAGGCTCAGCGGTTGAGTGATGATGTATTTGAAACTGACCGTCTTTGTGGGCGACACAACATTGCTGAAAGCCAGCGAGTAAACGGAGAGCGTATTTAAGCCGGGCGTCAGGAGGAGGTTCGGGACGGACCAGCTAGTCGTGCCGTTGGCCTGGGTCCACGGCCCAGCATTAAGCTGGTACCAGACGCTATCCACCGCCACATTGTCGCTGGCTGTGCCGACGGCGAGGAGGCCATTTGTGAGAATCGTTTGATTGGCTTTTGGCGTGGTGATTGTGATGGTGGGCTTCAAATAGACGCTCAAGTGCGCGGTCGAGCTGGTGACTGTGTTGGGTGCGCTTAAGTTCGCTGTGACAACCGCGAAGTAGTCGCCACCCATGGAGGTGGAGGCAGGGGCGAGACTCAGAGTGGCGCTGGTTTTGCCTGCCAGTTTTGTGGTCTTTGCGCCGATGGACGAATACCACTGATAGGCCAGTGGTGGAGTGCCTGCCGCAGTTACGCTAAATGCGGCGCTGCCTCCGGACAGGACCGACTGATCATCAGGTCCCGACAGAATTACTGGATCGTTCACGGCCAATGTCGCGGCATCGCTGTTCGTTGTGCCGAGGCTATTGCTAACCTTCACCAGGTAGGGTCCATCATCGGCGCGCAGTACATTGCTGAGCGTAAGGGTGCTCGTTGCGGAGCCGGAAACGTTATTGGAGTCGCCCAGGGGCGCGCCGTTCTTGCACCATTGATAGGTCAGGTTATAGCCGGCTGCGACGACGCTGAAGGAAACGGCGGCGCCCGCGTTGGTGACAATACTGGAAGGCTGGCTGGCGAAGATGGCCAGGAGATTGGTCACTACGTTGACAGTGCGCTGGGCACTTCCGGTGTTACCGCTGCCATCCATGGCCGAGTAAGTAATCGTGTAGGTTCCCGCAGTCGTAATGTCCACGGTGCTGTTGGTGGCGACAGGCAAAAGGCCGGCGCAGGTGTCAGTGGCGGTTGCGCCCAGGTCAACAAAGCTCGTGTTGGTCAGGACAAACGCCGGGGTCGATCCCAAAACAGTTACTACCGGGGCGGTGGTATCCACGATGTACACAGTCCGAGAATTGGTGGTTGAGTTGCCGCTGCCATCCGTAGCCACGTAACTGATCGTGTAAGTGCCGGTTGCATTGGCGTTGACTGTGCTGTTGGTGATGACGGGCAGGGTAGCGGCGCAATTATCGCTGGCCGTCGCGCCCAAATCCGTGAACGCCGTGTGACACTCGTTGGTCATGACGGCGGCGCCATTAAGGGTCACGATGGGCGGGTTAGTGTCCTGGATGGTTACAGTGAAGGTGCAAACGTTGGTGTTGCCATGGCTGTCGTGGGCGGTATTGGTCACTGTGGTTACGCCGACCGGGAATGTGCTGCCGCTCGCTGGCACGCTCAGGACGTTGACGGTTCCATCGCAGTTGTCCAATGCGCTCACATTGAAAGTGACATTGGCATGGCTGCACTGGCCTGGGTCAGCAGCCAGGACGATGTTGCCCGGACAGGCGATGATCGGCGCCTGGGTATCCTGAACCGTCACGGTAAATGTGCATAGGGAAGTGTTGTTATGGCTATCTGTCGCTGTGTTTGTAACCGTGGTTACTCCGACCGGGAAGGTGCTGCCGCTGGGAGGAACGCTGACTACGTTGGCTGGCCCGCAATTGTCATTGGCCGTCACAATAAAGATGACATTGCTCCTGCTGCATTGTCCGAGGTCAGCGGCCAGGACAATGTTGCTTGGGCAGGTTATGACTGGCGATTGGGTGTCAGTCACGGTCACCGTGAAAATGCAGATGCTGGTGTTTCCGGAAGTGTCGGTGGCGGTGTTGGTCACTGTTGTGAGCCCAACCGGGAAGGCGCTTCCGCTCGGCGGCGCGCTTACCACGGGCACGGGGCCACCGCATTGATTTGTGGCACTGACGCTGAAAATCACATTGCTCTTGCTGCAATGGCCTGAATCGGCGGCCAAATTCATGTTGCCTGGACAAGACATCGTTGGCGGCTGGGTGAGGTTGTTTGTAATCGTCACGGTGAAGGTACAAACGCTCTGGTTGGCCGAGTTGTCGGTGGCCACGTTGGTGACGGTCGTAATCCCAACGGGGAAGGTGCTGCCGCTGGGCGGCGTGCTGACAACATTAGGGGAGCCGCAGTTGTCGGAAGCGCCGACGCTGAACGTGACATTAGCGCGGCTGCACTGGCCTGAGTCGGCGGCCAGGACGATGTTGGCCGGGCAAGTGATCGTGGGCCGTTGCGTGTCCTGGACAGTCACCATGAAGCTGCAACTTGCGCCGGCATCGTTGGTGCACATGACGTTTGTTGTGCCGACCGTGAAGAACGAGCCGCTGGGAGGGGTGCAGGTGGTGTTGCCGCAAACGCCGATGGTGGTTGGCTGGCTAAAGGTCACGATTGCGCCGCATTGACCCTGGGCAGCGGGCACGGTGATGTTGTTCGGGCAGATCAGGGTGCAGCCTGCGCCAGGCTGGACTGTGATAGAGAACACGCCGGAGGCGAAGCCACCGATGCCATCGCTAACATTGACGTTGAAGACATAAGTTCCCGCAGTGTCTGGAGTGCCCGACAGTGTGCCGCCAGAGTCCAGGGTAAGACCCGAGGGAGGATTGGTCGGGCCCGAGGACCAGTTCAAAAACTGCTGGCAACTGGCTCCCTCGAATTGGAAGGAATAAAACGTCCCCACCTGGGCACCCGGCAGCGGAGAGGATGAAGCGATCTGCAATTGGCCGGCGATCGTGGCAGTGAAGAAATCGGTTTGGTCCGAACCGGATACGTGCACCGTCTGGCCATTATTGTTGGGGCAGCAGTAATTGCCGCTCAAGCAATTGTTTCCGCAATTATTGCACCCGCAACAGATGCTCACGTTCCAGTCACCGTCAACGACTGGGAGCGAATAGTTGCCGTTGGTGTCAGTATTTGCCTGCGATTGATAGGTTACTCCATTGATGGTGGCATTGGCATTTACGCTCACACCCGCAAGTGGATTCCCGCTGCCGTCCTTGAGCCAGCCGGTGATGTGTCTGTTGGCCAGCAGTGCCGTGAAATCCTGGCGAAGGCATTGCCCGGCAGTGATGTTTGTGCCGTTGTTTTGCTGAAAGTCCGGGACCGAGAAAATGTAATTGCTGAAGGCAGGGTTGCCGTCGCCGCTGACCTGGATTTCCCAGATGCCGGGTCCCAAAGCACCGGCGACATAATTGCCATTAGTATCGGTCAGGATGCCCTCGCCGCTGTAGCTGTCATCGTTGGCCCTGGAGTTCAATTGCACTCCGTACAGTGGATTGTTGTTGCCATCCTTCACGCGGCCATAAAACACACAATTGGCCTTAGGCAGCGCCAGGGTGACATTGGCCACGCTCCCGGTTGAAGTGTCCACCCTGGGTGAATTGCCCAACCGCAAGTAGCCGTAGGTGTTGAGTTGCGAGCCGGCGGTCTGAATTTTCCAAACATCGGACGTAACGGGAGCGTTGAAGTTTCCGTTTACGTCCGTAAAAGCTACGACGAGGGTGTTGTTATTGTTTTTGGATTGGACCGGCACCACCAGCCCAGCCAGCCCCAGGCTGGGGTTATTGGCGTCCTGGACCCGTCCGGAAATGTTTCGCGTAGCCGGGAGTAGGATCACGTTGGTGTTGATGGTGGCGCCGGCAGTGAGGACCAGGTTCGCGGCGACTGAACCGTCGGCCACGTAATTGCTTTTCACGGCGATCAAGGACCAGGTGCCTACCGGAGCGGGTAGCGTAAAGGCACCCGAGCTATCTGATACGGTCGAGCCCCGAGGTCCGGCTCCAGGAAGTACCAGCAGCACGCTTGCATTCGGCACGTTGGTGCCGCTGCTGAGGACGTGGCCCGTGAAAGATTGCGGGTAGGGGGTAGGAATGATCGTAAACTGATTAGTCAGCGGCGAAAAACGCGCAACCGGGCTGCTCAATCTAAAAAGAGCCGTGCCAGCAAAGCTCAAATTATTCTCGAACAGCAATCTGGCCGTAATTGCACCGTCCGCGGGCGTGGTATCGCCGGGAACGTTGATGTTCGTTACGCCCGGGCAGACCACGCTGGACTGGCCGTCAGTGAGCTGGAATTGGGTTCCCAAAATATCTCCGGCGTCAATTCTTCCATTCCCGTTGACGTCGAAATATTCCTGCACCACGACCGTCTCCCCATTGGTCAACCCTCCAATTTGAAAGCTAATGTAGCCCGTATAGGAGTTGCTGACTGAGGCAGGTGTCACATTAAAGCTAGCGGCGGGCAAGGTGTGGGCAAAAAGTGTTACCAGCGCGAGTGCGAACCCCAAGGATATCGAGCGCCTGAACCGCGTGAGATTACTGCGCTCTTCGCAGGAATCCATCTGGGGGCAAGATGAATGACCAGGATACAAGAAAGGATGTTTCATAGTGTTTAATTCGGTTCTCAAGTGCATGGTTTCGGGCATAAAGCAACGATTCTCAATCCGATTCACCGCTCGGAAGTGCGGTACAACGTGAACGCCAACGGGATGTGATCTTCACGCAAAGGTTGAGAAGTTGTCAATGGTTTTTGCGAAATCTGTAAATCTGTTCTCATTAACCACGGATGGACACGGATGCGGCGGAGCAGCCGGAGCGCGGCCACCCCTGCCCAATGACCTAGGATTTAAACCTCATCCCGGAGGGATGTCTGAGAATAGCCCAACGCTTCAGCGTTGGGTTAAGCGCCCTAAGCACCGGCTAAGTCCCGAAGGGACGGCCGATCTTCAGCCTATTTTTCATTTGTCCCTTCGGGACTCTTATTATCTTGGCGGTTTTACCCAACGCTGAAGCGCGCTGAAGCGTTGGGCTATTGTCGTATGTCCCTCCGGGACAAGGCTTTAGCGAGCGAACCTGCCATCTCCCCAGTGCTAAAACCTATTGGCATTGCACAAGATGCCCGCGTTCCCAGGCGGATCATGGAAAGGGCGGAACGGTTGATTTCGGGCTGACGTCTGGCAAAGTAATAGTATGAAAGGACGTAGCACCGCTCAGATATGGGCCCTCGCCAGACTGTTCATGACGGTTCTGGTGCTCGCGGATGCCGGATGCGCGTCCGCGCCCAAGCCCGATTGGAACCAGCGCATCGGCCAATACACCTTCGACGACGCCGTGCGGGAACTGGGGCCGCCGGCGAGTTCCACCCGGCTAACGGATGGCTCGGTCGTGGCGGAGTGGTTTCAGAAGCACGGGTCGCAGATGTCTTTCGGTTTCGGCACCGGGGCGTTCGGCCCTGGTGGCGGCGTGGGCGTCGGCCAAACGGTGACGACACCGCCAAAAGCCCATTTTCTCCGGTTGACCTTCGGCCCAGATGGCAAACTGCTAAGCCACGAGAAAATTACGCGGTGATGGTGCGGGCGCAGGGGTCGCCGTCGGGCGGGATCATTTCTTAGTTATTTTCGCCAGGCAAGTCTTCGCGAAGTGCTCGGTAGTGAAGGTCGAACCCGGGTCGAGAGCGAGTTGCCCAAGCAGGCGAACGGCGCCATCGTGGTCGCCTAAACTATTAAGGACCAGCGCTTTGTTGATCTGTAACATTCCTTTTGTCTCGGCGTCGGGTTTGGCCGCCAATCCCTTCTCGATGGCGGCAAGCCGCCAACTCCTTCCAAGCGGGCGCAAATTTGGGAAACTGCTTTGCCAACTGCCGGACTGCCGCTGCCCTTTTTTCCGGATCATCTTGCCATTCCAGGGACAGGTACATCAGATAAGTTCCGGCAGGCAGATCGCCTTTGTGTTCACGTTCAAGGGTATCGAGAGCCGTAATGGCAGTGAAAAAACCGCGACGGGACAGCTCGACGGTCTTCCGGTAAAACTCCCTGGCACCATCATAGTCCTTCATCAGCAGGTGAGTGTATGCCCTGTCATAGACGGGATATGGCCACCGCGGTGGAAGTGCCGATGCGCGTTCCAAAAGCACCAGGGCGTTCGTATAGTCTCCTTTCTCGCCAAATTGCCTCGCTTGCTGATGGAGTTCGTGCGCCTGGGGCGGCACATTCTCGCCGCCCACAATTTCCCACCGGATGTTCCCGGTGAACCCTTTGAGGTCCTCCTGGGTAAGGACCCGACCGTCTTCGCTGCGGAAAATAATCGTAGGGTCCTCTTTAGATGTCGCCACCTGGTTGCGGTTGCAGCCCGCCAACGCCCCAACGCAGGCGAGGGACACTAGCAAAATCAAGATGCGCCACATACAGAACTGCGAACATTCCCAATGGTGAGCGTGCCGAAAAAGTGTTCTCCATCTTGCCATGCACAATGGATTTTGAAAGCCGATGGGATGCCGGTCAACTTAATAACCCTTCAACATCAATTTTGATGTGCTATGAACCCGAATTCATGGGCGGACGGCTGTTTTTTTTCGTAAGATCGCTACCGCGTTGGCGACAGCGCGCTCGTGTTTGTCGGAGGGGGAGTTGACGACGCGGCCATCCAGCCAAAAGGTTGAGGAACCGCCGCCGTCGAGGTTCATGGCCTCGGTGCAACCCAGGGATTTCATGAGAGCGGCCAGCTCAGCGAAGGTCATGCCGACGGACAGCGTTTTTTGGCGGCCATCCACCTCGGCGAGATAGAGGTTGCGGAAATTGAAGCCGAGAGCAGTGCGCGGGTTACGAGCCGAGAGGGAAGCGTTCGTGCCTTTGGGCGACGGAAATGGCTGGAGCGCGCCTTTGTGAACCAGCAGCGGGCCGCCG
>PSRM01000132.1 GCA_003176045.1 Verrucomicrobiota bacterium | reverse complement strand
TGGCCGCGGCCAATGGGAATCATGGCGTCAATGGCCATGATGCCGGTTTGCACGGGTTGGCTGACGGATTTGCGGCGGATAATGCCCGGGGCGATTTTCTCGACCGGATAAGTCGTTTCGCCTTTGACGGGGCCTTTTCCGTCCACGGGCTGGCCGAGGGCGTTGACGACGCGGCCTAGCAGGCCCTTGCCGGCGGGCACCTGGAGCAGTTTCCCAGTCGTCCGGACCTCGCTGCCTTCCTCGATCTTCGTGTAGTCGCCGAGGATGATGGCGCCAACCTCGGTCTCCTCGAGGTTCAGCGCCAGGCCGGTGATGCCGTTGCCGAAATCCAACATCTCGTTGAGCATGGCATCGGTCAGGCCTTCGACTTTGGCTACGCCGTCGCCAATTTCGCGAACGGTGCCGACGTTTTGTTTGGCGGCGCTGGTTTTGACGCCGGCGATTTGGGCTTCGATTTCTTGGAGCAGGTTACTCATTTCGCGAGTTCAAAGTTTAATGTTCAAAGTTCAAAGTTGGGGAAGGGACGAGGGACGACGGATGGTGAAGCTTTTGGAGTGCGCTCCCGATGCATCGCGAGCGCTTTGGATTTGGGTCGCGGCAGCAAAAGCGCCAGAGGACTGGCGCACTCCAAGACGCTCCGCGAGATTCGTATGCCAAAGGCTATTCATATCAGAAGCTCTCCTCCAGCGCGGTGAGCCTGCCTTGAACGCTGCCATCATATACATCACTACCGACTTTGATGCGCAGACCGCCAATCAGGGCGGTGTTCTGGTTGAAGGAAAAGTTGAGGCCAGGGCCATATTGGTGCTCCAGGCCGGCTTTTATGCTGGACTGCAAATCTGCCGGCAAAGGGGTGGCACTCTCGATTTTCGCCGTCCGTCGCTCCATGTCCAACTTCAGCAGTCTTTCGAAATGCGAGAGAATTGCCAAATAGCCACGAGGTTTGGTTTCAAGCACCCGCTGAAGCGCTTGCCGCACCCGGCCCGGGTCCAGCAAGCTGTCCGTCGTGCAACTGCGGAATAGCTGCTTGGCTTCGCGTTTGGCTTGTTTGGTGATCTTCATTAAGCGTGAAACGTGAAACGTGAAACGTGATGCATGAGTTTATGCCGTAACTTGTTTCGCGGTTTCTTCGGCTAACCGCCGTTGGTCGTCGGGAGTAAGAATCTTGCCGGTGACCGTAGCCGTGGTTTGGACAACCAGGCGGCCAACTTCGCGTTTGAGTTCAGCCAACATCCGGGCGTGGTCCTGGGCGGCGGCTTCGCGCGCTTTGGAGATGATCTGCTCCGCGGCGGCGATGGCCTTTTGAGTTTCCCGCTCCTGGACTTTAGCCGCGGATTCGCGGGCTTCTTCGATCAGTTTGCTGGCCTGGGCGTTGGCCTGGGTCATAGCTTCCTGTCGGAGTTGCTCGGTCCGTGCCAGCTCCTGCTTGATCTTCTCAGCATTGGCCAGGCCTTCGGCAATACGTTGCCGACGCTCTTCAAGCATGGCGAGCACTCGCTTGTAGGCGAAGAAATAGAGCAGGGCGCAAACGATCAGGAAACTGATGATGTTGGAGACCAGGTGCGCCGTGTCCACGCCGAATCGCTCGGCCACATCCGTCACAGGGTTTCCGCCGCCAGCCTCCGCCAGGATAATCAATGACTTATCCATATTTTCTTAATCTTAATCTTTCTCTTAATCTTAATCTCAACAATCAAATGGGCGCGGGGCCATTCCGGCCCCGCGCCGGCCATTCTAGTGTGCCAGGAACAGCGCGTAGAACACGATGGCTTCAGCGAACGCGATGGCCAGGATGGACTGGACCAGGATCTTCGTCGCGGCGCCGGGATTTCGCCCGACCGCCTCGGAGGCCTTCATGCCAATGAAACCGACACCGAGGGCCGCGCCGAGCGCAGCCAAACCGACGTGCAGGTTTCCCGTTACTCCCGTCTCTGCCAACATAGGCATTAACGACATATGGTTTTCCTTTCTTTTGTGTTGCTCAGCCGCATCCGCGATTGAACACGGTCCTGCGGCTAAAAGGGTCGAAGGTGGGAAGTCGAGGGAGCGCTGCGCCGCGCTCCTGGCCTATCACCTAACTAACCAAATTCACTTAACTAACTCATTCTAAAAAGGTCGGGGGTCAGAGGGAGGCGTCACGGCACTCCCAGGCTCTTCAACCGTGTAACTTATTTAACTCATTTAACCTATTTAACTGATTTAACTCTCTTAGTGAGCCGCCTCGTGTCCCTCTTCGTCATGCTGGCAAATGAGCATCGTGAAGACGGCTGTCAGGAGCATAAAAACGAGCGCTTGAACCAGGCCGACCAGTATTTCCATGAAATAAAACGGGATCGGCAGCAACCAGCCCAATCTAGGAATGAGCTTTGTCATCGCTTCGAGCATGTTTTCGCCGGCAAAAATGTTGCCATAAAGACGGAAGCTCAGCGAAACTGGGCGGAACAGGATGGAGAACACCTCAAGACAACCGACGGCAAAAAAGACGACGATCATGAGCAATTTAAGCGCGCCGGTGGTGTCACCTTTCGGGGCAAAAAGGTGAAGCAGGAAGCCGATCGGGCCGACCTCACGAAAAGCCCAGATGATCCAGCAGGCGAAAAACACCAACGCCATGGCCAGGGTCATGTTGAGGTCCGCGTTCGCGCCGCGGAACAGAGGCCGGGACACTTCGAAGGCGCCGCTATTGGGATTGTCGTGGCCCCAGCCCATATTCCCAAAAAATGGAACCAGACCTGCCCAGTTGGCGAAGAGGATGAAAATAAAAATTGTGGCAAAAAACCAAAAGGTCTTCTGCACGAGATGATGGCCGATGATCCCCTCCAAAAAGTCGTGGAGCCCCTCGACCAGCCACTCCCAAAAATTTTGGGCGCCTTCGGGAATTTCCTTCATGTTGCGGGTGGCGATTTGCGCGAATGCAATGAGGCCAAGCGCCACGATCCACGTGACCAGCATTGAGTTGGTCAGGAAGAATGGACCCAGTGGGGTAGGGATTGTAAGGATATGAACGGCATGCTGGGGCAGGCCGTGTTCTTCACCTTTGCCCTCAGGCTTGGTGGCTCCATTTGTGCCCGCTTTGCTCATCTCCGGAAGAGACGAAATCTCGACCGTCCGCGCCAGACGTGGCGTGGCCGTGAGCAACAGGCAGATTAAGATGTATCTGAGGAATCTCACGCTCGATGAGAATTCTGCTTGAAGGGACGCGCGGTCCCCGGGGATCTTCACCCGACTTCTGCCCCGAAAGCCTTCGGGACTGATTTGAAGCCCGCAAAAAGTGCATGAAGCTGGATGGTTTCACAAGAATTTTTTAAGAAATTTTTGAGCAGGGCACGGATCTTGGCTCGAACGTTGAAGCGGCATGAATGCCGCGCTCCATCCGCGCTCGACATGCGTCACGCGAGACTCGACACTCGACCGATGGAATTTCCCGAGATTGCGGGCCTGGCCCTGGCGGCCGCGGTTGGCGGCGCGATCAACGCTGTTGCGGGCGGCGGGACGCTGGTCACGTTTCCGGCGCTGCTTTTTTTCGGCGTGCCGGCGATTAACGCAAATGCAACCAGCACTCTTGCACTGGTGATTGGCACTTCGGGCAGCATATACGGGTACCGCGAGCACGTGCCGGCGATCAAGCGGTGGCTCTGGCGCTTCCTGCCAGTCAGCGTTCTTGGCGGCTTTTTGGGCGCCTTGCTGCTCACGCATACTTCGAACAAAACTTTTTCCAAGCTCGTTCCGTTTCTGATCCTGTTTGCAACAGTGCTGTTTTTTGTCCAAAGCCTGATAGGGCCTCGAACACGAAGAATCGAGGACGAGGACGAGGACGAGGACGAGGACGAATCACCTGCACACGCAACACGCAACACGCAACACGCTCCACGCTCCACGCTCTTCGCTCTCACGTTCCAATTCGCGGTAGCCCTCTACGGCGGCTACTTCGGCGCGGGCATTGGAATTCTCATGCTGGCCTCTCTTGGCTGGATTGGCCTGACGCATATCCATCAAATGAACACTCTCAAGACCATTCTTAGTTCGCTAATAAATCTGGTTGCTGCGCTTTGGTTCATTTTCGCCAGCTTAGTTTATTGGCCGCAGGCGGCGATTATGACCCTCGGCGCTCTTGCGGGCTATTTCCTGGGCTCGCATTACGCGCAGCGCATCCCTCAAAATCGCGTGCGTCAAATCATTGTCCTCATAGGCTTGCTCCTCTCCGCGGTGACTTTCTACAAGGAATTCATTCATTAACCGCGGATGACGCGGATGACGCGGATAAGGGAATCAACAACAAAGAAACGAGGGGCAAATTCGTTAGAACGTTAAAAGGTTGCGACGGCCTCCGTCTTAATGTTCTAACGGATCAACGTTTTTAACGATTTTATTTCTTCGATTCTTTGTTGTTTTCATCCTCGTTATCCGCGTATTCCGCGTAATCCGCGGTCAAAAATCCCTTCTTTTCCTCCCTTGCAAATTCGCAATTTCGGAGAAGCGCACTTTTTCGAGTTCTGGGATATTTGGTCCTGATGTTCAGCAGTAGTCGCGCGAGTTTGCGTTCTATTCCCCCTCGCGGGGAAGAGCGGCCGTGCACATTTCGTACCCTATGAAGACTCGAAGATTCTTGAGATTCGCACTGTCAACCCTTTGCCTGGCGGCGGGCCTTTTTGCTCTCCGCAGCCACGCGGCGGTTACCTGGTGGGACCCCGAAGGGAATTGGGGCACTTATAGAACTTATACCGGGGCAATTTCGTTCACCGGGAATTGGGAAGCCTCCAGTTGGAGCACCAGCGACAAAGGCCAGACCACGACCGTCGCTTGGATTGAAGGAAATGCGGCCGGCTTCGCCGTCGGGGCGGGCGCGACCAATTCAGGCAGCAGCGCCACCACCGTGACCTTCACGATCACGGCCAACTCAAACCATACGCTGGCTGGGATTTTTGATGGAGCCTTGAACCCTGACTCCTGCATCGTGACTATCAATGGCCCTGGTCAATTCACATTGCCCGCGGGCCAGGACGCCTTCGATCTTCTGAACTCCAGCGACAGCTCGCTGGGGCAGGTTATTATCAATAACGCCTTGACAGGCCCGGGCCAACTCCTTTCCGAGGGGAACGGCCAGCTCTTTCTTAATGGAGCCAACTCCTATTCCGGCGGCACAGCCATTGGCGCCTTCGGGACAACCATGACCGGCCTTATCAATTTCAATAATGCCGCCTCCTTCGGCATCGGCCCCATTCAGTACATCAAGGGGACCGCCTCGAGCTTTGGCGCCCTGGTAGCCGAAGGCGCAGCCGCTATTACGTTGCCCAACGCGGTGGATTGGTCATCAGCGGTTTCCAATAATCCTTCTCTCAACATCGTCGGCAACGCGGCAGGCGTTACGTTGAACGGAAATTGGAATCTGGGCGCTAAGGAAGTCCATGTCGGCTCGGGCGGCAGCGGCAATCTGATCACCATTGGCGGTGTGATCAGCGGCAGCGGGAGCTTGACGAAGTTCAATAACTCAACTCTTGCTTTGACGGCTGTCAACACCTACACCGGCCCCACCACCAACAGTGCCGGCACACTGACCATCAGCGGCGCCGGTTCACTGAATAGCGGCAATTACGCGGGTGTTATAGCCAATAATTTCAGCGGAGCAGTCTTCAATTGGAGCAGCTCGGCATCGCAAACCTTTGGGGGTCAGTTCGTGGGAGCGAGCGGCACATTTAACGTAAACGGACCGGGCACGCTTACTCTGAGTGGCTCGGCCGACAACACCTCTCTCGGTGCAAACATAAACAATGGCGGTGTGCTCGTGCTCGCGAAAACCAGTACTTCGGGAGTGCACGCCCTGGGCAGCACCACGACCGTTAACAGCGGTGGTACGCTTCGGTTGAGCGGCGGCGGCGGAGACCAGATTTTCAGCGGGGTCAATGTAACGGTCAACAGCGGCGGTGTATTCGATGCCAACGGCTTTAGCGAAAGCATGACCAGCCTGACCCTTAATGGCAACGGCATCAGCAGCGGTGGGGCGCTCATGAATAACACCGCCGGTTTTTCAACGATTACGGGTACGGCGGCAAATGGATTTCCACTCGGCTCTGACGCTTCAGTGGGCGGAAGCGGTACGTTGACAATGTCGGGCGTCATCAGCGGCGCTCATGCGCTCACAAAAGTCGGTACGGGAACTTTGACTCTAAACAGCGCCAATACCTACAGCGGTTTGACCAAGGTGAATGCCGGCACTCTGGCTTTGGGAGTCAACTCCGCGCTGCCAATCGCCACAACGGTCAACCTGGCGGGGGGCACCTTGAATATGAGCAGCTTCAGCAGCACGGTGACAGCGCTTCAGTTCAGCGGTATCGTCAAAGCCAAAGGCAGTTGGGGATCACTGACTTCGACTGCAACCCATAAGGATGCGCAATTCAGCGGCACTGGCCTGCTGACGGTCAACACGGGCGGCTCCTCCACGCTTTCATTCAGCGCCATACCCAACCCTGCCGACGTAGGCGTTTCAGTCACTTTGAGTGCGACGGTTGTAGGCACCGGCGGCAATGGCTCAACGCCCACCGGAACAGTTTCCTTCTACGACGGCGTCACTCTCCTCGGAACCCAGCCCGTCAGTGGCAGCGGCACCACTGTTACGGCATCCTTGGTCACCAGTTTCTCGACCGTTGGCTCACATTCACTGCTCGCTAGTTATTCAGGCGATTCTAATTATGACTTCAGCTCAGGTTCGGGCTCAGAGAATGTTAATCCCGCCCTGACGGTTACTTGTCCTGCGGATATCTCAGCGGCGGCCACAAGTGCCAGCGGGGCCCCGGTCAATTACAGCGACACAGTCAGCGGCGGCTGTGGCGCGCCTTCAGGTAGCTGCAACCCGCCCAGCGGTTCAACCTTCCCGATTGGAACCACGCTGGTCATTTGTACCGCCATGGACACCTGCGGCGGCAGCAACGGGTGCAGCTTTCATGTCACCGTTACCAACCCCGTCGTTAAGGCGCCGGAATATTTCTCGACCCAAAATCTTCTACCGCCGACCAATTCGGTCTATATCAGCCCGGCCCAATGGCACGCCCTCTACGCGCAAGGCATCGTTATCCGTGATGTGCGACACCGCTTCTTCACGCAAAGCTATCCGCTCCCGCCAATCGGAACCACGCAGCCCGAAACCTTCAATTCCGAGCTGGATTTCCAGGTTTCATTCGACAACGGTGCGACTTTCCAGCCCGGCAGCGGCACGGCCACGGTGAGCGTCAATGTCACGCACAGCTCCGACATCAACGGCACCAGCTTTTTCAACACCGAGATGACTCAGCTCGACCTTTCGGGTCCGGGCTTCATGTTGCGCGAAAGCCCGACTCTGCAATCCACAGGCCAGACCACCGTCCGTCCTGTGGCAGGCGGCTTCATGATCAGCAGCTTCTTCGACGTGTTCACCGAGATAAGCACCGATGGCGGCACGACCTGGCAGCCGGCCCAGCAATCCGGCCACATGGAATTGCGCGACGACCCGCTTCAGGCGCCCACAGTGGCCGAGCCCACGCCTTTGTTGCCGCCGCCCAATGACAAATACATCAGCCCCGCCCAATGGCACGCGCTCTACGCCCAGGGGATCGTAATAAAAGACGTCAGCCACAAGCTGTTCACGACCTCACTGCTACCGCCTTCTGGTACAGCTACAAACAACGAAGTCCTTAATTCTCAAATTGACCTGAATATCTCAACCGATGGCGGCAACAGCTTCCAGTCGGTGCGTGTGCCCGCCCCGGTGACGATTTCGGTGGCGGGAACTGGATCTGGGACCAGCGGCATGTATGACACGGAGATGACCTCGCTCAACCTGAGCGGTCTGCCTGGCGGCATCATGGTCCGCAACAGCCAGACCGAACATTCCCGTGGCTCAACCCAGGTCACTCAGCAGAGCGATGGCACATACCAAATCAACAGTTTCTTTGACATTTTCACCGAGTTGAGCACCGACGGCGGCGCCTCCTGGCAACCGGCTACCAATGGCCCGGTCCACATGCACCTGACCCAGCAAGCGCCTGAAACGCCGCAGCAGGCTCCAGTGCTGCCGCCGCAGGCCGGCAGTTACGTCAGCCCGGCCCAATGGCACGCGCTCTATGCCAATGGCATCATTATCACAAATGCCAGCCATAATCGCTTCACCCAAACGCAGCCTCTGCCTGTGCCCGGCGGCAACACAACCGAGAGCTTCGGCTCGCAAGTCGGCGGCCTTATCTCGATGGATGGCGGCGCCAGCTTTAATCCATTCTCTGCCCCCGCGAACGTTTCAGTTCAGGTCAATAGCCGCTCTGACCTGGATAATAATAATACCCGCTATTTCGACACTGAGATGCTCCAACTCGACCTGTCCGGCGGCACTTTGCCTGGCGGCGTCATGGTGCGCGAAAGCCCAAGCAAAGCATCTCTTGGCAGGACCAGCGTGCGCACGGATGCCTCGGGGTATCATGTGAGCAGTTTCTTCGACATCTTCACCGAAGTCAGTCTGGATGGCGGGGCTACCTGGACGCCGCAACTCACTCAGCCGGGCACCATGGGACTGAAGACCAACGGGCCGAATCCGATCGTTGTCAATTGCTCGACCGACATCACGGTCGCAGCCACTGCTCCGAGCGGGGCGGTTGTGTACTTCACCAGCACCGCCAGCGGCGGGTGCAATCCACCGATCACTCCTAACTGCAACCCACCCAGTGGCAGCACCTTCCCAGTCGGAACCAGCACGGTTACGTGCACTGCGACCGACGGATGCGGCAACAGCGGCTCCTGCTCGTTCCATGTGACGGTGACTCCACCCCCGACCGTACAAGCACCCGAGTACTTCACGCCTTATAACCTGTTGCCCCCCCCTGGCACGGTCTATATCAGCCCGGCCCTGTGGCACACTCTCTACGCGCAGGGCATTGTGATCCGCGACGTGCGCCACCGCTTCTTCACCGCGAATCAGCCGCCGCCGCCTCTTGGTGTTTCGCAGACGCATGTGTTCAGCTCGGAAGTGGATTACGAAGTCTCATTCGACAACGGCGCCACCTTCCAGCCCGGCAGCGGAACTGCCAACGTGCAGGTGCAGGTGACCCATAGCCAGGATGCCAATGGCACCAGCTTCTATAACACCGAGATGCTGCAACTGGATCTGAACGGCGGCGGGTTCATGCTGCGCGAGAGCCCCACGCTCCAGTCCACTGGCCAGACCACTATTCGGCCTGTGGCCGGTGGTTACATGGTCAGCAGCTTCTTTGACATCTTCACCGAAGTCAGCACCGACGGCGGCGCTTCGTGGCAGCCGGCGCAGCAAACGGGCCACATGGAATTGCGCAATGATCCGGCCAACGCCCCGGCGGTGCCGCATCCGACGCCACTGTTGCCGCCGCCTGGAGGCGGGTACGTCTCGCCGCAGCAATGGCATGCACTGTTTGCACAGGGCATCGTCATCAAAGACGTCAGTCACAAGTTCTTCACGCAATCGTATTTGCCGCCCAGCGCGGGCATCACCAACACGCACGCATTTAATTCGATCCTCGACATGTCTGTGTCGCTGGATGGCGGAGCCAGCTTCCAGTCAGTGCGCGCCAACTCGGCGGTGACGGTTTCAGTGGCCGGTGTCGGCTCCGGTGCCAGTGGCTTGTACGACACTGAAATGACGCAATTGGATGCCACGATCCAACTGAACGGTCTTACGCTGATGATCCGCGAGAGTCCGACCCTGCCATCCCGCGGTGGCACATTGTCCACGGTGCAGGGCGATGGCACCTTCCAGATCAACAGCTTTTTCGATATCTTCACCGAGATCAGCCTGGATAACGGCCAGACCTGGTCGGCGCCGACCAACGGGCCCGTGCGCATGCACTTGACGCCCATCGCGCCTGAAGTGCCCAAAGCCAGTCCGAACCTGCCGCCGCTGGATGGCACCTATATCAGCCCGGCCAAATGGCACGCCCTGTATCAGAACGGCATCATCATCACTAATGCCAGCCACAACCGGTTCACCCAGAATTATCCGCCACCGGCTCCAGGCGGCAGCCAGACCGAAAACTTCGGTTCACAGGTCAGCGGATTGATCTCAATGGATGGCGGGGCCAGCTTCCAGCCGTTCTCGGCTCCGGCCAGTGTGGCTGTGCAGGTCAATAGCCGTTCGGACCAGGACAACAGCAACACGCGTTATTTCGATTCGGAGATGCTGGCGTTGAACCTCTCTGGCGGCACGCTGCCCGGAGGCGTCATGGTCCGTGAGAGCCCGAGCAAGGCCTCGCTGGGCCGGACCAGCGTGCGGACCGATTCTCAAAACGGTTACCACATTGACAGCCTCTTCGACATCTTCACCGAAGTGAGCCTGGACGGCGGCAACACCTGGACGCCTTCGGTCACCGCCCCCGGCACGATGGCCCTCAAGACCAATCCACCGCCTATCAATGTGACCTGCTCGGCGGACATCACCGTCACCACGCCCAACTCGGCTGGAGCGGTTGTGAACTTTGCCAGCAGCGCTACCGGTGGTTGCAGTCCGCCGAGTGTTGTGTGCAATCCACCCAGCGGGAGCACCTTCCCCGTCGGCACGACAACGGTCACTTGCACCGCCAGCGATATCTGTGGGAACAGCGCTTCGTGCAGTTTCCACGTGACGGTCAAGCTGATACCCGAATACTTCACGCCGTATAACCTCCTGCCACCTCCGGGCACAGTCTATATCAGCCCGGCGCTCTGGCACGTGCTTTATAACAACGGCATCGTCATCCGCGACGTGCGGCACCGCTTCTTCACGGCCAATTTGCCGCCGCCGCCGCTTGGCACTTCGCAGACGCACGTGTTCAACTCGGAAGTGGATTACGAGGTTTCCTTCGACAACGGCGCCACCTTTGCCCCCGCCAGCGGCACAGCCAACGTCCAGGTGCACGTGACCCATAGCCAGGATGCCAACGGCTTCAGCTACTACAATACTGAGATGTTGCAATTGGATCTGACCGGTAATGGATTCATGCTGCGCGAGAGTCCGACGCTCCAGTCCACCGGCCAGACCACTATCCGGCCCGTGGCCGGCGGTTACATGGTCAGCAGCTTCTTCGACATATTCACCGAGGTGAGCACCGATGGAGGCGCTTCCTGGCAGCCGGCGCAGCAGTCGGGCCACATGGAATTGCGCAATGATCCCGCCACAGCTCCGGCGGTGCCGCATCCGACGCCGATTCTGCCGCCGCCTGGCGGCGGGTATGTATCGCCGCAGCAATGGCACGCGCTCTTTGCGCAGGGGATTGTCATTAGGAACGCCAGTCACAA
>PSRM01000194.1 GCA_003176045.1 Verrucomicrobiota bacterium | reverse complement strand
CGGCAGCGGCGGCTTCGGCCCGTACAATCAATTCTTCGGCTTCCCCGGTGGCGGCGGCGGCTCCATCATTGACTCGTCCGCAATAATGGTCCTTGCCGAGGTTTCTGGTATCGCCAGCCCCGACGGCTCACCCAATGGCGAGATTATTATTGCCGCAGTCCCCGAACCGTCAGCGTTGGTGCTCCTATGCCTCGGCCTGCCGTGCGTGCTGGCCGGACGCAGATCGGTCAGGCTGACTGATTTGCGGACGTGCCGGTGAAGCTTCTGCAAGGCCTACAGAAGCTCGTCCTCGTCGGAACGCCCCGCGTGGTAGCGGTAATCGCAGCCAAGAGCCGCAGAGAAAAGCGCGAGTGCAATCGGTTTGTCGCAACGGCGGCGGCGGTCGGAAGTTTTCACAGCACGTTGCGGTGTTGCGCTTTTGCGCGAAGCTTGCGAGCGCAATCATTCAAGCCGAGCGGGAGCTGCGAGGGTTTGGGCGAAGTCGCTGCCAGTCCGGGGAGCAAGGTGGCGGAGCCCCCCTTACGCCCTTGCGCACAGAGCTGATCGAATCTCGCGCCAAAACCTGCCGATTGGACGGGTGATGACCCGTTCCCAATTCTGCAAAGTGCGCCGGCTGACTCCGAGTTTTGCGGCCAGATCATCTTGCGTAAGGCTCATTTTTGCCCGGAAATCAGCCAGTTCTTGAGCAAATTGCCGGCGGTCCGCGCAAGTTGGCGGATCCACCCTTACGCCCTTGAGCAGTTAATGGCAAAATGGGTGCATAAACACTCCCTTCCGCCAGACAAAATTTCCATCCGTTTCTAAAACGCTCGTGCTCGATTAAGCCAACGTGGTGCACATCCCAAGCGGCCGGGTCACGACCTAAAGACGTGGTGGACAAAAAGCTGCGCGTTTCAAGTGGCCGAGACTTTCTTGTCCTCTGTACGTTGCTTCCTTAATCGCAGCCATCCGGTGTTTTCGGTGGCGGCTCCTCTGGGTCGAGCAGCAGCGATCAGCCTCCGTCGAGCTTTAGGCCCCTTCGACGTTTCCGCTGCGGCGGGATCACCATTGTTTTCTTGAGCAACCGGACCTATGGGAGGACAGGAAATCACTGAGCTGTTCAGACAACCGTCAACCGCAGTTGCCGCCGAAGCGCCGCCCGGCTCCAGCTCAATCCCGAATACCTCGCTGATTTCTGATTCGCTCATTCTGGGAACGCCTTCAGCATTCGAGGTTGTCTGCCGGACGGCTTCGGCGGCGGAGACCCGGCTAATCAGGTCCGCGGGGTCCACGCCCCGAAGGAGGAACAACAATTCTGGTTTTTGGTCGAGCCTTGCGCCAACGCCGTAAAGGGTGGCAGCTACATGCTTGCACAAATCCGCCCAGTCGGGACAGGAGCAGTCTAACTCGATGTCCTTCGGTGCTGGAAACAGCCCTCGATCGCGTCGTGTGACGATCTCCATTACGGCGGAGGAGAGCTTCCCTTGCAGGAGTTCTATCATGGAATCAATCTTCCCAGCACATTCGGCCTGGATGGATTTCCAAAGCGAACTGGTCAGAGGCTTTATGTTGACTTGGATCTTGTAGAGAAACGAACCGGAAACCCGGGCTAGAATCTTGCCCTTCGCGATCTGCAAATCTACGACCGAGCCGTTGCGCACGTATGTGCGCCCGCGCGGCAGGCGATTCGCGTACTCGCTGTAGGTCTCGAGATTATCGCACCATGCCCGCCCCCAAAAGGTGCCGACGATTTTTCGCCCTTGCAGTATCACCGGCGAGGCCGCCGTGCCATTCTTCTTGGCCAGCTTGGCCAGTTCACGGGCAGCCTTGGCCCTTCGTTCGGCCACTGGCACATACGGCCGCCAATCATAATAGCCCCAACTCATACAAGTTTATTAGTCCGCACTGGCAGCGTTTATATCGAGGGCGACAAAGCGGAGCAATTCAGAATTATTCATTTCGGTCATCAGCCGTTCTGCGCCTTGGCCCAACACATCCTCGGCAAGGGCGGCTTTGTTGGCCATTAACTCGTGGATACGCTCCTCGACTGTGCCCCGGCAGGTGAATTTGTGCACCATCACGTTACGTTTTTGGCCGATGCGGAACGCGCGGTCAGTCGCCTGGTTCTCGACGGCCGGGTTCCACCAGCGATCGAAGTGAATCACGTGCGAGGCGCCTGTCAAATTCAACCCAGTTCCGCCGGCCTTGAGCGAGAGTACAAAGAAAGAAGGGCCGCTATCGCCTTGAAAAGCGTCAACCAGTTGCTTGCGCTCCTTGACTGCCGTGGCCCCGTGCAGGACCAAACCTGGATGCTTAAACACGCTCGCCAGATGTCGTGCCAGTGGCTCGGTGATTTGGCGGTACTGGGTGAACACCAACACCTTCTCCTGTCGCGCCGCAATCTCTTCGCAGAGATCGGTCAGCCGCTGGAATTTACCGCTTTCTGCGGGTGTATAGGCAGCATCGCCAAGCCATTGCGAGGGATGGTTACAAATCTGTTTGAAGCGCGTCAGGAATGCCAGAATGATGCCACGGCGCTGAATGCCCTCGACTTCGGGCGATTCGAGTCGCTCCGCCAATTCGGCCACCGTTTGTTGGTACAGGGCAGCCTGGCGGCGGGTCAGCGCGCAGAAGGCTGTCATTTCGGTTTTATCCGGCAGGTCAGCGATTACCCGCTTGTCGGTCTTGAGACGGCGCAGGATGTAGGGGCGCACCAATCGGCGCAGGGGAGCAAACTGGGTTTGGTCGCTTTGCGAGCGGCTCTTCAGAAAGGCGGCGAATTCCCTCGCCCCACCGAGCAACCCGGGGCAGAGAAAATCGAAGAGGGACCACAAATCGGAGAGGCGGTTTTCGATGGGTGTGCCACTCAGCGCGACCCGGTGGTGACTGCGCAGTTCCTTCACCGCGCGGCTCTGGCGGGCGCCGGGATTCTTGATGGCTTGCGCTTCGTCGAGGACGATCATCTTCCATTGCACCTCTTTTAGCCAGGCCAAGCGAATGGCCATCGAATAACTGGTGATCACAAGGTCGTTCGCCGCCAATTGCTGCGCCGGTGACTTGCCCACAGCGGCAAGTTGTTCGGCCGGGAGCTCTGAAGGGTGGGCATAAGCGACGCAGAGCGAAGGTGCAAATCTCTGAATCTCGGATTTCCAATTTGCGATGAGGGAAGCAGGAACGATGAGCAGGCTTGGTCCGCAAACATCCTCGGGCGGGGACGATTTGCTCGGTCTTTGCTTCAGGACCAGCAACAAGGAGAGCACTTGGATTGTCTTGCCTAAGCCCATATCGTCTGCAAGGCAGGCGCCCAACCCAAGCCGGTTCATGAACCAGAGCCAATGTGCGCCCTGCCGCTGATACGGTCGCAACTGAGCACGCAGAGCTCCGCCCGGGTCTGATTCAACAGATGCCTGCGGCTGGTGCAAGTCTTCCAAGACTTTCTTCAACGCCTCGCCTGGGAGAATCCTCGACCATTGGGCCCGCGCCGCCTCTGCCTCTGGCTCGCCGTTCCGGCTCGCATCAAAGCCCGACAGCAAGCGAAGGCCCTCAAGCAGCGGCACGCCGCCTGGTCCGGCCGCCGACTGAACTTTCTTCCAATGGTCCAGGACCTCCTTCAGTCTTTCCTGGTCCACCTCGACCCACTTGCCCTTGAGCAGCACCAGTCCGCTTGCTGATTCAAGGATGCTCTTAAGTTCTTCCTCAGTAAGGGGCTCGCCTTCGAGCGACATCTGCACCTTGAAGTCCAGCAGACTATCCGCGCCTAGCAAGCCACCCCTCTCTCCGCCAATGCGCACGCTCACCTGCGGTCTGGGAGGGCGACCCGCCTTCCACCAATCCGGGATGCGGACCGCCACCCCGCTTTGCTCGAGCAGCGGAATGTTCTTCAAAAACGCGAAGGCTTGTTCAGGCCGCCAGACTTGCGGATAGAACACTGCCCGCGAGTCCAACAACTCGCGAGCCAGTTTGCTCTGGTCGGCGGCTCGCTGGACGGGCGCTAGTAATGTAGCCAGGCCGGCGCGGTTCTTGGCCCCGGCGTATTCTTCCAATGCACGGCCCAGGGGCAAGTGTTGAACTTTGCCCTGATCAGAGATGCGGTGCGTATAGGTCGCCAAAAAGGCGAACGGATACGCAGGGTTCTTTTTGTTCTCTGCCAGGTGGAACGTTACTCGCCCCACCGTATTCCACACGGGATTGCAATTCTTGAGATAAGCGGCCGCGCCTCCTGGGGTCTTTCCGATGGCATCGCGAACGTGAGTTCCGAGTGACTCCCATGCGCTGCCAAGCACCACGACCGTCAGGTATTCGAGCCCTTTCATCGGCGGGGCGTTTTCGACCAGCATTCCCAATTCTGCTTCAGACGGGGGAGGAATGTGCAACACTGCCGAACTCTCCTGGATTGGATTATGGCAAACAGCGGTGAAAAAGCGTTGCGCCACTCCGCGCCAAAATACAAACGTGGGTGGCAAAGGCTGATCCAGGAACTCCCCGCCCAGCAGTTCGAGACCTCGGGCGGATGAGGCCGAGAACGCCTGATTTAAGCGATCAGCAACGGTTTGGCTGAGCTTGGGCTGAGCCTGTTCATCCGCTTCGACGAACAAGTGTCCGCCGGGAGTCAATGTCAGTGCATGCGACATCGAGATCCGAGTGACTTTGGAGCGATTAGAATCTCAACAATGGCCAATGACGACAAACTTGGGCATGGGCGTTCCGCCACTGTCTGGATCGCAGAAAACTCGGAAAACTCGGAGGTGAGGTTGCACCGCGCACCAATTTGATATAATATCTGGTCGGGACTGAGAATGCTCGGTCGGCAGGCATCTCCTGAGAAAGCTCGGGGGATGCCTGTTTTGCGTTTCAAGGGAAGAGTGTCCATCCACTGACACCTTGGTTTTGGTAGGGAGACGCGCATAGCAATGACGATAAGGAAAGTCGTATTTAAGTCAATCGCTGCGGAGCTCCTGCCAATTGAGGGCAGGGTTGCGATTTAGCATGACGCCCCAGGAGAAAAAGCAATGCCCTTGACGCGGCCCAGAGATTTCGAATGTTAACTTTCAAAATTTCGGCAGGAAGATTCAGGATGCAGCAGCCACCAAGAATTCACAGATTCTACTAGGAGTAGTGACTCAAAACGCATCGTTAAACAAATGGAACTAGATAAGAATCATTCGGAGCTGTATTTGTTTCGAATTGCTGGTCCTTCGGAGAAAGTTGTGCATGTAGAAACGCGAGTCACTGTCATCGAGAACCATAGGCATCTGTTTTGACGTTAATTCACTTGGCACGGACCTTGCGTTCGAAAGACGCAGCCGTGCGCGGCAATCCCGCCAAGCCGGCGTCTCCCAAGAAAGGAATCTCTACGGGAAGCGCGTTTTACCGAGGTGGTGGAGCCGAGGGGAGTCGAACCCCTGACCTTCTCATTGCGAACGAGAATAGTGGCCTAATCCCCGCCCAGCCGGCGGGCGCTAACCGCCATTTCGCTCGGGGCGCATTTGCCGGTGGCTGTCCAGGCTTCATAGAGCTTTTTGCCCCAACTATCGGTGTGGTTTTGTTCTACGAGGAATTTCAAATATTCCCAGGAAACAGACTGATACATCAGACGCACTTCAACCCTCACGACCGGCCGCGCCGGATCTTTGATTTCTTTTGGAAAGGGGAATTCCACCACGTCCCAGTATTGTCCGTCAGCATACGTTGCACCGATTGGCGCGGCCAGGTGCTCGGCGAAGGCAACGTTCCGAAAACCGCGGGGCGGAATGCGGTTGTCCTTCGTGATTAGATCGTTAAGGATAAAATGAAACGATGGTCCGGGCGATTGCTGGAATTTGGCGCAGCGGGATTGACTGATGCCCGGTTTACACTCATAAACGCGCGTGGTTGTGGGGTCGAGCAAAGTCGGCACCTGGACCTGGGTTCCCGAGAGCAGTGCGTTGGTTTCTCCGTAAGCGCCGTATTCATAAATGACGCTGGAGTCCTTGTCTAGAAAACGCACGTTCAGCCACATTCTTCGGCCCTCAGGATAACCGGTGGGCAGCTTGTGGCCCGTAAGATTCGTGATCGTGACCAGCACTTTGCCCTCCCTGGCTTGCACCCCAAGCGCTGCGGCGGTTTTCAGGAATTCACGAGCATGCTCTTTTCCGGCATCCAGGGCCGCGCGATCCAGATCGCGATGGCTCCACAATCTGTAAACCGCGTCCTGTACCCAGGTAGAACCGCCCACGGCATTGTGGCTCACGAAGTAATCCCGGTGGCCGTCGCCATAATTGGAGGCCCGCTTCATGGCCATGCCCCCGCCAGGCACCGGAGCGAAATGACAGGACTGGCAGGAGCGCAAGTTACCCTTGGTTGCGAAGTCGCTTAGCGCCCACTCACTGTAAGTGCGTTCGATATGGCCGAACGCGTGCGGCGGCTGAAGCGCGACGTTTGTGGCCAGTGTCGGGTTGGAAACGTTGTGGCAAGTGCCGCACAGTTCGCTCGAACCCTGATAGGCTGATTGCCGAATTCCGTGCATCTTCATGCCTTTAGGTTCATCATAAGGCCCGCGCTGGCTACGCTCGGTATCAACGACCATCATGCCATCGCCGCGGCCCGGGGGAACATCTTTGGCGAGCTTCTTCGCTTCCTCGGAGAGCGGATCCACCAGGTGATGGCACACATCGCAACTGACACCATTCAGGTCATCTTCTTTGAGCGCTGAAGCGTCCGGAGCGGTGGACCGTCCTTCCAACCAGGCGCGCGGGGAATGGCAGCGGATGCAGTACTCGCCACTTCCGGGCAGGTCCTGGTTGGCCACAGCCAGCGCGGCGCGGAACACCGGATCGCGCGCCGCTTGTCCCATCATGCTGCCTTGCCACGACAAAAATGGGTCGGCCAGCCCGTTCGTGGTGCCCGCGTGGCAGAGCTTACAATTGGCTACCGGACGGAACGCGAAGGCATGTTCCATCGGCTGCGTGCCCGGAAGAATTAAATCCGGACGACCGGATTCGGCCAGTGCGGCAACTGCGGAGAAAAGCCAAAACAGCAGCAGCTTCGCGCCAATGGACCTTTGTAAATGCATGAACAGTTCTTTTCAGACTGGAAGTCGGAAAAACATAGCACTGATAGATTTGCTTTTGAAGCCCTCAAATGTACTGAACGGCCGCTGTACGAGAAGAGGACCGCCAAATGCGAATACGCAAGGGCAGGGTTCCCTCCGCCGCTGGGACTTTGGGCAGTACTCGATCAATACACAGCTTTGACAGATAGTGGCCCGCTCGCCTTTCCCTTCAGCGTCACCGTCTGCCTTGCGGGGTCAAAACTGCGCGTAGGCTTTCCATTGATGGTGACCCATCGGATCGGTTTGGCCTTTGCTCCTG
>PSRM01000082.1 GCA_003176045.1 Verrucomicrobiota bacterium | reverse complement strand
CTCAACCAAAAGCTCACGTTCACCGTCGTTGATACCGTCAGCAGCGCCACCTTTAGCACCAGCGTGCTCAACACCAACCTCCCGGCAGCCGTCGGCACCAACGTTGCATACGTCGGGTTCACTGGCGCAACCGGCGGGGGTAACGCCACTCAGACTATCAGCAACTTCAACTATGTGGCCATTCCCACCATGACGGCCACGCATAATCCTAACGGCACCGTCACGATTAGTTGGCCTCTCGCCATCGGCGGCTATTCGCTGCTTGAGACCACAAGCTTCCAGCCCATCTCCTGGAGCGTCTCTGGCGCAACCGTCGCTCCCGTTGGGAATTTTTGGCAGGCCACCGTCACACCAACGGGTCAGTCTAAATTCTACAAGCTGGCTCTCAGCACCACCAGCCCGCCTTGACCAACATCGCGGCAGCTCCGACAGCCTTCGGGGCTGATAATGAACAACTTAGTGGCTGCGGGCATAACTACTATGACGTAGGGCAGCCTTTCCAGGCTGCCGGTGAGCCGGGCTTTTCAGCCCGGCGTTCATCGGGCGGCTGGAAAGCGCCCTCGCCGGCAGGCTCGAAAACCTGCCCCTACAACACATCACCGAACTTATGTCCCCGATTACTTAGCCAACCGAATTTCGACGCTTCTTCAATTTTTTCACAGCTTCTCAGCCAACATCAAAGGTGCGGCAGGTCTGGAACCTTGCGCGGTTTCAAGCGTCTCATACGAGAGAGCGGTTGACGAGCACAACCGATGGGGGAACCGTTAAGAACTATGAAAGCCAGTGTTTGCGCGAGCCCTGTGCGTTTCCCGCGGCATGGGTGCCCATTATCCCGGGGCTTGCCGCTCTGGGTGGTGGCGTGCGCGGGAATGTTGTTCGGCTCGAATGTCGCCCACGCTTCCTTTCATGTGTGGGCCGTGACGGAACTCTACTCGAGCGCAGACGGTTCAGTGCAGTTCATCGAGCTCACGAATAATTCTGTGTTCACCACGGAATATTTTCTTGGAGGGCACGTGATCGTGTGTACTGGCTCCCCGGGCGTATCCAACACATTCACCTTTCCAACAAACCTGCCTGCCGTATCTACCCTGAACAAAACTTTTCTCATTGGCACGACGAACCTGGCTGGTCTGCCCGGCGGCGTAACTCCGGATTATGTTCTGACCAACAAGGCTCCCTTTCTGTTTCTCGGCACCGGGGTAACTAACACCATTGGCATAATCGGCTCGGTCGAGGTGCCTGCCGCTTACATTCAACTGCCAACCAATGGGGTGTTTTCTCTGAATGGCTTGGGCAGCAGCCTGGTGGCGGCGACCAATTCCCCGAAAAATTTCAACGGCCAGGCAAACAGCATCGTCCCTGTTAAATTTGAAGCCCCAAAATTGGCCGGCACCAACTTCGTCATGACCTTTCGTACTGCGACGGGGGTTAACGGCACCGCCGGTCCGACCTACAACATCGAATACAAGAATTCCTTTACTAACGCCAACTGGACGCCCCTAACCAGTGTCCCGGGAGATGGTGCGCTCCATTCGGCTTCCAATGTCAGTGCCTCGGCTGCTCAGAGATTTTTCCGCTTGAACGTGCCCTGAGTCGCTGCACGGTGCACGCCGAGAAGCATGAGGTGGTTTCGCCCAACATCCTCCCCCCTTAACTTTGTCGTTAACCTTGTCGTTAACTTCGTCAACCAACCCAAAAATGGTTTCAGAATCTATTGGCGGCATCAGGTGTTCGAAGTTACGATAGCATCAAAGCTGGCAATGGCTGGGAAGCGGGGAAGTTTGCAACAAACCAAAATACGAAGTTTACGATAAAGTTCGCGACAAAGTTCGCGACAAAGTTAAAAAGCCGCGGGTATGCCCTTGCTCCCATCCTCCCCGATTGCACCGCCCCTCCGACATGCGCCGGAGACGCTGTCTGTTCCGGCCTCCGGACACAATGGCCACGAGACGTACCAGAAGATTTCGGCGAATATCGCCAAAATCATGCAGGGGCAGGCGGGTTCGACACGCAAATTGCTGGCGGCCATGGCCAGCGACGGGCACGTGCTGCTCGAGGATTTTCCGGGCACGGGCAAGACCACTCTGGCCAAGGCCCTGGCCCGCTCGATTGAAGCCCGGTTTAAGCGCGTGCAGTTCACTCCCGACCTGTTGCCATCGGACATTCTGGGTGTGTCGGTATTCAATCAACGGGACCAGCAGTTCATTTTTCACGAGGGTCCCGTGTTTACCAACATTCTCCTGGCAGATGAGATCAATCGGGCATCGCCTCGGACGCAATCGGCGTTGCTGGAGGCCATGGGTGAAGCACAGGTGAGCGTGGACGGCGAACGCCGCGATTTGCCGGGTCTGTTTTTCGTGATCGCCACTCAGAATCCGGTGGAATTCCGCGGCACCTATCCGTTGCCGGAAGCGCAAATGGATCGGTTTACGATTCAGTTTTCTTTAGGGTATGTGGAATCCACCGAAGAAGTGGCCATCCTCAGCGCGCAGCAAAAGCATCATCCGCTGGAGGAATTGAAACCGTGCGTTTCTCTGGCGGAGGTGATCCAACTGAAACGATCGGTGCGGAATGTGCGCATCAGCGATGAACTGAAGCGCTACGCCGTTGACCTGGTGGGCGCCACGCGGTCGGCACCGGGCGTGCGGCTCGGGGCCAGCCCGCGGGCCTCGATCGCGCTGATGAAAACGGCCCAGGCGCTGGCATTTTTTGATGGATTGGATTTTGTGACACCCGAGCAGCTCCAGGAGTTGGCCGTGTCCGTGATCGCGCATCGGCTGGTCATGGAGCCCCAGGCGCGGTTCTCGGGGCAGACGCCAAGGGCGGTGGTCGAAGAGATTGTGAAGAAGACGAAGGTGCCGGCGTAATGTTCCTGGCATGAAAGATCTAACACCACGGACACTTCGCAAACACCAAACACCAAACACCAAAGAAACACCAACTATCAAACACCAAAAGCGTTCGGTAGCAGCTTTGAAGTTTGGTGTTTGGAGCTTTTTTGGTGTTTGGTGTTTGGTGTTTGGTGTTTGGTGTTTTAGCGTTTTGTGATTCTTATTTTCAAGCTTCTCTACCGCTCCTACCGGTCACTTTCCGGCCTTCGGTATTGGCTGGAGCGGCGGTTCACGCGGGCGGGCTGGGTGGTGGTGGGGGGCCTGATCGCGGCGATGCTCCTGGCGCCAGACACGGAGAATACGGTGGCCTACCAGGGACTGTCCCTCATGCTGATATTGCTACTGGGGGCGATTTGCTTTAGCTGGTTTTTCAAGGCGCGATTTTCTGCCCAACGGCTTCTTCCGCGCTTCGGAACCGTCGGCGCGCCGCTGCGATACGGCATCCGGCTCAAGAACTTGAGTTCCAAACCTCAATCCGGGCTTGCGCTACTGGAGGAACTGTCCGATCCGCGGCCCGATTTTGCGGAATGGCTGGCCGTGGAATTAGCCGAGCAGCAGGCCTCGCCTTCGTTCCGGCTGAGCAGAAAACGCGCCTCCAGGCAATTCCAGCGCGCCCGGACCACAGAAGAGCAAGTGCCCACCGTGATGCCGGGCCGGGAGGTGGAGGCGCGCATGGAATTGGTGCCCATGCGACGCGGCCTGCTTCGGCTCGATGGCATCGTGCTGGCGCGGCCTGATCCGCTGGGATTGTTCCGCGGGTTCGTTCGGCATCCACTCCCCCAAAGCGCGCTGATCCTGCCCAAGCGCTACTTGCTGCCGCCAATGGCGCTGCCCGGCACGATGAAATATCAGCAGGGCGGCGTTGCCCTGGCATCGAGCGTGGGTCGCAGCCACGAGTTCGTTTCGTTGCGTGATTATCGTGACGGCGATCCTCCGCGCCACATCCATTGGCGCAGTTGGGCCAAAGTGGGCAAACCGGTCGTGAAGGAGTTCGAAGACGAGTTTTTCGTCCGGCACGCTCTGGTGCTCGATACCTTCACCGGTCACCCACACAGCGCGGCATTCGAGGAGGCCGTTTCTGTGGCGGCTTCTTTCGCTTGCACGATTTTGACCCAGGAATCGCTTCTGGATTTGTTGTTCATCGGACCCCAATCCTATTGCTTTACCGCAGGGCGAGGGTTGGCGCACGCCGATCAGATGCTCGAGGTCCTGGCCTCTGTGCAGATTTGTCCGGACAAACCATTCGGGGCGCTGGAGCGACTGGTGCTGGAGCACGTCAGCGTGGTTAGCGGCTGCATCTGCGTGCTGCTGGATTGGGATGACGAGCGGCAGGAATTTGTGAGAAAGCTCAAAACCCTGGACTTGCCTGTGCTGGTGCTGCTCGTCACACAACCTGGAAGGAAGGATGCCTTCGATCCCGGCCCGCTCCGCGATGAGCCACAGAAGTTTTGCGTGCTGGAATGTGGTAGAATAGAGGAGGGCTTAGCTAAGTTGAATTTTTCTTAACTACGGATGAATACGGATCAAACACCAAACACCAAACACCAAACACCAAGCTCCAGGCTCCAAAACCGGGCTTCGCGACGCATTGCAACTTGGTGTTTGGTGTTTCTCTGGTGTTTGGTGTTTGGTCTTTGGTGTTTCTCTGGTGTTTGGTGTTTCTCTGGTGTTTGGCGTTTGGTGTTTGGTGTTTGATGAAACCTCCTCCCTTTTTACTCGGCGCCTGCCTCTTGTTCTGGGGCTGGCAGACGGGCTTTATGGCGGTCGGCGCCTTGATGGGCGCGGGCATTGAATGGGCGCGATGGAGCAAGGCTCGATGGGAGTTCGCCGACGAGGATTTCAGCCGAATCTGGACTTTTTGCACGCTGCTGTTTCTGGCAACCGCCGTCTATGCCTTTACAGCCAGTGGCGCACCGGGGGAAATGCGCGGGATGTTCGAACGTTCAGGCATAATCGCTGGGAGGAACGCAGCCGTTGCCAGCGCCAGGACGGCCGCATCGTTGATTCGCTGGCTGCCGATGGTGTTCTTCCCCTTTGTGGCGATGCAGGCGGTCAGTTCCCGGGACGGGGTGCCGATCCAGACGATGAAACTGGTTTTGGGTTTGAGATGGAAGAAAGCGAAGAAGGTCGAGGTAGCGCGCATAGGCGAGGCTTTGGGACAAAGTGGAGGACCCGCCTCCGCTACGCTACGGCGCGGCGAGCAAAGTGAAAGACAAAGTGGGGTAGTGAATGTGATGTATCCCTATCTTGCGTTGTGCCTGTTTGCGGCCAGCGTTCATCCCAGTGAAGACCTTGGATTTTTTGCGGGGCTGAGCGGATTGGTTGCCTGGGGTCTTTGGCCGCAGCGCTCGCGCCGATTTGGAATGGCGACCTGGACCGTAGCGCTACTGGCAGTTGTGGCGCTGGGTTATGAGGGCCAGCGCGGCTTCGGATACATGCAGCGCTACCTCGAGAATATCAATCCGCGGTGGTTTTCCAGGTTCTCGCGCGAGCGCTTTGATCCGTTCCAAAGCAAGACTGCTCTGGGCACGGTAGGCCGCTTGAAGCTTTCAGGCGAGATCGTCGTCCGCGTCGAAACCGCAAACGGAAATAAACCTCCTCCCTTATTGCGCGAAGCCAGCTACAACAGGTACCAGGGGCAGACATGGTACGCAGCGGCCGCGGAATCTGATTTTGATAACATCGCTCCTAATCGCGCGATCCCCGGCGAAACCAGCTATATATTGCTCCCCGCCAAGACGAACACTGACTCGGCAAAGATTTCCTGCTATTTGCCGGGTGGAAAGGCGCTTCTGCCGTTGCCGACGGGCAGCGGCCGATTGGAAAATCTGCCAGTCTGGATCCTGGGCAAGAACAAGTTTGGCGCGGTGATGGCTCAGGGACCGGGGTTGGTCATGTTTGACGCACTCTACGGTCCGGGGACTACTATCGATTCTGCCGCCAGTACGAATGAAGAGGCCGTCGCGCGCCGACCGGCTGAGGAAGATTCGCCGGAGGCAGAAAACAATCCGTACGCGGGGCGGCGACGACGGTTCGGATTCATCGGCCGGGACGATACGGAACGGCCCAAAGCGGAAATCCCGGCTCTGGACCAGATCGTTTCCGAACTTCATTTGGATGAGCAGGACCGCAAACAGAAGTTGCGCACCTTGAGCACCTTCTTCGCCCAAAACTTCCAATACAGCACCTGGCAAGGACCGGAGCCCCGGCGGAGCCGCGGCCCCACAAATGAGACGGCCCTGACCCGATTCCTGCTACGGACTCGGCGTGGGCATTGCGAATACTTCGCCACTGCCGCGGTCCTTTTATTGCGGCACAGTGGCACGCCGGCCCGCTACGCGGTCGGTTACGCGGTGCACGAGCCATCCGGGCATGAATACGTGGTGCGCCAGCGTGACGCGCATGCCTGGTGCCTGGTTTGGAATAAAGAACGGGGCTTGTGGCAGGACTATGATCCCACTCCGGGCACGTGGATCGCGGCGGAAGGACAACTGGCTTCTCGCTTTCAGTTCCTTTCCGATCTGTGGTCGCGGATCGGGTTCGAGATCGCAAAATTTCGCTGGGGTCAAACGAGGATGCGGCAATACATTCTTTGGGGACTGACGCCGGTCCTGGGCTTGCTCCTTTACCAAATCATCTTCCGCAGCCAGCGCCGGCGCCAACAAATGAAATCTTCAGGCCTGGAGTCGCGAGGGCGTTGGCCTGGATTGGACTCGGAGTTTTATCAACTCGAAAGCGTTCTTGTGGCCCGCGGATTGGAACGCGGGCCCAGTGAACCGCTTTCCCAATGGCTGGCGCGGGCCGTTCGGGATCCGCATTTAGCGCAGGTTCGGGCGCCGTTGCTCGAACTGCTCCGGCTCCATTACCGCTACCGTTTCGATCCGCAAGGGATCGGAGAAAGCGATCGCGAGAGCTTGAGTCGAAGCGCAAAAGAGTGCCTGGGGCGAGTAGCCCAAGGCAGACCGGTCTGATGAGTTAACAAGTCAGCGGAGTTTGTAGAGTTAAATGGTTACATCGTTACATGGTTACATTGGCAAAGCTTGTGCGGCTTGCGACAAACTTCTGCGACTTTGCACGGAGCGCCGCGTGAGGGCACGCGGCCTACAAGGCAGGGTGGACCGCTCCTGTAGGCCGGGTGCCCTCACCCGGCGTGCTTAGGTATCATGTGGGACAGGCGAGACGCCGGCCATACTCTGCGGAAACTCGCGGCCAGGATGTTCGCGTTCCCAGGCATGGCGCGGGCAATGGACCCGCGCAAGGGAACGACAAAGTGGAGGACGAAGTGGAAGACAAAGTGCAACTAACGGGGCAACTTGATCGGCGCAATCGGCCACTCGCTGCTGCCCGTGCGCACCATCAGCCCTGGCCCGCTCACTTCTTTTCTCAGATACCCCAGAGCAATGTTCTCGTTGAGCACCGGCGAGTGGATCGCGCTCGTGATATAACCCGTCTCTTTCCCATCCTGAAAGATTTTATCGCCTCGGGCCGGAAGCGACGTCAAATCCGCCGGCAGGCGGAAACCTTGCAACAGACGGTTCACGTGGCCTAGCGTATGGATCCGGTTTAGCACCTCCTGACCAATGTAACAGCCCTTGGTGTAGCTCACCGCCCGGTCTTCTATCCCGCACTCCTGGGGCAGATTCGTTTCGTCCATGTCCATTCCAAACCGAGGGATGCCCGCTTCGATGCGCGCCCGCTCGAGCGCCTGCCACCCGCATAGCCCTCCTCCAATCGCCTGAACAGACGAAAGCAATTTTTCGGCAAGCGTTTGCATCCCGGCGGTTGGAACAAAAATATCAAAGCTCCTGTCCGATCGGGGCTGGTTTATTACGTAAACCTCGCCCAGGACGGAATCATGGCTCTTTTCAAAAGTGAACGGATGGCCGGGGAGTGAATTGAGGAGAGCAGCGCCTCGCAACACCTCGGCCGCTTCTGGCCCTTGTACGCTCAACAGGCCATAGTGCGGCGCCACGTCCACTACCTGCACATCGTCGGCAATGATGTATTGCTCCAAACGTTGAATAACTTTCGCGGTCACGCCGGGCTCGAAATCGAGTAATAACTCCTGCTCCAGGCAATAGATATTCAGATCGCTTTCCATCCGTCCTTTGGCTGTCACCAGCGCAGCGTAGCAGCCCTGACCGACACCCAGCCGATTTACATCGTTGGTTACCTGGCCATGGAGAAAGCGTTTGCGATCGGCTCCGGTCAGGCACACTCGGCTCCGGAAGCTGAGATCAAGCAGCGCCGCGCGGTGGCGCAACGCATCATGCTCTGCACGAGCATCGCCGTAATCGTTTACGACCTCGGCGCTGTTTACTTCGGTGAACCGAGCCCCGTGAGAGGCGTGCCAATTGTGTAACGCAAGTTGGTCCATTATTCGCGTTTATTCGCGGTTAAATAATTCGGTCCATTTTTTTCGATCTGACAGATGGTTCCGTCTTTCATGACCGCGATCCGGTCGCCCAGTTCCTTGGCCTCTGCCGGATCGTGCGTCACGTAAATCATTGTGGCGCCAAGACGCCGCTGGAGCGCGGAGATCTCTGCGCGCAATTCTGCCCGCAATGGGGCGTCCAGGTTCGAAAGCGGCTCGTCCAGCAGAAACACCTTAGACAGGCGCACCAGCGCGCGACCCAGCGCAACGCGCTGACGCTGCCCACCCGAAAGCTCGTGAGGCTTTCGATGCTCGCAACCTTGCAGTTTAAGCGTTTCGAGAGCGCCCATGACTCTTCGTTCGACTTCAGCCCGAGGCAGTTTCCGGATTCGCAACCCGAAAGCAATGTTCTCATAGACCGAAAGGTGTGGGTAAAGCGCCGGGCTCTGGAATACCATGGCCACATCGCGATCTTTGGGTGCGACCTCATTCATAATCCTTCCTCCGATGGAAATCGTGCCTGAATTCGGTTCCTCCAGACCAGCAATCAGACGCAATAGCGTCGTTTTGCCGCAACCGGACGGACCTGCCAAAACCAGGAGTTCCTTCTCCTCTACCGCCAGATTCAGGGCTTCCAGCGCGCGAATAACCGACCCATTCGGACCGGGAAAGCATTTTGTGAGGTGCTCCAAAGCGATATGCGCCACAGCCCAATTGTAGCAGCCGACGTAAGGAGGCTCTAATCTTTTCCTGACAAGTGGCCGGTGAAGGATGCATCTTGATACAGCCACCGTGCAGGAGCGCGGCATTTATGCCGCTTCAATGTCCGCAGCATGATGAACGGACCTGGTAACCCGGGCGCTTTCGTGAGTTCGGCACGTGAAGCGGCATAAATGCCGCGCTCCGTCCAAGACTTGCGAGGCCCTCGCACTCTGGTAGATTACACAACCATGAAGCGATTCACGGCCATTATCCACCGTGGTGAACCGGATGAAGGCGGGTTCTGGGCCACTTGCCTGGAAGTGCCAGGCGCTAATGGGCAGGGAGAGACCAAAGAAGAATGTCTCCAGAATTTGCGTGAGGCCATAGAGCTGATGTTGGAAACAGAACGGGAAGAAGCCTTCCGCCTTGACCCTCTAGCCGAAACCGCAGAACTCGTCCTGCGATGAAGCGCCGGGCGCTGGTCAGCCATCTTCAGGAACATGGCTGCGCTCTGGTTCGTGAGGGTGGAAGTCACTCGATTTGGGCGAATCCACAGACAGGGCGCAAGGAGTCCATCCCAAGGCACAAACAAATTAAAAAGCATCTGGCCCGTTCCATTTGCCGGAACCTGTCCGTGCCCATTCCGCCCGGCGACTAACTCCGATCTCGTCGTAATGAAGCGGTTACCTCAGCCCACACTCGCCCCTCCTCTCCACTCTGAATAAGCGGCTCGAATCCAAACAGCCTGTAAAGCCTGATCGCCGGCAACCGCAAGCTCGACGTGGACAGGTACGTCTGGTCATGGCCAAGTTCCCCAAGGCGCCGGCAAACGGCGGTCATCAGCGCCTTGCCCAGGCCGCGCCCCTGATGTTCCGGCATAATCGCCATGTAATGCACCCTGCCGAAGCGCGCTCCCTCAAAGTCATCATCGAACCAGGCCGTGCCTGTTCCTACAACGGCACCGAGGCCGTCACATAAATACAATTGACGTTTGCCGAGCCGGCTAATGTCAGACCCAAATGCTCGAACGAACAGTTCGGGGGAACTCTCATTGAACTTGTCCGCAGCCAGGTGAATTCGCAGCCAATGCTCTTCATCGCCAGGCCGGAATGTCCGGATCGAAAAGCCCAAGGGCAGACCGAATTCCGGGATTTGCTCCAGATGGCTGCGAACCATCACTAAACGCATTTCCTTCACGTTTCACGCATCACGTTTCACGTTTCAAGCTTCACCAAAAAAGCCCTTGTCTGCGGCGTAAAGTGGGGTAGCGTATGCGAACCATGAAAGTTGAATTCTACGGTCACGTTCGTCAGTACCACAATATCAAATCAGAAATCGACGCCAATATTCATACCGTCCTGGAGAGCGGCCAGTATGTGATGGGGCCGATGCTCAAAAAGCTGGAATGTGAATTGGCTGGGTATCACGGCACAAAGTTTGCAGTCGGCGTGGGCAATGGGACCGACGCGATCTGGCTGGTTTTGATGGCCCTGGGGATTGGTCCCGGTGACGAAGTCATCACGCATCCGAACACATTCTTTGCCACCGCCGAGGCGATCTGGATTGCCGGCGCCACGGCGGTTTTCGTGGATTGCGATCCGAAAACCAAGTGCATTGATCCGGCAAAAATCGAAGCGGCTATTACGCCGAAAACCAAGGCCATTATACCCGTGCATCTTTATGGACAGTGCGCGGATATGGCAGCGATTCGCAAGATCGCCGACAAGCACCATCTTAAGGTCATCGAAGACAACGCCCAGGGCATCGGCGCTGCAGGCAAAGGTTTTAAGATCGCCGAACTAAGCGACGCAGCCACGACGAGCTTCATCATTCAGAAAAACCTCGGCACCTTCGGCGACAGCGGCGCGCTGGTAACGAATAATGCCGATATTGACGCAAAGATACGCAAATTGCGCAACCATGGTTCCAATGCGCGCAACGTCCACAGCTACGGATTCAACAGCCGTCTGGACGATCTCCATGCAGGGATCCTGAGCGCCAAACTCAAGCACATTGACGAATATAATGATCAGCGGCGGCAGTGGGCGGCTCGATATACCGCCGGATTGAAAGGGTGCAAGACAATTGATTTACCGACTGAGTTACCGGGCTATCGTCATGTGTTTCATCTTTATGTTGTCGAGACGAAGAAGCCCGAGTGGCGCGATCAACTATTGGGTTTCCTGGTCAAGAATAACATTGACGCCAAGACGCATTACTCGATTGCCATTCATCAACAGGCTGGATATCCGTGGGGCAAAGGCGCCCGCATCGCCGGTTCGCTGGCAAATGCCGAGCGCAATGCGGCCACCTGCATCAGCCTGCCCATGTTCCCTGAGCTTACCGCGGAGGAAGTGGATTACGTTATCGCCAAGGTCAAGGAATGGGATAAAGAGCACGCGCCTGCTTCAGCAGCCCCTAAAGCGAAGAAGGCGGTCCCGGCCTGAGGATTTACGATGGCTTACACAGTTCTGGTTGTCGGCATGGGCAAGCGGGGAATGCATCACGCCACCGCGTTCAATGCCAATCCGAAATTCCGCGTCACCGGCATTTGCGACATTGATGCTAAACGCCTGGATGATGCGGCCGCGAAGCTCGGCAACCCGCAGAAAAGCTCCGATGCCGCTGCGCTGGCAAAAGCCGTGAAACCGGACGTCTTTTGCTTCTGCACGTTGCCCAACTTGCGCGAGCCGATGATCAAGGCGGCGACCGAGGCGGGCGCAAAGCTTATCGCGTTCGAAAAACCGGTCACGCTAACCAGCGCCGAGCTGTTTTCTGTGCGTGATCTGTTGCGCCGGTCCGGCGCAAAGGCAGTCGTGAGCCATCAACATCGCTACGGCAAGCACTATCAAAAAGTAAAGGAGATCATCGCCAGCGGCGCGCTGGGCCGCGTCCACACCGTGTATGGAAGCGCGACGGGCTGGATGACGCACATGCTGTCACACCTGATTGATTACACCTGCTGGTATAACGATTACGCACCGGCGACGTGGGCCATGGCGCAGGCCACGGGCGGCGCGAAATTCGGCGATAACCATCCATCGCCCGACTACATTGCCGGATTTGTCCAATTCGCAAACGGTGTCAGGGGAATTTATGAGTGCGGCGCGGGAGCGCCGGATCAGCCAGAAGTCGCTAAATGGTGGGGAAAGAATCGTATTGGCGCGCAGGGCACCGAAGGTTTTGCCGAGGTGCTGACCAACGGCGGCTGGCGGGCGGTAACAAAATCCGGCGGCTATCAATCAGGCGAAGGCGCGATGAACTACGACCTGGACATGCCGCCTTACATTCAGGAAATGGCGGATTGGCTGGACGGAAAGAGCGTCCATCAATGCAATTTCGATCATGCATCCCTTGGCGCCGAGATCATGCTGGCGATGCAACGCAGCGCCGCTCAGGGTGGACAGGTAGCTCTTCCACTCAAAGAAGCCGCCGATGAGCAAGGGCTGCTTCGCAAGAAGCTCGATGGCAGCAAAGTGCTGGTGTCTTGCGAGCAGAATCGAAAAGAGTTTGGGTTGGTCTAGGGGTCAAGGACTTTAACGCAAAGGCGCAAAGGCGCAAAGACAAGACAGGAAAATTGAAGACAGGGAAACTTAAAAAGGAAATCCGGCAGGAAAATTAGGGGCAGGAAAATATAAAGAAGCTTTCATCTTCTTGCCTCAAAATTTTCTTGCCAGATCTTCGTCTTGATTTTCCTGTCTTCAATTTTCCTGTCTTTCTTGCGGTTTGTCCTTTGCGTCTTTGCGCCTTTGCGTTAAAAGCTTCGCTCAAAATGGAAGTTATCATACAACCCAACGCTGAGGCGGCATCCAGTCTGACGGCGCGGATCGTCGCGCGGGAATTGAAAGCCAATCCCCATTTGGTTCTTGGCCTGGCAACGGGGACTACCATGGAACGGGTATATCTGAAACTGGTTCGGATGCACCGGGAGGAGCATCTCGATTTTTCGCTCTGCCGCACGTTCAACCTCGATGAGTACGTTGGCCTGTTTCCATCAGATCCTAATTCTTATCGGCATTACATGGATGAACACTTTTTCCGCCACGTGAATGTGGACCCGCGCAATACCCATCTGCCCAATGGCCTGGCCGAAGATCTGGAAGAAGAATGTACCCGCTATGAGGACGCCATTCGGCGCTTCGGCGGAATTGATCTCCAAGTGTTGGGCATTGGAAAGGCCGGACACATCGGCTTCAACGAACCGCTCTCTGCATTGAGGTCCAGAACTCGAGTAAAAGCACTGACGCCAACCACACTCAAGCAAAACGCGCCACTGTTCGGCGGCGAAGACAAAGTGCCGCGCCGCGCCATTACGATGGGCGTCGGAACGATCATCGAGGCCGAAAGATGCCTTTTACTGGCGACTGGCTCGAGTAAAGCAGAGGTGATCGCTCTGGCTGTGGAAGGGCCCATTACAAGCATGGTCACTGCCTCGGCCCTCCAGCTTCATCCGCGATGCACGGTGATCGTGGATGAAGAAGCAGCCGCAAGTCTGAAGGAAAAGGAATATTATCGGTGGATATTTGAGAATGAGCCGGAGTGGCAGGGATATCGTTGAGGCTCAATCCTCCGCATGCTCGAACTCGGAGTCGTCGAGTGACACAGGGCGCGGCTGGCGCCTGGAGAACCCAAGGCCCAAATGCACACAGAGCATGAAAGCCCGGTGACAATCCTGATCGTTTCGAATCCAAAGCTCGGCATGGGGTGAGGCTTTGGGCTGAGTTCCCTTGCGCACCTCGCAAGGAATGCCCGCCGCTGTGAACTCCGCTTTGACCCGCTCCACTTCTGAGCTGTCTGATGAATAGAACAACATTTTCATAAGCACCGACTCCTACAAGCTCGCGTGGGAGGGGAGCCGGCGCAATGCGGGGAGAGGCTGGAAAACGCCCAAGGGAAACACCGGGAGGAAAATTTCAAAACATCAAACTCCAAACATCAGGGAAAGAGAATCACCAAACACCAAGCTCCAAACACCAGAGAAACTTCAAACACCAAACATCAAACTCCAGTAGGCCGGAGAGATTGCAGGCCAGTTAGATGGATTGGACCCTGGCGATGGCCTGTTCGGTGTCAATTCGATCGTTCCAATACTCGAGCAGGACCTGCCGGTTTAATGCCACAAACCGCTGCAGGGCGGCAAAGTCAGCGGCAGACCAGCCGGGCGGCCAGCCGGATAAATACTCGACGGGGTCATCAATCGAGACGGGATAGAAATTGTGATCTGTCCCTTCCACTTTTAATCGCGGGCGGTGGTGCTGGAGCCGGGCGTTGACGCTGACCCAAATCCGGCGGGATAAGCCGGTTCTGGGAGGAGAAAGATTAGCCATCTCGAACAGTTCGTCATCAGTTACGCCCAGGACCTCCCCCCGCGCGCTGGCAACCTCAGTCTCTTTCATGGACGAAATTTAGACCCACAACGCAGGTTATTCAAAGGAGTTCGGCCAGACAGCTCCTAACCTGCAGCAGCGGTTTCGGCAGTGGGCTTGGTGGCCGGGGCGGCGCTTTCGATGTGGATTGCCTGGTAGCCGCCTTTGGATTTGAAGTAGAGGATCAGCACGATATAACAGCAGAGCATGAAGCCGGGGAACATGGCCATTCTACCCAAAGCCCAGTAACGGCTTGTCGATTCAGCCTCATCCATGGTTGCCTTCGCTTCAGAGGTTTGGGCCAAGGGAGCTTTCTCCCTGTTCACAGGATCAATCGCCTGGTAGTCGCCAAGCACAGGACTGAGGACCCAGCTTTTGGTAACAGCAACTGACTGATAAAGCACCTGATTTTTGGACTGGAGTTCCTGGGTGGCTTTGGATTCCTGCAGATAGCCGATAAAAGGCGTCCCGAGAATCCCGACTGCCAACATGCCTATACCGCCCATGCTGTTGAGCGTGAGCGCCCCGCCTTTAGGGCATTGCTCGCTAGTCAAACCAAGCATGGTCGGCCAAAAGAAAGTCTTTCCAATCCCATAGAGGGTTGCGGCTCCGAAAATGGCAGCGATGCCCGCTCCAGCCGTGTTGGAAAGAGCTGTCAGGCCGAGGACGGCTAGTGTCGCGCAAGTGGCAAGGAGACCCAGCGGTGAGAGCTTATGAACGATAGGACCCGCGCAGAACCTCAGCACCATCATAATCGCTGAAGTATAAACAAGCACCCACGCGGCATGATACCCGGCCGACTTCATGGGCTTCTCCATGAGCGCTGTGATCCATCCGTCGGTGCCGATTTCTGTGGTGGCAAGGGGCATCATTATAATGATTAGAAAGATAAGGAATGGCCTGCCGATAGACTTGGTCAGGAAGCCGAACGCCAGAACGACGATCCCAGTGAGGATCCAAGTAACTGTTGACGACCATTCGAACACCTGACCCAGTTGCGCAAAGACCAAACCGAAAGCCACCAGCGCGCCGAACATGCCCAGTTCTTTGAGCATCTCGATATAACCCACCCCGGCTTGTTCACGCTCGCTTTTGGGGAAAGTTAGTCCAACAAGAATCAGGAAGAAAGTAATTGCCGGCACGAGGATCAACCCCAGAGTAAGCCGCCAATCGGTATTGTTGGAAAGTTTGATTGTGCAGAGACCGCCGATCACTAAGCCGCCTGGCCAGCCAGCATGCAGAATGTTGAGCCATTTGGTTTTGTCGCGGTTGAAAAGCGTCGCGACCATAGGATTGATGTAGGCTTCGACCGTCCCATTACCGAGAGCAAGGATAATGCTGCCCCAATAGAGCAGTTGCAGTCCCTTGTGTCGAGCCGTTACCAAATCCCCAATCGCCGCTCCATGGATCGCGCTATACGCCATCAAGGCCATCGTGGAATACACGATGTAGCAGATAAACGAGAAGATCATTGCCACTTTGTAGCCAATCCGGTCTATGAACAGGCTAAAGACGATTATGCTCACGCCGAACGGCCAGATTCCCGCTCCAATGAGTTCTCCAACCTGAACGCCTTCAAGCCCGAAATCGGCCTTGAATTGCGTGCCGCACAGCACAATTCGGCTGATGAAGGCGTAGGAAGTGGTGATCAGGGCGATGAAACAGCCCCAGAACAGGATCTTGTCGTGACGATTATTCATGCGTTCGGGATATTACGGGTTTACTGCACACCATAATGAGCGGATTTGCCGCTCAATACACAGAATTTCAGACAAAGTGTCAAATCGAAACGAACTGTAGAGCTACTTGCTGTAGTTTGTCAGACCGGTCGGACCGGTCGGACGCGTTGAGGCTGGACTGCCGAGACACCAAAGATTTGTCATGCCTTTCATGAAGATACGGCCATCCACAAAAGCCGGGCTTGCGTGAAAGCCGTCACCCATCTGAGTTCTGAAAACCTCATTAAGCTGTCGCGTGGCAGTCAGGATGGCAGCCGTTCCTTGCTGGCTAAATATGTATAAATTGTTTCCAGCAATTGCCGGCGAACTATGACATTCAGTATCAAAATCGTGCTGGCAAATTTTCTTGCCGTCCTTGAGATCGAAGCAGGTTAAGAGGCCGCCCGTGGTGAGTGTGAAAACCAGTTCGCCGTTGCTAACCGGACTCGTAACATCCGGAACGTTTTCTTCGGTTGACCACGTAACGTGCGTTTTGGTGACGTCTCCATGGCCGTCAGGACGGATGGCCAACAGTTTCTCGGACGGGCTGACGACTATTACCAACCCACCGGCAAAGATTGGCGAAGGAGTGATTTCCCCATTCAGACAATCCACCCGCCAGAGTTCGGCCCCGTCCATTGCGGCGTAAGCAATCACCCATGGCTGCGCGAGAGTGATGATTTGGGCTTTTCCTGCCGCCTCGATCACAAGGGGCGTGGCCCAGGAACTGCCGACGCTGCGCGGCTGTTCCCAAATAGTTTTGCCGGTCTTCCCGTCCAAAGCATAAAGCCTGGATTTGTGCTCGTCGCTTTCTCCCTGATCCAGTTGCAGAATGAGGCGGTCACGCCAGGTGGCCAGTGATGTAGCATAGCCATACGGGTTCTTGATTGGACCAAAACTCCTTTGCCAGACAGGAGCCCCATCGAAAGTAAACGCCGCGACATCGCCGGTCGCAAAGATCACATAAACGCAACGACCATCGGTGGCCATGGTACAGGCAGCGTAGCCGGTCGAGTCAGGTACTTCAGGCGCGGTAGCGTGTTGGAGTGCGCTCCCGATGGATCGGGAGCGCACTCCAAAAGCTTCGCCAGTGCGTGGGCCCCCGGTGACTGCTTTGCGCCAGACCAGTTTTCCGGTGGTCGCGTCGAGGCAGAAGACCTCGCGCTGTTTGCGGTCGCCGCCCGAGAAGAAAATGCGATTGCTGTAAATGATGGGGGAGTTAAATCCGGGCGCTGGCACTGGAATCTTCCAAGCGATGCCCGCGTCGTTGGTGGTATTCCAGGCCGTTGGGAAATTTGTCGCCAGAGTAACCCCCCCACCGTCGGGCCCTCGGAAGCGGGGCCAATTGCGGTTGAGTTCTAGGAGTGATGCGGCATCGGACCTGGAATCCGCTGGTCCCACCGAGTTGCTGCGGACAAAAATGTCCGCGCTCCAACCGGACAAGGCTAAACTGAGACAGAATAGCAGAAGGAGGCTTGCCTTCATTAGATGGAACGATACTTAATTGCAGAAACGAGCGCTATGAATTCTATATATGAGAAAGGGAGAGTAAGATTATGAGAAAGAGTAAGATCAAGATGTACAAAAAAACCGGGCTAGTCAGTCAGAGGATGACCGAAAAGCCCGGGGAATTTTCGAATTAGTACATCAGTAGGATTACGGAGAACATCGGC
>PSRM01000254.1 GCA_003176045.1 Verrucomicrobiota bacterium | reverse complement strand
CCCCTTCCACTTCTGCTTCACGATCACCGTGAGTTCGGAAGGGGAAGAGGGTTTGATGACATAATCGGCTACGCCCAACGTGCGCGCCTGGGCGATATCCGCTTCCAAAAAAGAGCCGGAGATGATGACGACTTTTAACGACGCCACCTTTGAATGCTCCCGGATCCATTTCAGAACGTCGAAACCGCTGCGAATCGGCAGTTTAAGGTCCAGCAGGAGGAGACAAGGGAATGGGTGCTTCGCCCGGTCGGCAAACTCGCCTTTTCCAGCCAGGTAATCCATCGCCTGCTGGCCGTCCTGGACTGTAACGAGGGGATTAGGGACGGCAGACTGCTCCCAGGCGAGTTGCATGAAAAAGAAATCGTGCGGCTCGTCTTCGACGTACAACACGGGTTGCAAAGCGTCAAATTTCAAATTCCAAACTTCAAAAAAACTTCAAAAAAACTTCAAACTTCAATTTTCAAACAGGCCTGGGTCACTGTACTTGAATTTCGAGGCTTATTTGAAGTTTGAAATTTGAAGTTTGTTGTTTTTGATCATCACTCCGCCGCTTTTTCCAAATCAATCCAAAATCTGCTTCCGCCTTTGGGATGCGACTCTACGCCAACGGCGCCGCGCATGCGTTCGACGGCCTTTTTGACGATCGCCAGCCCGATGCCGGTTCCCGGGTATTGCACCGGCATGAGCTGCTGGAACATCTCGAAGACTTTGTCCCGGCAATCCTCCGGGATGCCGATGCCGTTGTCCTCGACCCAGACGCGCACACGAGCAGGGCGGGCGTTTCGCCTGTCCTCCGAAGCAGGGTGAGCGTCTGGCCTGCCGGTTGGACCGTCATTTGCGGCAGGGGCAGGCGTGAACGCGGACGAGGCCGTCCGCGACTCCTCGGCATAAATCCGCACCTCCGGTTCTTTTCCGGGCGCGACAAACTTGAGCGCGTTGTTGAGCAGGTTTGAAAAGCACTGGGTCAGGAGCGCGGCGTTGCCCATCACGGCGGGCAGAGGCGCAACAATGGTGATATTCTCGCGCGCTTCCTGAAATTGAGGATACGATTGCACGACCTGTTCAACCAAAGCGCCGGTCTCAATCGGCTTCAGCTCGAAATGCTGGCGCACGATTTTGGTGTAGTCCAGCGTATCGAGTATCAACTGGTCCATTCTCTCGGCGGCCTTGCAGGCTCGAATCAGGAATTCCTTGTGCCGCGGCGCCAAATTCACTGATTGAGCGATTAAAAGGTCCCCATAACCGCGGATCGCGCGCACTGGCGCGCGCAGATCGTGGGCCAGCGTGTAAGAAAAATGTTCCAATTCGCCAACGGCTTCGCGCAACCGGGCCGTCCGATCCTCCACCACAGTTTCGAGTTCTCTGGCGCGCGAGTGCAGCACTTGTTCGGCTCGCTTCTGGTTTGTGATATCTGCCAGCACGCCCGTGCGCCGGATCGCTCTACCAGTGCTGCCATTCTCGAAAAAGCATCGCGCAGCGAACCGCAACCAGCGCACCTCGGCAGGAGTGCGGGTGTCCTCACCAGGGGCGGGGACAGCCTTGTCCCCGCTTTCGGTTTTGTCCGGTCCTGGAGCGCGGGTGTCCTCACCCGCAGCGCGTCCGGAATTCAGACCGGTACCCGGCCCCACTGAGGCCTGCCTGCCTTCGGAGCTTGCTGCGGCTGAGGACAGCCGCGCTCCGCCCGCAGTGCGCCGAGTTTTCAAGCCCGCGCCGGAACCTTCAGGCGCCGGCTTACCGTCGGGGCTGGCTGCGGGTGCGGACACCCGCGCTCCGTTCGAAGGTTCCTGGACTTTGGACGTTGCCTCCGCCCGCGCCGAGATAGAATTCGGCGCTCCAAGCTTCGGACTTCGGACTTCGGACTTCGGACTTTTGATTTGTATCCGAAACTCCACATCCGCCCTGCCGCCCTCGGCCGGGTTGGCGCTCTCATCCATGGCTTTGAGGAACCGTGGAGCATCGTCGGAATGCAGCCGGTCGAGAATCATTGACCAGTTGACCGTGGCGCCGGGCTCCAGCCCGAGCATCGCCCGGGTGCGGTCGGAGCAAATGACTTTGCCAGTGCGCAGGTCGTGGTCCCAGGAGCCGAGGTCGCCGGCTTCGAAGGCAACGCGCAGACGCTCCTCGTTTTCATATTGGACCTGTCGTTTTTGATGCTCGCGCAGCGCTTCCTCGGCGCGTTTGTGCTGGGTGATGTCGGTAATGGTCAGGCGGCAAACCGTTCCGCCGTTCTCGAAGGCCTGGATCAGGTCCAGTCGCGCCACGATGAGCCCTTTATTTTGGCCGAGCAGACGGACTTCGCAGGATTGGCTCAGGGCAGAGTTCAGCGTTTTGCGCAGGCACAGATAAAAAGGGTCCGCATCTTCTCTGTAAACAAACTTGGAGAACGGCATGGTTTCCAATCGCGTGCGCTCGACCTCCAGCATGTTCACCGCGGTCAGGTTTGCGGCCCGGATGTTCCCCTGGTCGTCCAGCGTCAGGTAACCCACCGGGGCGAAATCATACAGTTCCTCAAATCGCTCGCGGGCCTGCTCCAACTCGCTTTGGGATGAGCGGAGCTGCTCGTTCTGCATCTCCAGCTCGATCTGATGCACGTGCAGTTCGTGCAGCGTGGCCTGGATTTGGTCCACCGGCATCCCGGTGATCGCTGCCTCCGGCCGCTCATGCCGCAACCGCTCCTCGGCCTGCGACCGCAGCGCAGTCGCCGGCGCTGGAGGAGGACGATTAGAGGTGCGGGACATACGGTAACCTTAGCACTAATTAGGTGCCACGCAAATGGGGTGGAACGTGAAACGTGATGCGTGAAACGTGAAAAGAGGGCGTAAGTCCGCTTGGGCGCAAGGGGTGGAATCGTTGTCTTTCACTTTGTCTTTCACTTTGTCTCTCTTTGTCGGTGATCCAACCAGAAGGAGACAAAGTGAAAGACAAAGTGAAAGACAAAGTGTCTAAGTTTGGTGCGTCAGGGACTTCCATCTTCTATCTCCTATCTTCCATCTTCGGCTGCTCAATCAAATCCGCCAATTGCCGCGCCAGCAGATCCAGCAGCCTCAAGGTGTCTTCATCCGGTTTGTGCGGCTGTTTCCAGTGGGTCGAAAAAATCCCCAGCACCCGTCCCTGGCGGGAGAGCACGGGGGTGGATTGCACGGCTCGCACGCCTGCGCCTTGAAGGATGGGCAAGGCAGGGCTGTTCTTGAAGCAATCACTCTGGGTCACATCCTCGGCCAGCACACGCTGGCCTTTGCGCAACGCTTCGGCACAGGACGTGCCGCTTTTGTCTGTGACCTCGGTGAACTGGGTTGCCACTGATAACTTAAAGCCGCTCTGAGCCGCCAGGCGCAGGGATTTGGATTTCTCATCATAGACCTGGAGCGTGCCCATATCCGCGCGAGTCAGTTCGACTGCAGCATCCAGGGCCGCCTGAAAGCCTTTCTGCCGCCAATCCTGCCCCGCGCGCTGCCGGGTCATGTCGTGCAAATGGATGAGGGCGGCGATGTCGGTGGCCCGGCGTCGCTCGGTCTCCTGGCGATGGCTGATTTCGCGCTGAAGTTTTTCATTCACTTTTTCAGTCTCGGCCACCCGCTCTTTGACCCGTTGCTCCAGCTCGGAACTGAGGACCCGGAACTGTGCCTCGGCCTTTTTTTGTGCGGCGATATCCACAAACGTCAGCACCGCGCCCTCGATCACATTTTCCAGCGTGCGATACGGCAGGATGCGCATCAGATACCAATGGCCATTGGTCGTCTGTACTTCCGTCTCGCGCGGAATGAGCGTGTCGAGCACCGCTTTGACGTCGTGCCCCAACCGATCGTAACTGGCCAGGTTGGAGACCAGGTCACTCACAGGCCGGCCGATGTCGGTTTGGATCAGGTTGATGATCTCGGTCGTGGCCGGCGTGAAGCGCTGGATGCGAAGCTGGTGATCCACGAACAACATGCCGATGCCCGTGCCGGCCAGCAGGTTGTTCATATCATTGTTGGCCCGTGACAGGCCCTCCATCTTTTGCTGCAGCTCGCTATTGACCGTGACCAGCTCCTCATTGACCGACTGCAGCTCCTCTTTGGAAGTCTCCAGCTCTTCGTTGGTGGATTGCAGTTCCTCGTTGGTGGATTGGAGTTCCTCGTTGGTGGATTTGAGTTCTTCGTTCGAGGTTTCCAGTTCTTCGATGGTAGTCTGGAGGGTCTCGGATTTGACGCGCAACTCGCGTTCGAGATTGGCGATGTGCTTGTCTTTTTCGTCCGGAGGAGAGCCGGCTCGAGGAGCGCGTTCCCTGGGATAGGCTTTGTCTGGGGCCGCCTTGGCTGGTTCCCGGGGTGAGGGCTCCTGAAACGTGATCACGACCATTCCCGGGGCCGCCCCTTCGGCCAGTTCCAGCGTCACATTGACCTTCTCGAAGCCGCCGTTGGTGCGGACCTCGAGGTTTTCGTAGCGAACCGGTTGGCGCTGCGCGAGCACCCGGCGCAAGCCGTTGGCCAACTCGATCTTCAAACCCTCGCGGGCAGCGCGCACGATGTTCAGGCTGGCGTCGCCGCTGGGCAGCTCCAGGTATTTGCCGCTGCGGCCATGGATGTAAAGGATGTCGCCGTGCTCGTTGACGGCCACGCACGCCGGGGCGTAATTGCGCAGCAACAGCTTCTCGGTTACCTCACGCAGGCTGGTTTTTCTGTCTTTCCCTTCGTTGATGGCGCTAACCAGAGCGTGTTGGTGCCGCTCCGCAGGCGCGCTCATCTGGTGCATGGGGAGCATGCCGATGGTCAGGTCCTTGCGCCGATAGAGCTTCCATTTGCGCTCGACCGGGGTGAAAAGATTGGTGAACTCGCCCACCGACTCGGAGTTGCCCAGCAGCAGGAAGCCGCTCGGCAGCAGCGCGTAATGGAATAGAGGCAACAGCCGCTTTTGCAAGATCGGCTCCATGTAGATGAGCATGTTCCGGCAACTGACCAGGTCCAGTTTCGAGAAGGGCGGGTCCTTGATCACGTCCTGCTCGGCAAAGATCAACTGGTCGCGCAAGGTCTTTTTGACGCGATAAAAATCTTTGTCTTCGTGCGTGAAGAAACGCTGCAGGCGCTCGGGAGCAACATCCGCCGCGATGCTGGCAGGATAAAGGCCGGCGCGCGCTTTCTCGATCGAGTCATGGTCAATATCCGTGGCGAAGATCGTCACGACGAAGTCATGCCCTATTTTCTCGGCTTTTTCATGTATGAGCATAGCCAGGGAGTAAGCTTCCTCCCCGGTCGAACAGCCGGGCACCCAGATCCGGATCGGGCTGCCTTGGGGGCGCTCGTTCATCATGGCGGGCAACGCCAGGTCTCGCACCGCCTCGAACGCGGGGATGTCCCTGAAAAAGCCTGTCACGCCGATCAACAGTTCGCGGAACAAAATGTCCAATTCAGCCGGATTCTGCCGCAGCACCCGAACGTAGTGATCGAAGGTATCTATCTGATTGACAACCATGCGCCGCTCGACTCTCCGGCGAATAGTGTTTTGTTTGTAATGCGAGAAATCGTGCCCCGTATGCGAGCGCAGCAGCGCCATAATCTTGAGGACCCAGCCACTGACGTCCGGGGGCGCGGGCGAGGGGCCGCCGGGCTTGAAAGGCGAGGTCCGTTTGACGTATTCGATCAATTGCGCCGGCATTTCCTCCGGGGGCAGGACGTAGTCGGCAAGGCCCGAGGCAATGGCGCTGCGCGGCATGCCATCGTATTCCGCCGATTGCGGGTCCTGCACAACGGCCATGCCGCCCGCCTCCTTGATCGCGCGCAACCCCAGCGTTCCGTCCGTGCCGTTTCCCGAAAGGATGACGCCTATGGATTGCTCGCCCCGTTCCTGGGCCAGAGAACGGAAGAAAAAGTCGATTGGCAGTCGCAGCCCGCGCCGCGAGCCGGGTTCGACCAGGTGCAACTTGCTGTCGGTCAGCATCAGGTCTTTGTTTGGCCGGATGATGTAGGCGCAGTTAGGCTCGATTTTCATGCCGTCTTCGACCTGAAACACGCGCAACTTCGTATAACGGCGGACCAGTTCGGTGAGGATGCTTTTGTGGTCGGGATCCAGGTGCTGCACGATCACAAAGGCAATCCCCGTCCCGCTGTCCGCCGGCATGTGCGCAAACAGCGCCTCGAACGCCGCAAGTCCGCCCGCGGAGGCCCCAATGCCTACGACCGGGAAGCCATCGCCCGTTGGCGGGTGCGCCGTAGTCAATTCGGCTGCGTGCTTGGTTTCCTCGCCATCCCCCGCTTTGTCTTTCAATTTATCCCTGTCTCCGCTCGTGGTCACGGCTTTGATTTCCGTCGCGACACCTTTTGGAAGTTTGCCGTCGCTTGTAGTTCCGGCTTTAGCCGGTCCGGTGGGCGGCTTGGCGTTCATGGTCGGTTTGCCTTGCGCGGCCGCACCGCTTTTGGCACTTGGAGCCTGGAGTTTGGTGTTTGGTGTTTGCCCCGCAGGGGCCGGGTTTTTCTGCTTTCGTTTCATATACGAATTCCTCGGGAGTACGAGGTTTGCAGCGGGTGAAATGGAATTAGCCCGCCCGTCTGCCGGGCAACCCAAATGGACTCGCTCTCTACTCTACCTTACCCGGCAAGCATAATCCTCTGGCAGGGGATAGCAAGGGGTTTTGGGGGACGCCGAACTCCGTTTCGGCGCGAGCAGGCGTCTTTCTGCCTCGAGCGCACAAACTGAAACCTTTGTGTTTCACTTTGTCTTTCACTTTGTCTGTCTTTGTAACGTTCGGCCGGAGAGACAAAGTGAAAGACAATGTGAAGGCGCCCCTCGAGCTGGACGCTCTGCCTATGTGCATCCTCTCAGCAGATACAATATCAACAATACCGGAATCGGAATCCCCAGCAGCCAAAGCAAAATCCAACCGATCTTTGCGGCCTGCAGCTTCTTCGAAAAACGCACCTGCACTTCTATCCTTCTCCTTTATGGAATGCTAATGGCGCGCCTGGTGAGCGGCTATAGGGTGTGGCCCGCATGGCCCGTGCTTAACGAAGTTGCTTCTGTGGTGCCTTTGTCTTTCACTTTGTCTTTCACTTTGTCTTTTCCGTTCTGAGATTGTGTTAGACAAAGTGAAAGACAAAGTGAAAAACTCGATTGAAGCGGCTCAAACTTTCCCGCACGAAAGACTTCACGTATATGCGAAAGCCCTCCAGCTCACCGCTCAAGCAGCAGTCTGGACCGCTGCATGGGACAAAAAGCACGCGATTGTGGATCACTTATCTCGTGCAAGCGAAAGCATCCTCTTCAATCTCGCCGAGGCTGCCAGGCAGTATGGCGCGCCGGGAAGAGTACGGGTCGTGGACTTTGCGGTTGGTTGATCTTTGGAAAGTGCCGGGTGCCTCGACATTGCCTGCATCAAAAAGCTACTGACAAAACAGGAATGCGACTCGGCCAAACAACCTCTTTGTGAGATCACCCGGATGCTCATCGGCTTGCGAAAAGCATGGAGCGAAACTGCCATTCGCGAAGAACCTTTGCCGTATAGGGCCGAGTCTGCTTCGGATAGCCCGCGAACTTTGTTTCACCATGAGAATCTTGAGGTTTATCGCAGAGCCTTGCAGTTCATGAATTGGCTCGTCGTGGTGACCGAGGCAGTAGATTTGCCCAACCGGCTCTTTCGCCAAATTGACGAGACAGCTACCAGCATTGTGCTAAATGTCGCTGAGGGAAATGGCCGGTTCGCGGACCTGGATCATCGCCGGTTCTTACAGATGGCACAAAGCGCGGCAACCAAAGCCGGGGTCTGCATCGATCTCTGTGTGCAACGAGTGTCGCTGGCACGGCGCGATGTTGACGTGGGAAAACGACTGCTTCATGAAATTAGCGCAATGTTGGCTGGATTCTGACTTTTCTAACGCTTTGTCTTTCACTTTGTCTGTCCCTCTGACGAAAAAGCAGAGACAAAGTGAAAGACAAAGTGAAAGACAAAGGAACCCCGGGCACGAAGCGTTTAGGAAATATTTTTTGAAATTTGGTATTCCGCATCCATATTTACCCTGGCAACTTCGTATGAAGAAAAAAAGCCGTCCGGCAAATTCAGTTCCGCCAGATTCAACCCCACCCTCTTCCCCCGCGCAACCGCTCCAGGCCCGACGGGCCGAGATGGTCCCCTTGCTCGTCAAGAGCATCAAAGACTATGCCATCCTGTTGCTCGATAAAGAGGGCAAGGTCCTGACCTGGAACGCCGGCGCCGAACGCATCAAAGGTTGGAAAGCCAACGAAATCATCGGCCAGCATTTTAGCCGGTTTTATCCTCCCGAAGACATCGCCCGAGGCAAAGCGGAGGAGGAACTGCGAACCGCCCGCGACGAAGGCCGGTTCGAGGATGAGGGCTGGCGCGTGCGCAAAGATGGGTCGCGCTTTTGGGCCAATGTGATCGTCACCGCCCTGCGCGACGAAAACGGCCAGTTGCTCGGCTACGGCAAAATCACCCGCGACCTCACCGAACGCAGGGAGGCCGAAGAAAAGATCAGGAAGCAGTCTCAGGAAATCCTTGAAATGGCCACCGTGCCCATTGTTCAGGCCTGGGAAGGCATTGTCCTGGTGCCGCTGGTAGGAATGTTGGACAGCCAGCGCACACAGCAACTTATGGAACGCCTGCTGCACCGTGTGACCGAAACCAACTCTCCCATTGCCCTGCTCGACATTACCGGCGTGCCCACCGTGGACACGCAAACCGCGCAGCATCTCATCGAAACCATATCTGCCGTTCGGTTGCTCGGAGCCGAGGTGATTCTGACCGGCGTCCGGCCCGTCATCGCCCAAACGCTCGTGCACCTGGGGATTGATTTGAGCAACGTCCTGACCCGCTCTTCCCTCGCCGCCGGCCTCCGCACCGCCCTGGAAACTCTGAATCTCCAAGTTGCGGCGAAGCAATGAAATCCGCAGCATCTAACCACCGTCCTGGAGTGCGGCGACATGTCCGCGCACTCCAAACCCAGCTCTGTCGTCCCCGCGGGACTATGTTTTAACCCATTTAATTTAACCATTTAACTCATTTAACTCATTTAACTTCTTATCATGAGCGACATCTCAGTCATCCGCGTTCGCGACCTGCTCATGGTCACTCTGCCTTCGGACCCGGACGACGCCACGGTTTCTGCGCTCCAACATCAGGTGCTCGAAGCGATGCAAAAGCGCGAGCCTAAAGGCGTCGTGCTCGACATCTCGGCAGTTGAAACCCTCGACTCCTTTTTTGCACGCACGGTGGCTGAAACCGCGCAAATGGTCCGGCTCATGGGTGGCCGCACGATCATAGCCGGCATGCGGCCAGCAGTCGCCATCACCGCCACTCAGATCGGCCTAACACTCGGCAAAATCGAAACCGCCCTGGATGTGGATCGCGCGCTCGAAATGGTGGCCCGCGGGGATGGGAACATCGGTGGACAAAAATAACTCCGTGAAAAACAAACACCCTTCGTAAAACACCAAACACCAAACACCAAGCTCCAGTGAAACACCAAATACCAAGCTCCAAAGCCTATGAACGGTTCTTGAGGTTTGGAGCTTGGTGCTTCTCTGGTGTTTGGTGTTTGGTGTTTGGTGTTTGCGGCCGCTCATGACCGCCGTTTCTCAAGGCGAAATCCAGATCGCCACCGAAAGCGACATCCTGCTGGCTCGCCGCGCCGTGCGCGAAGCCGCCACCCAGGTGGGCTTTGGCGCAACCGACGTGACCCGGATCGTCACCGCCGCTTCAGAATTGGCTCGCAACACTTTTCTTTATGCGGGCAGAGGAACGATGCACTGGACCCGCTGCGAACTGCACGGACGCGAAGGCCTCGAACTTAAATTTGTGGACAAGGGGCCCGGTATCCCGGACATCAGCCTGGCGCTCCAGGAAGGCTATTCCACCGGCAAAGGCCTCGGCATGGGTTTGCCCGGGGCCAAACGGCTCATGGACGACATGGATATCCAGTCTGCCCCCGGTCATGGCACCACTATCACGGTTAAGAAATGGCGGAAGACCTAGTCAGCCGGTTTAAATCCGGGCGCTGTCGGGCAGGCTTTCCAGCCTGCCGGTTCGCGGCGCTTTTCAGCGCCGCGGCCAGTGTCGGCCGGAGGTTCAGAGGGCTAAAAAGCCCCCTGAACCGGCAGGCTGGAAAGCCTGCCCTACAGCGTGGCCGTCCCAAAGCAAATCAACGTTAAGCCGTGAGAGCCCCTTCTGCTAATTCTTCAACGCTCCCTGAGCCAATTGGTCTGCAAATCTCCGCTCCGGTTGAGGCCAAGGCTGCCACTTCGGCTGCCGCCAAATTCGCCGCCGCGCTCCAGTTCTCCGAAAAAGAATGTCATGAAATTGAACTCACCGTATCCGAGTTGGCTTCCAACCTCCTCAAACACGGTGACGGCGGCACTCTGCAATTCATTCCTTTGCAGCAACAAAATCAGCACGGCATCCAAATCGTCTCGCAGAACCAATCCCGCAGCTCTGCGGACCTGGAACGGGCGCTCACAGACGGCTTCTCCACCCGAGGCACCCTTGGTGCCGGGCTCGGCGCCATCAACCGGTTTATGGACTCGGTCGAATTTCAGCCCAGCGCTCGCAGCGGTTTGCGCATTGTCTGCCGCCGCTGGGTCAGGCCGGACACTGGGAATCTGCGGGAACGTCCGCTCGAATTCGCCGCTGCCACCCGCTCCTGGCGTCTCGCCGCCGAAAATGGAGATGCTTTTGTGGTCCAGCAATGGGACGGCCATGCCTTGGCCGGAGTCATCGACGGGCTTGGGCACGGGTCTGGCGCCCAGCGCGCCGCCATGGCCGCCCGACAATACCTGGAGCATCATTTCGACCAGCCCATAGATGCTCTGTTCCGCGGCGTCGAGCGCGCCTGTCGCGCCACCCGAGGTGTGGTAATGTGCGTGGCCCGATTCGATCTGCTCCGGCAAACGCTTCAACTCGCCGGCATCGGCAACATCGAGGTGCGGCTCCTGGGCAGCTCGGCCCCATTTAAATTTGTCATCAGACGTGGAGTGCTGGGCATGGCCTCCGCCCCGAAGCCCGTCGTCTCCCAGCACGCCTGGACGCCTGAATGTGTGCTCGTGATGCAATCGGATGGCGTTAAGAACAATTGGCAACCGGATGAGGTCAAAAGTATTCCCGGCAACAATCCTGTCCTGATCGCGAAACACCTTCTGGATCGATATGGCACCATGAACGACGATTCCACTGTGCTCGTTGTCAAAAACCGGCGGCGCAGAGGAGAGCAAAACTTGGCAGCATAAACCACGAATAAACACGAATGAACACGAATGAACCTCAATGAGAGAACTGGTTCCCATTCAAACTAACCGCGCTAAACGTAGCGCAGGTTTCCAACCTGCCGTATCGCCGATTTCCAATCGGCAGATCGTCCAATCAACCCGGCGCATACGCCCTGCAGGCTGGAAGCACTGCGATACAGCAGATTGGAAATCTGCGCTACGAGAACAGCGCACCAGAAGATTTGGCGATTCATTCGTGTCCATTCGTGTTCATTCGTGGTTCTTCCCATCCATTCCCGAACTGGTTGCATAATGAACGGCCTGTTCCAATCTTCCGAATCCGTCGAGGACACGATCCGCGTCCTGCAGCAGGAGTTGGCCGAGACCAACCGCGAGGTGATGGCTCTGACGGTCGAATTGGAAAAACGAGTCGAGGAACGCACCGCCGCCCTGCGCGCTGCGCAGTCGGAACTCGAGCAGAAAAACGCGAGCCTTGAATATGCCAACCGGGAACTTGAGTCTTTCAGTTATTCTGTTTCGCATGATTTACGCGCGCCTCTGCGGCATATGCTTGGGTTCGCGCAGGCGCTTCAAGATGATTGCGGCCCTTCCCTGGACGATACTGCCAAACAATACCTCAGCAGCATCGTCAGGGCGGCCAGGACGATGAACGAACTCGTCGAAGCGCTCCTGGCCTTCGCCCGCACCGGCCAACGCCCGCTGAAATGCACGCAAGTGGATCACGAGCCGCTGGTGCGCCAGGTGATTGCCGAAATGCAACCCGACCTTGCAAACCGCAACATCGAGTGGGTGATCCAATCCCTGCCGGCCGCCCAGGGCGATATCCTTCTTCTCCGCCAGGTCTGGGTCAATCTCATCTCCAACGCCGTCAAGTACACCCGCCAAAAAAAGCACGCCCGCATCGAGATCGGCTGCACCCGCCGCTCGAGCACCGATTGGGAGTTTTTCGTGCGCGATAACGGCGCCGGCTTCGATATGGCGCATGCGGAGAAGCTCTTCGGGGTGTTCCAGCGCCTTCATACCCGCGAGGAATTCGAAGGCATCGGCATGGGCCTCGCCAACGTCCGCCGCATCATCGAGCGCCACGGCGGCCGCACCTGGGCCAAAGCCGAGCTGGGTTCCGGCGCCACCTTCTATTTCTCGCTGCCAATAGAGTAGCGCAGCGCGTCCCGCCTGCCCCATACACTTTGTCTTTCACTTTGTCTTTCACTTTGTCTGGTCAGTAGTCCGTAGTCCGTGGTCAGTAGTTTTTTCATTCGTTTGTCCCCAGTCGCTTGTCACATCCTTTGTGTCTTTGTTCCTTTGTTGTTCAGATTTCGAAGAGACAAAGTGAAAGACAAAGTGAAAGACAAAGTGCATATAGGAAAGCCCTGGTAATAATATACTTCTAAGAAATTTGCCCCTCCTGTGTCATAATCCTTGGCGCAGGACGCCTTTGGCTGGGCGGGGTTTCTCCTCTCAGGCCGCGGGGACAAGGCGTCCGCGCCACTCTTATATGGAACATCTTCCTGAACATCGCGTGATATCATTCCTTTTACCCGAACGCGCCAGATGTTCTCCATTTAACCCATTTAACCCATTTAACCCATTTAACTCATTTAACTCTTCCCTTTGGCCCTCGCTCCTGATTCTAACTTGTCTCACTGCTATGGCTGGTCCCCGCGACTCCCAATGGAAAGAGGTCCAGGACGCCATCAACAAAGGCCGACCCAAAACCGCTATCACCAACCTGGAACCTATCATCCAGGCCGCCCTGCGCGACCGCGCTTATGCCGAAGCCGTAAAAGCCATCGGTGAAAAGATCAATCTCGAAGGCACCGTGCAGGGCAACAAAGCCGAGGAGAAGATCACGCGCCTGGAAGCCGAGATCGCCAAAGCGACGCCGGAGATGAAACCGGTCATGGATACCTTGCTGGCTCATTGGTACTGGCAATATTTCCTGCAAAATCGCTGGCGGTTCATGCAGCGCACCGCCACGGCTGAAACTCCGGGCAAAGACTTCACCACCTGGGATTTGCCGCGCCTGTTCGCCGAGATTGACCGGCAATTCCAAAGCGCCCTCTCTGCGGAAAAGCTCCTGAAAGCCACGCCCGTGACCGCATGGGATGATCTGCTCGAAAAGGGCACCATGCCCGATTCCTTTCGCCCCACTCTTTACGACTTCATCGCGCACGAGGCCCTCCAATTCTACACCTCCGGCGAACAGGCCGGGGCAAAGCCGGAGGACGCCTTTGAACTGTCCCCCGACAGCCCGGCTTTGGGTTCGGTGGAAAGCTTTCTGAACTGGCAGAGTTACCCAACCAACATCGATTCGCCTGGCTCTCGCGCGATTCAACTCTTTCAGGCGCTGCTTCGATTCCATCGAAATGACAATGCGCCCCCGGTTGCTTTTGCGGCTGTGGACCTCGAACGCTTGACCTGGGCATGGAACACGGCGGTGGGCGAAGATAAGAACGCGCGCTACAAGTCTGCCCTGGAAAGCTTTGTGCTAACTTACGCCGATCTCGAAATCTCGGCGCTGGCAACCGAACGCCAGGCCAGGGTGCTTCAGCAGGAAGGCGATCTCGTAGGTGCGCACAAGTTGGCTGAACGCGGCGCGAATCGCTTCCCAAAATCGCCCGGCGCCCAGCTTTGCCGAAATCTCATCATCGAAATCGAATCCAAATCCATCCGCCTCTCCACCGAACGGGTCTGGCAGAGCGGAGCGCGGACATTCCTGTCCGCAGTAAGCGGGAGCGTTCGAGGGCCTGGCGAAGAACCCGACGCCACGGAGCGGTCGGGCGTTGCTGCGGACAGGAATGTCCGCGCTCCGGCGACGGGCAAGCGCGACACTGGTCCCAGTTTAGCTATCGCTTATCGCAACCTCACCTCCGCTCACTTCCGCGCCATCCCCTACGACTGGGAGACTTTCCTCGAAAAGCGCCACAACCGGCCCGAGAGCCTCAGCGACAAAGAACGCCGCGAAATCCTTTCACGCAAACCCGCTCTCGAATGGTCCGAAAAGCTGCCGCCCACCACCGATTACAAAGAGAAGACGCTGGAGCTTCCGGCGCCCGCGCCCGGGAAGCTAAAGCCAGGCTTTTACTTCCTCGCCGCCAGCCCGGATCCAGGTTTTGGTGAGAAAGACAATCAGGTATTCCTGGCGAGCGTCTGGGTCAGCGACCTGGCTCTGGTGGACCGCACTCGCGCGGGCTGGCTCGAAGGTTTTGTGCTCCAGGCCGATTCCGGCGAACCCATTCAAGGCGCCGGCGTTTCCGTTTGGCACCTGGACAACCAGGGCAATCGCGTGGCCGACCCCGCAGTTACCTCCGACGCGAATGGCTTCTTCTCAATGAAAATGGACCGTAACCGCAGTTACCTCATTCGTGCGCGATATAAGGAACAGGAGGTCGCGACGGGTGATCTATACGGGTACTATTGGGGCGGTCAGGAGGAATCGCGGCCCTATGCCCAAACGATCTTCTTCACCGACCGCTCCATTTATCGCCCGGGCCAAACCATTCAATACAAAGGAATCTGCCTCTGGGTGAACCACGAGAAAAACGACTACGAAGTGCTTAAAGGCGAGGAACTCACCGTGATCTTCCGGGATGCAAACGGAAAGGAAATCGCCAGGCAAAAGCAGCAGGCCAATGACTACGGTTCCTTTGCCGGCAGTTTCACAGCCCCGCGCGACCGGCTCATGGGCCAGATGACGCTTCAGGTCGAGGGCCGCGCCAACGGCCAGGCCTATTTCCGCGTCGAGGAATACAAGCGGCCGAAATTCCAGGTCACCCTCGACGCCCCGAAAACGGCTGCGAAGCTTAACGAGAAGGTGGTACTGACTGGCCACGCCATGGCCTACACAGGGGCCGCCGTGGACGGCGCGCCTGTGAAATACCGCGTGGTGCGCGAGGTGCGCATGCCCTGGTGGTGGGGGTGGTGGGGACGCGGCATCCCGATGCGCAGCGAAAGCCAGGAAATTGCTCATGGAACCGCTGCTACTGGAACGGATGGAACCTTTAAGATCGAGTTCACCGCGAAACCCGACCGCAAGGTGCCGGAAAAAGACGAACCCACCTTCATCTTCCAAATCACAACCGATGTAACCGACAGCGCCGGTGAAACGCGCTCTGGCGAGCGCGACATTCGCGTGGGTTACACAGCGCTGGAAGCAAAAATGACGACTGATGATTGGCAAACAGACGCGAAGCCAGTCGAGGTGAAGGTGGAGACGAAGACCCTCGACGAAGAGCCGCAGCAAGCCAAAGGCAGTCTAAAGATTTATGCTCTCAAGGCTCCGGCTACGGTACAGCGCGCTCCTTTGGGAGGACCAAGCCCGATGCCGCTGATAACCGGCGATGAAACCTCAGACCGGTCCGACCGGTCCGACCGGTCCGACCCAAACAACTGGCCCCTCGGCAATTTGCTGGCAGAAAAGACTTTCTCCACCGACACCAACGGCCTCGACCGTCTCTCCTTCAAGCTCGCGCCCGGCGCCTATCGCGCCCTGCTCGAGACCCAGGACCGCTTTGGCAAAAAGGTCACCGGCAAGCTGCCAATCCGCGTGCTTCGGCCCGCTGACAGCAAGCTCGCCATCAAAATCCCGCATTTACTCGCAGCGCCCGACTGGGAAGTCCAACCCGGCGAAGAGTTCATGGCGCTCTGGGGCACCGGCTATGCACAGGGCCGAGCTTTCATTGAGATTGAGCATCGTAACAAAATCATCGAGCGCTACTGGACCAAACCCGGCCGAACCCAACAGCAGATCAAACTTCCCGTCACCGAGGATCTGCGCGGCGGATTCACGCTGCACGTCACCCAGGTGCGCGAAAACCGCGGCTACCTCGAATCGCACAAAGTGGAAGTCCCTTGGAAGAACAAAGACTTGGAACTCACGTGGGAGCATTTCGTGTCGAAGCTGCAGCCGGGGCAGAGGGAGACGTGGACGTTGAAAATCCGAAGCCCGAAATCAGAAGCCCGAACTGGTGAGTCCAAAGGCCAAAGTTCAAAGTCCGGAGCGCCGAACTCCGCTTCGGCGAGGCGCGAAGTGCCGAAGCGGAAAATTCGCGCCGAAACGGAGTTCGGCGCTCCGAAAGAGGACCTCGAAGGAGTCGTCGCCGAACTGGTTGCCGCTCTCTACGATGAATCCCTCGATGCTTTCGCTCCCCACCAATGGTTAAATCATTTCGGCGTTTTCTATCAGGACGGCTCCTCCGCACGAACCCTCTTCGCCAATTCTGAGGAGGAATTTCAGCATGTCCTTGGTAGCTGGCGCGACAGAGGATACGAAAATGTGTCGATGAGTTATCGCCATTTCCCTTCGAGGTTGGTGCAAGAGTTCTACGTTTCTAGCAGGTTTCACAACAGGTTGGGGCTGAGGGGCGGAGCTCCTGGTCGAACTCTTTTGGACGACAGCCTCGCCAGCTTGTCTGAAGAACGAGTGCTGGGCAAAGCTATGCCCATGGCCTCGGCGGCCCTAGCCGATGCGGCGAAATTCGGTGTAGAGAGAAAACCGGCGCTCACAGTCGATCTTCCAGAAGCGCTAGCTTTCAAAGCGGAAGCTCCGCCTGGCGGTGCTGCTTCCAGACCCGATCTCGGCCAGGTCACTGCCCGCAAAAATCTAAACGAAACCGCCTTCTTCTACCCTCAGCTAACCTCCGACTCGAATGGCGTAGTGGGCATCACCTTCACCATGCCTGAGGCCCTGACGAAATGGCGATTCCTGGCTTTTGCACATGATCGCTCCCTGCGCGCCGGTTTTCTTGAGGATCATGCCGTCACCGCCAAAGATCTGATGGTCCAGCCAAATCCCCCCAGATTCCTGCGCGAAGGCGATACCGTCGAGTTCACTGTCAAAGTTTCCAATCAGTCTGAAAAATCCCAAACCGGGAGCGTGAGAATAAATTTCAACGATGCGCTTACCGGCAAACCCATGGAAGCCGCGCTCAGCGTGATTGAAGTCTCACGTTTAGACCAACCGGCTAAAGCCGGAACTACAAACACAGACCAATCCTTCACCATTCAAGCCAAAGAATCGCGCAGCTTCGCATGGCGCATCACGGTTCCGGACGGCTGCGGTTTCCTCACCTACAAAGCCGTCGGCGCCGCGCCCGGCGTGTCTGATGGCGAAGAAGGAGCCATCCCAGTTCTATCCCGCCGGATTTTTGTAACCGAGTCTCTGCCGCTTCCTATTCGTGGTCCGGCCACAAAGAAATTTGAATTCACGAAACTCCTCAAATCGGGCCAGTCCGACACCCTGCGAAATGAGAATCTCGTCGTGCAAATGGTCTCCAACCCAGCCTGGTACGCCGTTCTCGCCCTGCCGTACCTGATGGAATTTCCGCACGAATGTTCAGAGCAGGTTTTTAACCGGCTTTACGCCAACGCCCTCGCGCGTTCCATTGCAAAGAGTGATCCAAAAATCCATCGCGTTTTCGAACAATGGCGAAACACTACGGCCCTCGAAAGCCCGCTTGAAAAAAACCAGGACCTCAAGAGCTTGGCGCTGGAGGAGTCTCCCTGGGTCCGCCAGGCCCAATCCGAAACCCAGGCCCGAAAGAATGTCGGAATTCTCTTCGATGACAATCGGCTCGACTACGAGACCGATCGCGCCCGTCAAAAGCTGGCCGAGATGCAGCTTCCCGATGGCTCGTGGCCGTGGTTCCCGGGCGACCAGGGAAATGATTATATCACGCTCTACATCACCACTGGCTTCGGGCGCTTGCGGCATTTGGGTGTGGAAACCGACATGGGCGCGGCGCTCCGCTCGCTCCAACGACTGGACGCCTGGATGAACGACGAATTTGACCGCATCCAGAAGCAGAAGCATCCCGAGGAGTACGTGCCCAGTTCCACAGACGCGCTGTACCTGTATGGCCGCAGCTTTTTCCTGAAAGACCGCCCGATTGCAGCGCCGCACCAAAAAGCGCTCGCGTTCTTCCTGGGCCAATCGCGCAAATTCTGGCTGAAAACCAGTTGCCGCCAAACCCAGGGCCACATTGCCCTGGCCCTCTCTCGATTCAACTCATTTAACTCATTTAATGATTCAACTCCGAACGACATCATGCTCTCGCTCAAGGAGCGCAGCGTTTCTGACGAAGAAATGGGCATGTTTTGGCGCGACACAGAATATTCCTGGTGGTGGTATCGCGCGCCCATCGAAACCCAGGCCCTCATGATCGAAGCCTTCGATGAAATCGTTCACGACGCCCAGGCCGTCGAGGATTGCAAAGTCTGGCTGCTGAAACAGAAACAGACCCAGGATTGGAAAACCACCAAAGCCACCGCCGACGCTGTTTATGCGCTGCTGCTTAAAGGCAAGGACCTCCTCTCCAGCGACGCGCTGGTCGAAGTGAAGTTGGATGGTATTGATGTAACGCCGAATCGGAGCGCGGACAGCTTGTCCGCGCGACCGGAAGCCGGCACTGGCTTTTACGAGCACCGCTTCCCAGTCCACGAAATCAAACCCGAGTTAGGCGAGATCACGGTGAAAAAGGTGGACGAAGGCGTCGCGTGGGGTTCGGTGCATTGGCAATACCTGGAAGACATGAGCAAAGTGACCCCGTACGAAGGCACACCCTTGAAATTGAAAAAAACTCTCTTCACCAAAACCAACACCAACCGCGGCCCGGTCATCGAGGCGGTCAAGGGGCCGCTTGCAGTCGGTGATGAACTGGTCGTGCGCATCGAACTGCGCGTGGATCGCGACATGGAATACGTCCACCTCAAAGACCAGCGCGGCAGCGGCACTGAACCGGTGAACGTAGTCTCGCATTACAAATACCAGGACGGTTTGGGCTATTACGAGAGCACCCGCGACACCGCCAGCCATTTCTTCATCTCCTACCTGCCAAAAGGTGTGTATGTATTCGAATACTCAACCCGCATCCAATTGCGCGGCCAGTATCAGACCGGCATTGCCGAAATCCAGTGCATGTACGCCCCCGAGTTCAATAGCCATAGCGAGAGTATTCCGCTGGTCGTGAAATAGCGATTTTCTGCACTTCGTCTTTCACTTTGTCTTTCACTTTGTCTTTCGGATGTAGGGCAGGCTTTCCAGCCTGCCGGTTCAGGGGGCTTTCCAGCCCCCTGAACCTCACCAGCAAAGAGTCGCGGCGCTGAAAAGCGCCGCGAACCGGCATGCTCGAAAGCCTGCCCTACATCGCCGACCACCTCCGACGCCGCTCAACTCTCTCGTTTCCCCAAAAGCCACCCCAACAACGCAAACGCCGGCCAGGCCAATGCCGGAATATAGAGCCCAAACTCAAATAAGCCCTGTAATGCCCACCCTAGCACCCCAAGCCAAATCGCAAAATGGTGCCTATAGGCACCATTTGGATGGACGTCCTTATCGAGCGTCCTCGGCCTCGCGCAAAAAAGCCCCCCGAAAATCAGCCCCGCATACAGAAAAAGCCCCGGCAACCCCGAATCGGACACCTGTTCCAGGTAATCATTGTGCGCCAAACGGGCCGGCTCAGATTCAGGTTTTTTTATGTTTTGGTAAGCAATGAAGAAAGTGCCCGGCCCGGTCCCTAAAAGCGGGTGGGTAGTCGCGGTTTGGACCGCCGCGCGCCAATAATCGAACCGCGCAACCACACTTGTGGCGCCCTTGTGAAAAAAGCTGGCGTATTTCAAAAAAAAACCAGCCAAACCCAAAGCCAAAACCACAGCTACTACAGCGATTTTGTAGCTTTTCGAAAACCGCAACTGCAGGAGAGCAACCAACCCCAGCAGTAGCATCAGCAGCCATCCGCCCTTTGAGCCCGACCAAATCAGGCAGGCCAGGCTCACGGCACTGAGCAAACTGGCGACGAACCATGCGGGCGCTCCGGCGACGATCGCAAAGCCGGTGATTAGCAGCCACACAAGGCTGACCTTGGAATCAGTTGCTAAGTAAAGCCATGCGGCTGCGGCCAGGACGAGAATCAAACTGAAAAGTTGAGGCCAGCGCGAAGAAAGCGAAGGCTCCGGTAAATGGATCGGAGTTGGACGCTCCCTCATACCGCTCAGCGGGACGGCTCTGATCCTGGGCAGCCAGGCCAGCAATCCCGGCAGTAGCAATAATAAGGCCCCCGCCAAAGCGTTCGGGTAAAACAGTGTCCCGTAAATCCGGTTGCTATTGATCTTCTTCAGCAAATTCGCCGGAATCTCTTGCCCGTGCCCATAAAGCTCCTGCTGGTGAAAGAAAAACCGCCGAAACCGTTCCAAACCTCCAAAGTGCTGGTCCACCCCCACGGCCAACATCAGCATGAATCCGCAAAATATCCCAGACCAGAACAGCCCTGTGCTGTTAACCCGGCTCAAACAGAAGAAACCGAGGTAAAAGCAAACCACCGTGGCTGAAAAATGCGCCAGCGTAGCCTCCGTTAGGCCCCGGTCCACCGTCCTGCTCCCCGCCACCACTTCCCAAACCAGCCACGCCAGCGGCAGTGCCGCGACCCAGTTCACACCTGACCCCCGAGATCTGACACTTGACACTTGACGCTTGACACTTGGCACGTGACCCTTGACACTTGGCACTTGACCCTTGACGCCCGACCCGCGTCTCCCCCAAGCCACGCTCGCAATAGCAATTACAGATACCCCCACCAGTCCGAAATATCCCCACACCATTGGCCAGTTGGGCGAAAGCAGAAACTCGTAAATGTTGCGCGGCGCGCTCTCCCCGGACTCGGCCATCAAGCCGGGCAGATTCATCTGCGGCCACTTTTCGGCAAGCACCGGATCACCAAATTTCAGGAGGCCAAGCCCCAGGAATGCTCCGAAAAGCCCCGCGAACAAAGCAGCCATAGGACCACTGGCTCGGGTCACCAATCCAGAGTTGGCGTTAGCTTCGCAGACGTCGGGCGTCTTGGTTTTCGGATTAGTCATGGAGAGCTGCCAGACGATGAACCTCTCTCCTGGGAGCGCGGGCACCATGCCCGCGTGCGAAAAAGGCCTCCGCTGCCGCGGGCATGATGCCCGCGCTCCCAGGACGGTTCATGGTGAGCCAAGCGCGCACCACACCTTAGAAGGGTATGGTGAGGAAGACGAGACGAAACATCGAAGCCCGGAGCGCGGACAGCCCTGTCCGCGCTCTCAAATTGATTCGTGCACGGACAAGGCCGTCCGCGCTCCTTTCGCCAAAACGACAGCGCAGGAATGCCGCGCACTCCGAACGCCTCGCGAGGCCGGACGCCACCGGAAATCGCGAGGCGTTCGGATGGCGGCGCATCCCGCCGCTTTCGGAATGTCAGATCTAGGTCCCCGAATTAGCGCCTAAATCGCACAAAGGGCCATTCCCCTTCACGTTTCACGTTTCACGTTTCACGCGTCACGCCTCCCAATCACTTCAACCACGCCAATACCCCGGCGTGCGCTACCTCGCTGCCATTGGCGGTAACCGTCAGCAACGACTGATGCGCGCCAAGCGCCCCGCCTTTGGCCGCTGTCATTCCCACGCTCACCACCGCGGACTGCCCCGCCGCCAGCGTAATGACTGTAGGCGCCGAAATGAAATACAGGACACTACTGTCTCCCGGTGCTACTGCCACTGAGAATGTGGCAGATTTGCCGCTAACGTTGCTCAAAATGACTGCGATTTTCGTTGTCGTACCTGACATCACCGGCACTGAGCCAAAGTTCACACTTACAGGGTCCAGCGTCACGGCGGCCGTTGCCGCGGACAAAAGATTCTCACGACCAGCCCCCGCCACGAGAATGTCCTGCTCCGGCGCGCCGGCGGCGAAATCCCGCAGCACATTGCGGTCCGCGGTGTTGACGATGGCAGACCGAACCTGGGCCGCCGACCAATTCGGGAAAAGCCCGTGTATCACTGCCGCCGAGCCCGCGAGATGCGGCGTAGCCATAGAAGTCCCCGCGAAAAACGCCCAGCACGGATCCCCGCCGCAATTGACTACTGGAATCGAACTCAGCACGTTCACGCCCGGCGCGACGGCATCGGGTTTGATCCGAAAATCCAGAGTCGGCCCCTGACCGCTGAAGTCAGCCATAATGTCCGCGTTCAGAGTCTGGAAATACTGCTGCGCGGCCCCGATGGTAACGGAAGTGCCATCGGCGGCAACTAAAGTCCCCTCATCGGCTACTCCGACCATATACGCGGGAATTGTCGGCTGATTGGTGGTGCCGTCCTGCCCCATCGCCACGGGGTCGCCGACGATGTTGTTGACCACGATCGCCGCGACCGCGCCAGCAGCCTGAGCGTCACGAATTTTAGTCGAGAAGGAGCAGGTGCCGCGCGAGATGAGCGCAATCTTGCCGGTCAGATCCACGGAGAGCGCCGAACAAGCCTGGCTTAGAGTCCCGTTATCCACCAGAACCGACAACGTCGCCGTCAAATTCGCGCTCACAGTGGCGAAATCTCCTGTGGCGGCCGCCACCGTAGCCCCTCCGGCCGTGATTGGCGCGCCGATGAAATGCGGCACCGTGCTTGCGCCGGCGGTCAACGCCCTGGCTGCGGCGCCCGGAGATTGAACCGTTCCGTAGCCTGGCCCCGCATTGCCGGCGGCGACCGCGACAACCATGTTGGCTTTGTCGAGATGATTGACGGCGTTCATCAGAGCGTCGTGCTTGGTCTTGGCCGTGCCGCCCAGGCTCATGTTCGCGACGTCGAAGCCGTCGGCATACGCCGCTTCCAAAGCGTCCAGGAGGTCCTGATCGCGCGCGCTTTCAACGTTCGCGGGGAACACATTGTAATTGCCAAGCAATGCACGCGGAGCCACACCGGAAACTCCAAACGGAATCGCTACGCCGCTGACGATGGCTGGCGTGTTGTAATTGCAGGCGACCGTTCCGGCTGTGTGCGTGCCGTGAACCTGAATCGCTGCGGGTGTGTACCCGGCTTTGGCTGCGTCCTTATTGAACACTTTCGCAGCGATAACCTTGTTATTCGTGAAGCGCTTGTCGCCAAGTTGTTGCCTGGACGGATAACCAGCGTCACTAAAACAGGGATGATTGATGTCAATCCCGCTATCAATCATCGCAACCTTCACGTCTTGCCCTGCGGTCGCTGGACCTCCGCCGATCTGCCAGGCTTCAACTGCCTGGATCAAGCCAAGATCGGGATCGCTTGTGCACAGTTGGTAAAGGTTAACATACTCGGCGCTGGCCACCCCGGGGCCCTTGCGCAGAGTATCCAGGGAAACCCCGTTTAACTGCACGGCAACCGCGTTTAACGAGATATCGTACTCACTTGTCACTTTCGCTGTTGGCGCATTGGCCTGAAGCCATTTCTTAAACGTGTTACGCGCCTGCGCCAGTTGCGCCCGATACGAGCCCACGCCCGGGCTGTTGAAGTTTATTTTCGAGCCGCGTGACGGCCGCGTATTCCCTGCGGTGCTCAGCGGGTGCCCCAGGAACTGCACAATGGCCGAAGACGTATCCACTTGTCCCGCTACGCTGGAACCAGAGCTATCGGTCTGATGAGGAAGTACTGCGTTGACGGTGACTAACGTGGAAAGAATTACCAGGCAGCTAGCCAGTGAGGTGAGGAAAGATTTTTTCATAGGAACTTGGGACGATTTTCGGTTTGGTCATTTCGTCTTTCCGCAGGGGACCCGAATCGCATCCCTTCGCGAGGCCCCGGTTCCGGAAATACAACGTTTTTCTACCACGAAAACCGACCCCGGTCAAGACTATTCTTTTTCCCTTCAGTCGGTAGGTGTACGGACGGCTATTCAGACAATCAGCCTTCCATCCCGCTAAGCAATCGCTTGATCGCCATCACATTCAGCACCGCTTTTGGCACGAAAGAGCTGATTTCCACGTATTCGGGCAGTTTCGAGCCATCAGGACTTCGTTCCGAGCAGTGATCATTATCTCCCCACGGTCCCAGGCCATCCAGGGTCGGGACGGCGTCCCAAATCCCGTTTCCGTCGCTCAAGCCCCCCCGTTCCTCTGCAAATACAGGTAACTCAAGGTCCTCTCCAGTCTTTTGCCAGACTCCAAAAAGCCGGTCTGTTCCCGCGTTTCGCGGCCACGGCGAGCTTTCGGTAAGAATCTCAACTTGGACTTGGCAGGCATGACCATCAGCCACGCTGCGGACTTCGCCCGGTCCCGCGAGACTCAGCAGGCCTCGTCGGCCCGTTTCGAACGCCTCCGGCGTAAAAGCCCTAAATTCCCCCTCGGCGATCGCAGCATGAGGGACTCGATTCAAACCCGTTCCCCCCGAAACCGATGCCACATTCACCGTCAGATTTTTCGAATAATCCGTCAGTGCTGCGATGCGCTGAACAATATGTCCCAATTCCACCACCGCATTCGCGCCATACGGATGTTTCCCTCCCGCGTGTGCCCCCCGCCCACTCACGCTCACCCGCCACGTAGCTCGCCCCTTCCTCGCCACCACCAGGCCGCGGGGCAACTGATTCCTGAACCCTGAACCCTGAACCCTGAAATCCGACCACTGACCGCTGACCATTGATCTCTGATCTCTGACCGCTGATCTCTGTGCTCCGTCCTCTGTCCTCTGTTCCGTGGTCTGTGGTCTGTGGTCTGTGGTCTGTGGTCTTTCGGCCCTTCCTTCCGCCTCAAAAATCAAGGCCGCCACTGTTTCCTTATCAAAGTTCTGCTTGCACAGGTCCGAGAAATCAGGCGAGAAACATTCCTCAGACGAATTCCAGATCAGCTTCCAGGTGATATCTTCGAACAACTCCCGCGCTTGAGCTTGAAGGGCCGTCAGCACCAACCACATCATTGCCGTGCCTCCCTTGATATCGTGCGTCCCCGGTCCGAAAATGCGATCCCCCTCCTGTTGCCACACGAAATTGTTCCGCGCCTCTTCCTCCGGCGGAAAGACTGTATCCAGGTGAGCTATCAGCGCGAGGCTTCGGGTCGAGCGCCCGCGCCTGGTCAGCACCAGGTGGTTGCCCCACAGTGGATTCGTCGAAGGCACGAATTCCGCCGAAAAACCAAACGGTGCGAAGGTCTCTGCCGTGAGGCGAGCTAGATGGTTCACCCCTTCGGGATTGCCGGTAAAGCTGTTGATGGCCACCATTTGGCGCAGCAGATCCAGGGTGGGAGGGAGTTTTTGTTCCAGGAAGTACCGTAAGGAAGTGGTGTCTATCATAAGTCAGCAGGGACTAAAGGGACAAAAGAGACCAAAGAGAGCACGGAGCGCGTCTCTGTCCCTTTGGTCACTTACGCCCCTTTCGTCCCTCTCTCGCTCGGGCCACCAGCCGAGCCCGCATCATACGTTCCCTCAACCCTCCTTCTCGCCCTTTCTTATTTCTCTGCAGCATTTCGCCATCCTAGAGCCGCGCTCCGCTCCAGCAAGCATATTCCAGGCTTTCATTTCTGACTCTCTCACTCAAAACTTCCTCCCATGAAACGCATCTGCTGCGCAGCATTCCTGGCTTCGTGTTTGGTTTCCAGCTCGACCGCCCAATCCGCCGCGCACCCGGCAAAAACCTACCGCAACCCCCTCCTCGATGGCCGGGAGATGGCCGACCCGCACGTGATTCGCGTGGATGGAAAGTATTACCTCTATGCCACCACCGACAGCCGAGGCTACGAGGTTTTCGTTTCCGACGATCTGGTCCATTGGGACCGCAAAGCCCGCGCTTTCAAGGACCCCCGAGCTGGAGATTGGGCGCCTGAAGTCCTGCGCTACAAAAAGGACGGAAAGTATTATCTCTATTACACCGACAATGAAACCACTGGCGTCCACGGACTCAGTCATAAGCAGGTCGGAGTGGCTATTGCCGATAGCCCCCTTGGCCCTTTCGCAGACAAATCCATTCTGGCCTTCGACGCCATAGACGCCGATCCGTTCCAGGATGAGGACGGGGCTCTTTATCTCTACTACGTGGATCTGGAGCACGGTTTCAAAATCGTGGTCCAGCCCATGTCCGATCCGCTCACGAAAAAGGGTGATCATCGCGTCCTGATACATCCAACCGAGGAATGGGAGCAACGCAGCGGTCGAGTGACCGAAGGGCCGTTCATGCTGAAACACAAGGGAACCTACTACCTGATGTATTCCGGCACCGGCGCCGACTCGCCCGATTATGCCATTGGCTACGCTACCTCAAAGTCGCCGCTCGGCCCGTTCGACAAATACGCCGGCAATCCTGTCGCTCACCGCGGCGGCAAAGTGCTCGGCCCAGGCCATCATTGCGTCATCACCGGCCCGGACGGCAAACTCTGGCTCGTGTACCATCAGAAATGGGATACCACAAAAAGCTTCCATCGCTTCCTGGCCTTGGATCCCCTCTGGTTCGACGATGCCGGCGTAATTCATACGCGGCTCTCGCGCGACGAGGACGAGCCGGCACCGTAGCTTGTTGGTGAAATTAGCCATCGTGCCAGGTTTACATTCGACTATAACGTGTATCTCACGCTCGGTAAACCAGAGGAGATCAGAGATAGATTTCGCGGGCTTCGTTCAGGGGATTAAACTTTCAACTTTGCTCTTGTTGGAAACAGCCGAGACGGGATAATCCAGTCTCCGTATGCGGCTAATTCCTCTGTTGGGCGTCGGGGCCGGAATAATGATTCTGAGCGGGTGCACTACTCTAAACACCAGCCCTAAGCGAGCGTTTATAGAACGGAACCCAGGGATGGCCACGAACTTAGCTGAGCTATATGAAATACCCGTTGATCATTGGGTTGAATTGGAACTGTCCGAGGGGCTTGGCAGACTGCACACACAATGCTCCTTCGCCCGGAGACAAGTGGATCGTATCGAAGATACGGTCCTGCGGGAGAAAGCACGGCGGATTCTCTCAGATTATGTCGAGGAGGCGGACCATCGCCTCATCCAGGTTCTGCTGGGAATAAACGGCATCAGATCAAAGATGGGGCCGGATGATCACTTGTTCTATTGCCGACAAGAAGGGGACATACCAAACCTGTTTGGGCGCTTTTTCATCGTGCAAAACGGGATGATACGGGAGGAGGTTTTCACGTTATCATGCACATGGGGAATTGGGAACGAAGCCATGTGGAGCAAGTTCTTGGATGAAATCAAGCGATAGCCCTAAATTGTGCGTTAAGGTGCTTTTATGGCTTGCCCTAGGCGCCGGTCTGGCGGGCTGCTGCAGTCAGCACTTACCTGCCAGAGACAGGTTGCTGAAGCAATACCCGTCACTTGCTAAGAAGGATGTGGATCTCTATGAGGTTTCGCTCGAATTCTGGGAGCAAATGGAGCAAGCAGGTTACGCAAATCAGACCAACCTATTTCAGGCAACCGCGCGATTGGGATTGCCTTACACAGAAGAGAGGCAAGCGGAACGGCTGAGGTTTGCCGAGCAGGGTCATTTGTGGTGGTTAGGAATATTCGCCGAGCTTCGCGCAAAAAGCGATCCAGAGCAAGATACTCTCTGGTATTTTCATTCGCCTGGCGGGGATAAGCGGGAATCAAGTGAGAGAATCCTGATCGTTCGAGGAAGCAAAATTCGCGATCGGGTTTCGCTGGATGATGTAAAAAGCGGGAATAAACGAAATAAGCCTTAGAAAGCCGCGACAAACAGACAGGCGGATGCTAGATTTACACGATGAAACTTCTGATGGACAACCTGCCCGCAGCTTTAAAGCCGCGGCAAGAGGCGCTGGCCAAGTGTCTTGAGGCGTTCAATCGCGCGCGGCATGTGCGAGCAGTTTATTTGTTTGGGTCTCACGCCCGAGGCGATGCGCGGCCGGACAGCGATGTAGATTTGTGTATCGTGGCCGATGGAGCGGAGAAGCAGTTTGACGCTGCCAGGGATTTCCGGCGGCAGATATGGGGCATTTGGCCGAGACCGTCCTTAACGCTGGTCCCGATTGCTCCTGCTCGATTGGAAGAGAAGAAAGCTTGCGGAGATCATTTTTTTCAGACAGTTCTTTCAGAAGGAGTTTTGCTTGCCACGGAAAACTGATTCCAATAATCCAGCCGATTGGATCTACTTCGCCGAATCAGATTTGGAGGGGGTTCGCACGCTTGCGGCCTCCGAACTCAGTCATCCGTTGTGTCAGAGCAAGCTCGCAGAGGTATTGGAGAAGATAATGAAAGCCGAGCTTCTGCGCCAAGGGTGGTTCCTGGTCAAAACACACGACCTGCAGGAATTGGCGGAGGAGTTACGCGTTCGGAATTCCGATTTATCCGCAGAATTGAAGCCATTATGCGACCTGCTTTCGGATAGATACTTTACCGAACGATATCCCGGATTCGATTTAGAGGATCCTGACTGGCCCGCGTTGCGCGAGCAAACCAAGCAAGTGACTGTCGTCCTGGAGAAGATAAAGGCAAGGATCACAACGCCTTCCCCCTAACGGCGATACAGCTTCGGTTCACCGTGTCGGAAAACTCAAAGGAGAACGAGCGACGGGCTCGTTTAGGAAAGACCCGGAGTTATAGTATCCAAGGATGAAAAATGAAACTGAACACCTGCAGCAATCCGTATCGGCCGTTGCCCGAAAGGATGCGGCAACGTTGCGGGATGGTTACACCGTCCAGCAAGCCCTCGAGGTGGTCCGGCAGCGCGGCATCGGTGAAAAGATCGTCTATTTTTATGTGGTAGATGCAGCCGAACGGCTGGTGGGAGTATTGCCTACCCGACGCCTGCTGACAGCGGCTCTGGATCAACGAATATCGGAGGTGATGATAAGCCGTGTGGTTGCCATTCCCGAGAGTGCGACGGTGTTGGAAGCGTGCGAAGCGTTCGTGCTGCACAAGTTTCTGGCTTTCCCGGTCGTGGATGAGCAGCGCAGGGTTGTGGGTGTCGTGGATGTCGGCTTGCTGACCGAGGAGGCGTTCGACATTGCAGAGATTGCTGAGCGTCAGGCAACCGATGAACTGTTTGAACGCATCGGATTCCATGTCACGCAACTGCGAGACGCGTCCCCCTCGCGAGCGTTCCGTTTCCGCTTTCCGTGGCTGCTGGCGACAATCGGCAGCGGCACTCTTTGCGCGCTGCTCGCCAGTGCCTATCACGTCACGCTCGCAAAGAGCCTTGTCCTGGCCTTTTTTCTGACTCTCGTTCTCGGTCTCGGAGAGAGCGTGAGCATCCAGTCCATGACATTGACAATTCAGGCCCTGCACGGCACGAAACCTACAATCCGCTGGTATCTCCGCGCCTTTCGCCGTGAACTCGGCACGGCGGTGCTACTCGGCGCGGCTTGCGGGACCATTGTGGGCGTGATCGTATGGTTTTGGCGCGGCGAGGGACTCGCCGCTTTTTCGATCGGAGCGAGCCTCCTGCTGGCAGTATGTGCCGCGTGTTTTTTTGGCCTAAGCGTTCCTGCCCTTCTGCACTCGCTCAGGCTCGACCCCAAAATTGCATCTGGTCCGGTGACACTGGCCTTGACGGATATTCTCACCCTGCTCTCCTATTTCGGTTTGGCGGCTTTGCTCCTTTGAGCAGCCACGGGGACCTGGAACTTTCGGTGACTGGCGGCTAAGCTGTGTGAGCAGTCTTTTCGCGTTGTGCCCGACGAAAACAAACCGCCTGCCAAGTAGGCGGCTTTTCCGCACCCATGAGCGCTTGCAGAGGATGGATCAAAGGCTGAGATGTCTTTTAGCGAAGGCGTGGCCTGAGCCGGTTTTCAGATAAGTTTCAAATTTCCGGGCGAGGTCTTCGGTATCAAAGGCGGCGTAGAAATTGAGTTTCCAGGGGCGGAACTGAGCTGTGTGGATGTACTTTCCTGCGTTGTGGTCGTGAAGGCGCTGCCTGAGATCTGAGGTGTAGCCGCGGTAAAACTCGACAGGGTGCGGAATGCTTTGGAGGATGTAGGCGTAGAACATAACCAGAGGGGCGGATGGTTCGGCCCTCCTTCGCTAAAGCTACGGAGGGCACATTTTTCGCCTAGCGGGCGAAAAATGTGGAGCCGAGGGGAGTCGAACCCCTGACCTTCTCATTGCGAACGAGACGCTCTACCAACTGAGCTACGACCCC
>PSRM01000354.1 GCA_003176045.1 Verrucomicrobiota bacterium | reverse complement strand
CAATCCGCCGACCAGGCCATCGAGGGCGCCTCGCGTTACCTCATGCAGGTCTTAACCACCCAAATCGCCAACGGCTCAAACGGCTTCATCCCCGACCCAACCTACGGCTACCAATGCGACGGCGTGCCCGTCGGTGACGCCAGGTTCTGGGTGATCGGGCGCGATACCAATCTCCTTACCATTTCCGGCCCCGGCCAGGTCCGCTTCGGCTTGGTGGACGAGGGATCGAAACTCAACCTGAACACTGCCATCAGCAACCAACTGGTTTGGCTGCCCCGCATGACCGCCGACATTGCCGAAGCGATCCTCGATTGGCGCGATACCAACGGCAACGGCGCCACGGTCACGTTTTACCCGATGCAGCAGCCTTCCTATCTCTGCAAAAATGACCCGTTCGAAACGGTGGATGAACTGCGCCTGGTTTATGGAGCGGACATGGACATTCTGCTTGGCGAAGACGCCAACCGTAACGGCGTTCTGGACCCAAGCGAAACCGATGAAAACCAGAACAATCAGCTTGACCCTGGAATTCTGGAATACCTGACCGTCTATAGCCGGGAGCCGAACACCAACAGCGACGGTTCGGCGCGCATCAACCTGACGACGGTTTCAACCACGCCCGCTCCTCTCAGGTCTCTGCTGCAAACCAACTTCGGTTCCACTCGCGCCGATCAAATCCTTTCGAATCTGGGTTTGCTCGCGAGCAGCTCAGGTTCCGGAAACAGACCGGGCGGTGGAGGTGGTGGTGGCGGAGGCACGGTCGCTGTGCGCCCCTTTCGCGGACCGCTGGACTTTTTCATTCTCAGCAAAATGACCGAAACTGAATTCAGCCAGGTGGCGACTAATTTCACCACAGTCAATGGCCCCTTTTTCGAAGGGCGCGTGAACGTGAACACTGCAAATCTCATGGTGCTGACTTGTCTGCTGGGCGGCGATGCCGGGGCTGCCCAACAACTCATAAGCTATCGGCAATCGAATCCGAACGGCCTCACCAGCATTGCCTGGGTGGCCACTGCGCTGGGGCAAAGCTACTCCACCGCGCTCCAATCGTTGGAAGGCGGCGACTATGTTACAACGCGCAGTTATCAGTTTTCCGCGGATATTGCCGCCGTCGGGCCTCATGGCCGAGGCTATCGCCGCGTGAAATTCATTTTGGATACCAGCTCCGGCACCCCGCAGATTCTCTATCGCCAGGACCTCACCCACCTCGGTTGGGCACTGGGAGCGGAAGTGCGTAAGAAACTGAATGCGACATGAGACGCAAAAACCGAAAATATATCCCAAGCCGAATTTGGAGTGCGCGGACATGTCCGCGCTTTGGAACACCGCGACATGTCGCGGTGTGCGAAAGCGGCGACATGTTGCCGCACTCCCAAAGTCACTTTCTATTTGCCGCTAATTGCCGCTAATTGCCGCTATTTGCCACTTTTTTTCATGCTCAAAGCACCTAAATTCCTCCCCACCCGGTCCCGCCTGACGAGCTTGGTCGGCCTTTCCCTCGACGGCAGCAAACTCGAAGGCGTAGTTCTGCGCCGCACCAACGGCTCTCTAGCCAGCCTCGGCCATTTCTCTGTTTCTTTGTCGCTCGATCCGCTCACCGCCGACCCGGCACTGGTTGGGCGCGAGATTCGCAACCATCTCGACGCCGCCGAAATCCGCGAGCGCTCTTGCATCTTTGGCCTGCCTCTGAAATGGGCCCTCACGGCTCATGTGGAAATCCCCGAACTGCCTGCCTCAGACGTATCGAGCTTTCTGGCCCTTGAGGCTGAGCACGGCTTCCCCTGCGACGTCCAGACCTTGCAGGTCGCCACATCCCTCTTTCGCATCCCTTCAGGCAAACAACACGCGCTGTTAATCGGCTTCCCAAAGAACCACCTGACCCGCATCGAGCAATGCCTCCGTGCCGCGAAGTTGAATCCGATCAGCTTCACCATCGGTATCTCCGCCCTGCAACCCATAGGAGACGCGGACGGCCTCGTCCGCGTGGGCCTCCTCCCGGAGTCGCGAACGGCCACGTCTGCGCGAACAAGCGCTGTAGGCGACGACGTAAGGAGTCCCTCTTCCGACATCAGGAGCGCTGACGGCCTTGTCCGCGCAGGCGTCCTCGCCCTGGCCATCGGCGAAAACTCCGTTGCTCTCCAGGCCACTTCCGGTGGCGGCATCGCCTCCCTGCGCGTCCTGGAAGGCGTCTTGGAAAACGAAGGCAGCCGCCCTGCCCTGCGTTCCGATGCCATCGCTCGCGAGGTCCGAATCACCCTGGGCCAAATGCCCGCCGACCTGCGGGATTCATTCCGCTCAGTTCGCGTGTTCGGCTCAAATGGCCTGGCGCGCGAACTCGCCGACCATCTTGAACTCCGTTTCGAGAGCGCCGGACTTAACGTCGAGGCCGTCACCAACTACAGTCCGAATGAACTGGGTGTTCTGGTGCCCGCCCAAACCCAAGTCAGTGTTCCTTTCAGCCTCGCCGCGCGCCGGTTGGCAGGCCGGCCTATTCCTTTCGAATTTCTGCCACCGAAAGTTTCTACCTGGCAACAGCTCTCCACCCGTTATTCCTCCGGCAAGTTTCGCGGCGCAATCACTGCCGGTGCAGCCGTTGTGGCCATTGTCGGCGGCCTCTTTCTTTATCAACAAATCAGATTATGGCGAGTGGAGTCTCAAGCGAAGGTTATCCGAGACAAAGTCGCTCAGGTCGAGCAGGTCCAGGACAAAATCCGCCAATACCGTCCGTGGTTCGACGAAACCGTGCGCGGCCTGACCATTCTCCGGACCCTCACGCAAGCCTTCCCGGAGGATGGCGCGGTCACGGCCAAGACAGTCGAGATCCGTGACTTGAACACCGTTGTTTGCACTGGCACAGCCCGCGATTCGCGGTCTCTATTGCAAACGGTCGAGAAACTCCGCGGCATGCCTAACATTCACGACGTCAACCTCGGCCCCAGCCGAGGGCAGGCCCCGGCTATCCAATTTAGTTTCAACTTCGCAGTGAGCGAAGGAGGTTCGAGTGCTAACTAAAACTTTGTCGTTAACTTTGTCCTTAACTTTGTCGAGAACTTCGTCGAATCGTGCGTCCATCGATGAAGTTAACGACAAAGTTCGCGACAAAGTTTCCCTGTTACCCGTATGACCCCACAATCCAACAACCGCCAAAAGCTCCTCCTCATCGTCACGGGTGTGATCGTCGGCCTGTTCCTCGGCGACCTGGTGATCCTCTCCCCGCTGATCGCGGCCTGGAAAGCCCGTTCCGAACGGCTGACTCAGCTCACCCAAAAACTCAATTCTGACCAACTCCTGCTCAAACGCGAAGCCAGTCTCAGTCGTCATTGGGCCGAGATGCAAAGTCGTGTCCTCACCAACAATACCTCCGCCGCCGAACAACAAATCTTCCGCGCCATAGATCGCTGGGCGCAGGACGCCGGCGTTGTCATCGGCGCCATCACACCGCAATGGAAAAGGGGGGATGCCGATGATTACATGACCTACGAATGTCGCATTGACGCCTCGGGCGACCTGGGCCGCCTCACACGCTTCCTCCACAGCGCCGAACGCGAGCCCATGGCCCTCAAATTCGAGTCCGTCGAACTCGGCTCCCGCGACAAAGAAGGCCAGCAACTCTCGCTCGCCCTCCAGCTCAGCGCCCTCATTCTCAATCCACCCCCGCAAGTCCAATGAACCTGTCGTCCTCGTCCTCGTCCTCGTCCTCGAAAAGCGCCAGAGGACTGGCGCACTCCAGGACGCTTTGCGATTCTGTTCGCGCTCGGTTCTGGCGACAGCTTTTGGAGTGCGCCAGTCCTCTGGCGCTTTTCCTCTTCACAATTGGCGGCCCCTTTTCCCTATGGGCCCAAACCCCTCCCCTCCCTCCCGCCCCGCCTACGGCTCCCGACACAAACGAAATCTCTCGCGCCATGGAGCGCGTCGCCGCAGCCGCAGCTATTTCCGAGCTAACAACCAACGATGCCATGCTTCCCGAGGATCTTTTCTCGCCCGATTCTCCCGATCAGCCTGGAGATGAAATCGCCTCTACTAACGCGCCGCCCTCTTCAGGCACCAATATGACTGCCGACGCCACCAGCGCCTACACTCCCCGCAGCGGCCGTCAGTCCCGGTCTCGCCGTTATAGCCGGCAAAAGTCTGGGCAATCCAACAGCTCAGGCAGCGGCTACGGTCTCGACTCCACAAACTCCACCGGATTTGATTACGGCGCCTTCCGAGTCGTGGCCGATAAAAACATCTTTAATCCCAATCGCCGTCCTGGCTACACGCGCGAAATCGTTCGGTACACTCCCCGTCGCGATCCACAATATTTCACCCTCGTCGGCACCATGAGCTACGAAAAGGGCACCTTCGCCTTCTTCAACGGCACGAGTTCAGAGTACCAGAAGGCCTTAAAGACCTCCGACACCATCGCCGGATACAAACTAACCGGCATCTCCTCCGACTCGGTAAACCTGGCCCGGGAAACAAACGAGGTACAATTGAAAGTCGGCATGCAGATGCGCCTGGAAGATGACGGTTCCTGGCAGGTTTCAAACCGTCCGCATCCTGAACCGCCACCCGCCACTCCGTCCACCACCAGCAACGTGGCCGCCTCAGCAACCTCAAATTCCCCCGCCACCGCCGAAAACGAAAGCGATGTTATCAAACGAATGAGGGCAAGAAGGGGTGAAGAATAGAAAAACTTTGTCATTAACTTTGTCGTTAACTTAGTCGAAATCATAAAATCATAGGACCCAGCTTTATGAAAACGAGCAACACGATGAAACCCGAAATTCGAAATCCGAAGACCGAAAGGGTTCCCAACGCTTCTCAGTCCGAAGTTCTTCAGCCCCAAAGGGGCGCTTCATACCAGCCCAGGGCAACGCCCTGGGTAAACCGGCCCGCAGATCCGCAGAGGGCTGAAAGCCCGACTCATCTTCGGCACATAGGACGCACTTTTGCCATCCTGGCCGCATGCCTGTCCATGAGCGGCCCTTCACTCATTGCCCAACCCTCCAGCCAGGTAGCAGAAAAGCGCGTCATCCAGGTGCCCACCGGCGCATTTGATGAAGCCATTCGCAAGGGAGACCTTGCCTCCGTCCAGCGCATCGCACAGGCTATCCTGGCGACAAACGCCCCTTCCTCACCTGCCGAAGTCCCGGCTTCCGCTGCCACGCCTGCCACTCCGACCAACTCCCCTGTCGCCGCTGCTGTTCCCCCCTCGAACCCCGAGCCTCAAGCCTCTCCCCTCACCAACACCCCTTCCGCCGTGACCGTCGAAAACGGCACCAACGGCCTCCTTCTGAACTTTCAGGATGCTCCCTTGAATCTTGTCCTCGATCGCCTGAGCGACGCCGCCGGTTTCATCATCAACAAAACCACCGATGTCCGTGGCAGCGTCTCGATTACCAGCAAGACACCTGTCACCAAAGACGAAGCGGTTGACCTGCTCAACTCGACGCTCAAGAAGAATGGGTATGCCGTCACTCGCAAAGGCCGAATCCTGACCATTGTGGACGTCGGCAACGTCAAAACTGCGGATCTCGAAATCACGACCCCGTATAGCCCGGATGAGATTGAGGCCTCCGATGAAGTGGTTACCGCCATCATCCATATCCGCTACGCCAATGCGCAGCAACTGATGTCCAATCTTGAGGTTTTGCTCCCAACCAGCGCGACGCTCACCGCCAACGAAAGCGCCAACACGCTGCTTATGGTCGCCACCAAAACCGATATCAAACGCATGCTCAAGATCATTGATGCCCTCGATACTTCCATCGCCAGCGTTTCTTCGATCAAGGTGATGCCGCTCAAGTACGCCGACGCCAAGGATACCGCCACGCTCATTACGCAGTTGTTCGCGCCTCCGAGCGGAAGTGGTACGAGCGGCCCGGGCGGTTTTAGCAGCCGGAGCGCCCTGTTCAGTATGTTCAGCGGCGGCCGCTTTGGCGGTCCCGGCGGTCCGGGCGGCAGCGGCGATTCCGGCGGCAAAAGCGGCGCCGCGGCCACGCATGTCACAGCCGTTGCCGATGACCGTTCCAATTCTCTTGTAGTCAGCGCTCCGGCGGATCTGCTCAGCACGATCGGGGAGATGGTGGACAAAATTGACCAACCCGTGGCCGATGAAACTGAGTTGCGGCGCTTCCCGCTGGTCAATGCCGATCCGACTGAAACTGCCGATGAGCTCACGCAGCTATTTCCCGACCCGACAGCGAACAATAACAATAATCAGAATAATAACGTGCCCTTTTTCTTCCGTTTCAGCCGCATGGGTGGCGGTCCAGGTGGCTCCAGCACCCAGCCAAACCAAAGCGAACGAGCCAAAAAGCTTACCAAAGTCGTCGCGATCCCCGAGCCGCGCACTCGATCTGTGCTCGTCACCGCCTCAAAAACCACCATGGTGGAAATCGCGAAAATGATTGCCGAACTCGATGCGGACCGGGGGCGACCGCAGGTAGTGCAGGTGTTTGACTTGCACAACATTGATCCCCAGGAGGCAAACAACCTCTTGAGAGATCTTTTCATGGGAGCGCGTGTGGGTAACCCGTCACCCAGTACGACCAGCCAGCCGGGAATGCTCGGCAACAACAATCCTCTCACCACACGCGAGACCCAACAGCAGCAAAACACTACTCCCGCCTTTGGCGGTGGTACCGGTTCATCGGGCGGTGGGATGAACCGACCGGGCGGGCAATATTGACCCGAGTCTTAATCTTAATCTTACTCTTTCTCTTAATCTTAATCTGTTGTGAAACGTGAAACGTGAAACGTGAAAATCGCCCGAACGCAAACACAGAACCTAACATGAACACACAAGCATCAATTCTTCCCGAGCCTCCGATCCGCGCGAAGCGTTTGGAGTGCGGCGCATTCCGCCGCTTTCGTTTTCCATCTTTCCCCGCGGCGCGTTCACGCTTCACGTTTCACGTTTCACGTTTCACTTCGTACGCCGTTGCTGGCATCTGTTCGCTCCTCGCCCTTTCCTCCCTCGCCCAAAACCGCCCCGGCGGCGGGGGCGGCTTCACCCCGGGCGGTTTCGGCGGCTTTAACACCGGGACGACCCCCACCCGCACCGGCTCCAGCAGCAGCAGTTCCAGCCAGTACACCCCACCCGGAAACATTGGTGGCGCCTATTTCACAGTTGATCCCGAGAGCCGCAAGGTCGTCGCCATAGCGGACGAAGAAACCATGCGCTACCTCTCGCAAGTGATTTCGAACGTGGATCGTCCCAAACCTCAGGTGTTGATCAAGGTCGTCTTCCTGGAATTGACGTACAACAATGCCTCAGACATCGGCATTGAAGGCGGCTGGGGTAACCACAGCGGCAACGCAGCCAACGTCTTCGGCCTCGGCGCCCTCAACGCCGCCGTTACTAACGTCCAAATGAACCAGCTTGGCCAGCCCCTTTCGAGCTTTGCCGCGGTTTCTCCCATGACCGCCCCGGGCGCCGGTCTGTACCAGATCCTGGGTCAGAATTTCCAGGTCACTCTGCGCGCCATCGCCCAGGCCGGAAAAGCAAAGGTCCTTTCCCGCCCCTCCATCCTGGCGCGCAACAACCAGCCGGCGAACATCTTTGTCGGGCAGCAGTACCCAACAGTTGGCAGTGTCTCCTACCCTAATGTGCAAAGCGGCCCGCTCAGCTCCATCGTTTACAAAGAAGTGGGCGTTGGTTTGCAGGTCACGCCTTTCATCACGCCGGATGGCCTCGTCGAGATGATTGTCTCGCCGTATATTTCCACGGTTGATGCCACAACTCAGGTGCAGATCAGCACCGGCATTTTCGCCAATGCCATTAACGAGCGCTCCGCCAGCACCGTCACTGTAACGCCGGACGGGCAAACGGTTGTCATTGGCGGCTTGATTCAGGACGCAAAAGCCAAGAACGACACCAAAATCCCGCTTCTCGGCGACATCCCCGTGCTGGGAGCCCTTTTCAAACGCCAGCAGACCGCAGACACAAAAACCGAGCTGATCATTTTCCTGACGCCTCACGTCGTCCAGGCCCCGAACCAGGTTGCCGCCCTCTCTGAGGCCGAACGTCTGAGGATGGATCCTGCCAAGTCCTTTTCCGAGCAGGAGTTGGACAGGTACCTCAATGATCTGCCTCCAAAGCCCGCTAAGCACCATTGAACCATGCCACCATCCTGACGGGCGCCAGCCCCTATTTAACTTATTTAACCTAATTAACCCATTTAACTCTTTTCGAATGCCCTCCCCCCGCCGTTCCCCCATGGTTTACGCCCTCCTGGCGGCAATCTGGGTGCTCGTTGTGGGCTGGCAAATCGAAGAGCATGTCCGCGTCCGCGAAGCTGCCAAGACCGACCTCAGGAACAGCTCGAAAGAGGTCGCCAAAATGGTCGGTGTCTCCATCCGCAACATGCGCCGGTTTTGGGCGGGCTCAGCCATCCCGTCGGAACGCCTGGATGACTTCCTCAACGCCATCGTTACGCACCCGACAAACGAGTTGCTCAAAGCCAGCCAAATTTTGTCCGTAGTGCTTCTCAACGCGCAGGGCGAAACACTTGTGGAGGCCGGCGCGCCGATTGATCTGGAGCAGAAAGATTTGCTTCAGGAAGGAGAGCATTGGGGAACCCGCCGTGTCATTTTGGTCAACCCCGTGGACCTTGGCGCCATCCTCACCTCCGAAGGCGCCACGAATATCCCCTTCCTCACGCGCCGTTCAGATTTCACCAACCGCTTCAACGAAGGCCCCCGACGCGAAAGCAGGTCAGGCGTCCCGTCTGCCCCCCCTCTCGACGGCGTCCCGCCTCCTGAAACTAAACCGCCCGAGAATCCCGAAATCGTCAACGAGGCTCGTCGTGACCTGCCCCCATCCGAAGGCCCGCCGCCGGACACCAACCGCCCTGGCCGCCCGCGCGAAGGCGGTTTCCGCGGACGCGGCCGGCCTCCCTGGCTACGAGGCGTAGCCGATGACAAAGAATTTCAAGCCCTTATGGAAAAAAGAGGCCTCCACGGCCTTGTCCTGGCGATGTCCACCGAACGGCTCGAGGCCGCTTCTATCCAGGACTTTGTGCTGCGTTCCATCATCGTTGCTTTAGGTGCCCTTGCTGCCGTGGCGGCGGCTCTTGCCTGGCGAAGTCTCGCCACGTCCTCCGAACTTCAAATCCGCCTGATCCGCGCCAGCGAATTGAACACGCACCTGCGGGAAATGAACCTGGCCGCCGCCGGCCTGGCCCACGAAACGCGCAACCCGCTCAACATTATCCGCGGCCTGGCCCAGATGATCTCCAGGCAGCCCGAAGCCCCCGGCGAAACACGCCAGGAAGCCCGCGACATCATCGCCGAAGCCGACAAAGTGGCGGCTCAATTAAATGAGTTCATCAATTATTCGCGTCCGCGCGAAGTCCGTCGCGTCGCTCTATCGGTCGGCCCCGTGGTGAAGGAAATCGGGCGCGCTCTCGGCTATGACCTGGAAGAGAAGAAGATCAGCTTCGAATTGAAAGGCGAGCCGCTGTGCATCGAAGCAGATGAACAGTTGTTACGCCAGGCGCTCTTCAATTTGATTTTAAATGCCATCCAGGCCGTCAATGGCGACGGCAGAATCGAGGTGCTGGCCCAGCGGCTTAACGCGTCAGAAGCCACGCTGGAAGTCCGCGACAACGGCCCCGGGGTCCCGCCCGACCAGCGGGCCGAAGTCTTCAAGCCTTACTTCACCACGCAAAAAACCGGCACAGGTCTGGGCCTGGCGATCGTTCAACAGATTGTCCTCGCCCACGGTTGGGAAATCCAATGCCTCCCCAACGAACCGCACGGCGCCGTCTTTCGAATTACGCACCTCCGTTTGGCGGCGAAACAAGCATAAGCATCTCCCAGGCGAGAGTCAGGCACGAAGTAAGTTGGTGCGGAGCTGTGCGATTACATACTGTCGGTCATCACCCGGTATCCGAAAGCGGCAGAGGACTGCCGCACTCCAAGACGTTAGCGCGTTTTCGTAGATGCCGCGAAATTCCGAAGGTCTTGGAGTGCGGTCCCGATCCAGTCGGGACCGCTTTCGCTTGGCCCACCAAGAGCGCCAATATTTCTGATGGTACCCGGGGAGCGCCGAATTCCATTTCGGCGCGTCGGAAATTGGGGACAGAATCGCGCCGAAATGGAATTCGGCGCTCCGTTCCCACTTACTTCGGTTTCCTCGGCACCAGTTCTATCTGAGGCCGGATAATCGGCATGTTCCGGTCTGTCTCTCTGCTTGCCGAAACGATACATTTGTCATCGGGCTGCGGTCCGGGAACTATGACTATCATAGTGTAAGGGTGGGCCTCATAAATCCCAGGCTTGGGCAACTTCGAGGAAAGCATATTGGTGCTGGATGAGGAGAAGTTTGGGTAAAGGCCGGGCACCGTCAGGAAAAGATTAGTGCTACCACTCGGTTGCCAAGGTAGCGGCCCGCCTTGAGCAGGCTCTTGGTCCTGTGTGGCCTTCAGGATTTTCGCCAACTCAGGCGCAAGCTGGTCCAACGAATATGCTTCCCCGTCCGGCGCCGGCGCCTGCTTTAGAAGTTTGCCCGGCGCTGAATCCCCACCCGCTTCCCCCGATAGCAACCCGTGTCCCGTCAAAAGTACCACTGCCGCCGCGACAAGCAGCGCCCCAGTCGAACGGAACGGCTTCATTGCCTCTTTGACGCAGGATGGGCGTAACCCGTTCATTTCTTTTGCGGTCTTGACCCCAGTCCGTTGAGGGTGTCAGAGGATTGAAAAGGCGCGGGCGAGTGCGATGATTAGTATGTTGGACCGCACCGGTTCCGCGCTCCAGAGAGCGCACTTCGTCGAGGAGATCGAAACATGGAAGCTTTAACTGCCGCAAAAAATTCAATTCTTGGCCTTTTCAAAGCCCTGACGGGCGACACTCGCTTGCTGGTCCGTCAGGAACTTCAGTTGTTCAAAACCGAGCTGAGCGAAAAAATCTCGAAAATGGGCCGGAACGCGGCGGTCGTAGCGGTAGGCGGGTTCACGGTTTACGCCGGCCTCATCCTCTTCCTGTTCGGCCTGGGCTGGTTGCTGGGGTGGGCGTTTGCCCTCGCCGGATTGCAACCGATGTTTGCAAGCTTTCTGGGCTTCGCCGCTATCGGGTTGCTGGTCGTCGGCGCAGGCGGGGTCCTGCTCCTTAAGGCCATTAAAGCTCTTTCGCAGGAGTCTCTCGCTCCAGAGCGGACTTTCGAGACTTTAGAGGATCTTGTCGGAGGCTCCGTCGCCCACGCCAAGCCCGAAAAGAAGAGCTCCGAAAAACCGTCCAGCGAGGAACTGCAGGAACGGGTGGAAACCACCGAGCACCGAATGAAGGAACACCTGGGCGAACTAAAGCACCGGTTGAACCCAATTCAAATGAAGACGCAGGTCACTCAGGGACTCCAGGCGCATCCGTACCAGGCTGGTTTGGTGGCCATGGGCGCCGGCCTGCTCAGCGGGTTGGTGCTGAGACGGAGGTTCAAAAATGCGTGACTCAGTGCTCCGGGACGTAAGTTCGAGGAGGTAGGGCAGGCTTTCGAGCCTGCCGGTGAGGGCGGCTTTTCAGCCGCCCGATGGCCGCCGGGCTGAAAAGCCCG
>PSRM01000001.1 GCA_003176045.1 Verrucomicrobiota bacterium | reverse complement strand
TCGTTTATCGAGGACCTCGGCGCGGCAGTCCCGCCGTGGCTGCGCGATTTGCGCGAGCAGGTTGAATTCGTCGGCGAAGTCACGATTGGCGTAGTGGGGAGCCTTTTTAACCCGCGGCGCATGAGGTGGGGGGAAGTGATGCGGGTTTTCGAAGCAGCCGGGGTCAACGCGCTTCCCATTGTGTCGTTGCTAACGTTCCTGGTCGGAATGGTGATCGCCTTCGAGTCGGCGCAGTCTTTGGCGGACCTCGGCGCGCAGATCCTGGTAGCGAACCTGCTCGGGTTGACCATCTGTCGCGAACTTGGACCGGTTATGGCGGCAATCATGCTGGCCGGCCGGTCGGGATCGGCCTTCGCCGCCGAACTTGGCACCATGAAAGTGAATGAGGAATTGAACGCGCTCCAGACGATGGGATTGTCTCAAGTGCAGTTCCTGGTGGTTCAACGGGTGGTGGCCGGAATTCTTTTGACGCCGGTATTGACGATCTTCGCCATGGCCGCGGGTTTGCTCGGGGGCATTCCGGTTTTGCTCGGATTGGGTTACCCGCTGCGAATGGTTCTGAACCAGATTCAACTCGGATTGCATTTTGGTGATTTGGCTGAAGGCCTGTGCAAGAGCATCATCTTCGGCGGAATCGTGGCCTCGGTGAGCTGCCTGCGGGGGCTGCAAACCGGCGAAGGACCCCGAGCGGTCGGCGAATCCACCACCCGATCCGTCGTGACCAGCATCCTGCTGATCATCCTGACGGATGCGGTTTTTGCGGCGTTGACTTACACCTTGAGGACATGAGCGAAGGATCCGACCATATCATCGAAGTGCGGGACCTGGCTGTGGGTTATGGGGGCCGCACAGTGCTGGAAGGCATAAATTTCGGCGTGCGGCGGGGAGAAGTATTCGCGATTTTGGGGGCGTCCGGTTCGGGCAAAAGCACGCTGCTCAAGCACCTGATCGGTCTCTACAAACCGATGCGCGGCGACATACTTATCTCCGGCAGGAGCCTGGTGGAGGCCGAGGGCGACCAACGTATGAGGATCCTGCGCAGATTCGGCGTCCTCTACCAGGGCGGCGCGCTGTTTGGCTCCCTGACAACTGTGGAAAACGTCCGTCTGCCCCTGGACGAATTCACCGATCTATCCGGGCCCGCAAAGGACTTGATCGCGCTCTCCAAACTGCGGCTGGTCGGCCTGGAAGAGGCGGCCACAAAACTTCCCGCGGACTTGAGCGGCGGCATGCAGAAACGCGCCGGCATCGCCCGGGCAATTGTTTTGGATCCGTGCGTTCTTTTTCTGGACGAACCATCCGCGGGCCTCGACCCTATGACTTCCGCCGGCCTGGACGCGTTGATCCGGGAACTGGCGCGCGGATTGCATATCACATTTGTGATGGTGACGCACGAATTGCCCAGCATATATTCCGTGGCCGACCGCGTGGTCGTGCTCGATCCCAAAGCGCGGCGAATTGTGGCTGAAGGAACGCCGGCGTGGCTGCGCGATCACGCCGAGCAACTCTGGGTGCGCCAATTTATGAATCGGCAAGTGGCATGAGCATCAAAGCACATAACTTCAGGATCGGTCTTTTCGTCCTGGCGGGCGCTCTTCTGTTCATCGGCGGTTTGTTCGCGATGGGGCTGAAAAGCTATTTCGGCCGCCAGGAAGTTTTTGAGACCTATGTTCCGGGGCAAGTTGACAATTTGTCGGTGGGAGCCCTGGTCAAGTTGCGCGGCGTGACCATAGGAAAGGTCAGTCGCATTGACTTCGTCGGGGCTGACTATCCCCAATACAAGGAACAATACGTTCTCGTTCAGTTTGAAATCCCTAAGGGCACTCCCTGGATCGCCGAGGCGCCAGATGTTCAGCAGATGCTCGACGTGGAGGTGGCGCGCGGCCTTCGCGCCCGCGTGCAGGGACAGGGATTCCTGGGGGCCAACATCGTTTCCCTCGAATATGTTGACCTGAAGTTATACCCGGTCGAGCCGGTCCCATGGAAACCCAGGCACTATTACATTCCATCTGCGCCGAATCAGTTCACTCGCGTGCTGAACTCTATGGAGAAGACGCTGCGCCACCTGGAGGATCTCGACGCCTCGGAATTATTGGATCGGGCGAAGGTTTTGATTGGTGCCGCCACCAACCTTTTGGAGAAGATCGCACAGGTGGATTTTGACGCGGTCGGAACGAACGCCAACGCGCTGATCGTTGAATTCAGGGAGACCAACCGGGGTATTCAACGGACCCTGGCGGACGCGCAAACTGCGATCAACGGCGCGGATTTGCCTGCCATCGGCCGCGACACCACGGCGCTGGAAGAGAAACTAGCCAACGCCGTGACAGATCTGCGGCGCCTGCTGACAAGCGTGAATACGGACGAATTGAACAGCTCGCTGGCGAACGTTCGCGCCGCAACGGACGAACTGACCGTGCTGCTGCACAAATTGCAGCAGCAGCCTTCTTCCGTCTTGTTCAGCAAACCTCCCCAACCGGCTCCCCAAATGGAAAAACCCTCGAAGAAATGAGCAGGGCCATTGACAAAGTCCGTAGCGCAGATTTCCAATCTGCTGTATCGCAGGTTTCCAACCTGCGAAGGCTCAACAGCTTACGCGCGTTCCAACTCACTGAAGAAATGAGAACGCTTTGGTTCACCATTCTTGCGGCCATCGTGATGTGCGGCTGCGCCACGAATCCGAAATGGAAGAGTCAGCAGTTTGTATTCGAGCTTCCTCCGGCCACTCCGGCGGCCACGGTTCGAACCAACGTCATCGCGCTGGCCCGCGTTTCGGTTGCACCGCATTTTCAGGACCGCTCGCTTACCTACCGAACGACGGACGACGGCTATGAACATGATCCTTACGCGGAGTTTGCGGTCATTCCGGAACGCGCGATCGCCCATGCCATTCGCGCGTGGATGCGACAAAGCGGCGCGTTCGGCCACGTCGCCGATCCCGGCAGCGGCCTGGTCCCCGACGTCGTGGCTGAGATTTCGGTAAATGAACTCTACGGAGATTTCCGCAAAGGCACGCAGCCGGTCGCCATTGTTGGAATGCACTACCTCTTTTACGAAGTGAAGGATGGCGGCCCCGGAAAAGTTCTGCTGGATAAGACGGCCGTGCGCAAGACCGCTCTCAAGCAAAAGACTCCCGCCGCCCTCGTTGCCGGATGGAATAGCGGTCTGGGTGAAATCATGCAGGAAATCGCGACCGAGTATTCCGAAGCATGTTCACGCCCTTTTTAATTAGCGTCCATTAGCGTTCATTAGCGGTTAAAAAATTCGTTTGCCCCCCATTCGCTTGCTTGCGTCTTTGCGCCTTTGCGTTAAATCGGCTCTTAAACCGCTAATGAAACGCTAATGGACGCTAATTAAATAAAGGCATGTTAAGGCATCTTGCCAATTCCCGTCTGTATTTTCCTTGCGCCTTTGCTCCTTTGCGTCTTCTTGTAGCGCCGAAGCCTTAGCGCAGGCGGATGCGTTAAATCGGACGGCTGCAATCAAAAATCCATCCTGATCCGCTGCCGTAGGTTGGAAACGCAGGCCCGGCAACGACGCACTCGCGAGGCTTTGGACTTCTCGTCCTCCGTAGCTTTCTTGTCCGCCATAGCTTTAGCGCCGGAGGAAGCGAAGGAGGATGGACTTCGGACTTCGGACTTCGGACTTCGGACTTCGGACTTTGTATGTTTATGCCTCTGTTCTCTCTGTTATCTCCTGTTCAACTGCATGGTTACTGCTTAGGAAGCGCGAAATGCCTGCCGCGGGTTGGGGGTGAAAAGAAGGTGTTCCACATTCCGGCTACAGGCGTTGACATGGCTTGCACCAGGCGTTAGTGTCGCTTAGCCAGTAAGGCTGGAGATCATGAATGTAGCAACGTTTGAAGGCATCGTCGTGAACGGGTAGATCAAGCTGCCTGAGGATGTCCACGTGCCCGAACGAACGAAGGTTTATTTCGTCATTCCCGGTGTGGCCCAGCCAGGCGCAGCGCGGATAATGAGTCCCCGTTTGGCGTATCCGGAGCAAGCTGAGGAGTTTAAGACCACAATTATCTCCGATGCCAAGGTATGACGCTGTTCGGTTCAGTCCGGCAGCGCCCGTAGCGTTGGTTGAACTGCGGGACGCGGCGAGTGGGCTCCGTCCCAGGTCTATGATCTCGCAAGTTTTGATGGCACAAGAAGTACAACTCTTTCGGTGGATCTTCACCTTGTTTTCCTGGGGCTGACTTTCCGCGGGCGATTTCTCCTGATCAACCAACCCGAGGGAGTTTTGGGAAGGAACATTCTGAACCATCTCAAGATTGCCTTTGACGGCCCTGCGTCCCAGTGGGACTTGATCAGATAACGAGTTACGTTGTCGAAGACCAAAACGAGAGCCCAAATCGGAAAGGACCTGGAAAAGGCCTACGGGATCACTGTTGAAAGGCCCAGCTTTAACGGTTCTGCCCGGACAATCCGCGTAGTCCGCGGTTAAACCTTCCTGAAAATTGGTTGCGCCTTTGCCCCTTTGCGCCTTTGCGTTAAATCGGACGCAAACGCGAAATGCCTGGCGCGAATTGCTGTGTGCGGCCACATCAAACATCTTCGCCATGTGCCGGGTTGCGATTACTGACCGGGGAATTGAACGGTGCTATGAACCTGGCCGATTGGGTGCTTCGCAAATCACCAAATCAATTGGCACCACCCCTTCCGCGGATTTGATGAAGTTGTCGGGGCGGGCATCGAAAATGGTAATGGCATCCTCCTTCCTCTGCCACCCGTAATAGGAGCGAGCGATTTCCTCGAAACCCAGTGAGGTCATAAACCGCGAAATCTCGGGATAGGAAGGGTGCGGGTGCTCCGGGTCTGCTGGGCGTATCCAAGGTTGCGAGGTGACAATGCTCGGCTGGTCTCCAGCTAACCCAATTACAAAGGACGGTCCAAAGATTAGTCCTTCAACGAGCAGGCCGGATTTGAAGACCCGATTCATAAGCGCGAGTCGGTGCAAGTAGAATAAAGGGCTTGCTGCCCGTTGGGCGCCTTTGGGGTCGGGGGTTGCACCGGACGTTCCAGGATAAGTCAGCTTCACGGCGCGCTTGTCTGCAGCGCGATAAAACACCTGGTGTTCCGCAGTCGTGGAAGCTTGCCTGGGCAGCCCTACAGTATAATCCGCGGGCAGGACGCAACCTTTTGCCAGCGCCCAACCGATCAGGCTGGCTGCTTGGCGTTCAATTGCCTTCGGATCTTCGCCGAGGCTTTGAAGTGAGTGTCCACTTCTTTCGAGGTAGGCGGCGGCATCCGCTGCAAGGTCTCCATGCGCTTGACCAGCCATCCCGGCGCAGGGATCACTCTGTCGATCCGTCGCCTCTTGTCCCTTGTGCTCAATGTCCGCATAGTGCCCAGTAATATCCGGATCGGAGCCTGTTTTGTCAATGTCTGGCACGGCTGGAAATTGTAACGGTCTTGCCTTAGACGCGCGAGCCTCTGTTCTCTCTGTTATCTCCTGTTCAACTGCCTGGTTAGTGCTTAGGAAGCGCGAACTGCCGTGCGCGAGTTGTTGTGTGCGGTCACACCAAATATCTTCGCCATGTGTCGGGTTGAGATTAGGGACCGGGGAAATGAACGGTGCTAAGGGCGGAGCCCTTTTCTCGAACCCCTTTTCAGTACTTGCCAACCCGTTCTCCCGCACTAACATGCGCCTACGCGCGACTGGCTGTCAAAGCAACGGCGAAGCTGGAATATGAGCCGCATCCGCGGCAAAGACACCATCCCGGAAAAATTCGTCCGCTCGCTACTCCACCGCATGGGCTAACGGATAACGCCGGCCGTTCGGCTCTGCGCAATTCAGGGCTGCGGTTCCGAGCACGAAGTCGGCTTGATCGGCAATGCGATCCCCGGGACGAGCATTCGAAGCAAGTTTGCCGCCTCTTCATAGCTGCGGCGGTTTGCGATGTGCTGCAGCGATCCGTCTTCACCTACGCCGTAAACAGAGTAATATGATAATCCGAAATCTGCGTCAAACGGGTCATTACTGGCCACAAACGGTTCTGTGTCATCTTCCTCAATCCGGTCGCGAACCGTCTGAATCCTGAATTCGCGGAAACCGGAGTTGGCCAACGGGCTGGCAACGCGGACGTCAATTGGCACTGGCAAATCAGGGGCTAGTGCGATAGGCAGTCGCATGCGCAGCGCGACGCGAAGGCAATCGGCGCGATCAAACCGCGCCAGGGCTATCGGTTCTAGAATTTCCAAGCAGGCTTTGCCAAATCTGTCTTCCAAGAGATAAGGCCAAACATCCCCCAACGAGTCGAAGCAAACGTGATCACACGCCCAACGCTCGAATTCTTCTGCCACCCTCATGACCTGCCGCATGAGTTCATCCACTCCATTATAGGCCTCGCTCAGGTTTAGCGTGGGATCGTAAGTAGCGGCATCGTGGCATGACTCCCATAGCGACATTGCGCATGCGAATATGGCGGCGGGATCAGGTTTGTTCGCTGGTTGCTGGGATCCGGTGGTCGTCATGCCCAATTAATTGCCCTGGTACTGGACTACCCGCAAGGGCTATGTTCTATCCTAGAACACACTTTTTCCCTCCGAACCTGTTAGCCTGGCTGACCGTAAATGGGTCAGACCAGTCAGAATCTCGTTGGCCTGCGCGTCAAAAAGGCTCGGGCCGCCGCGAAACCATCGCTAACTCAGCAGCAGCTTTCAGATCGGCTTGCTGAGATCGGCGTACAGATAGATCGCGCCGGCATTGCCAAAATCGAAACGGGCATCCGAGGCGTGTTGGATTTCGAGGTGGTAGCGCTCGCAAAGGCTGTGAATGTGAAGGTCGGGTGGCTGCTTGGCGTGAAGGAGTAGGAATGGCCGCCTTTTATCGAGCCAGGCTTTTTGAATTCCTTGGTCACGCTGCGGAGGAGGTCCTTGGTTGCCTTTCAGGGTCTCACCAGCACAACGAGCTACAAAAACGCCAGATCAAGGCGTGGCAGGTTGAAATCCCTATCCTGAAATCAGTTTGCGCTGAACTTATAGGCCGTGATCCGGCAGCTCAAGATTGGTCGCTTCTTCTAGAATACCCTATCCCCCGTCGTCCCAAGCGATTGGATGCAGTACTTTTGGCCCAGGACATAATCTTCTGTTTCGAGTTTAAGACACGCGACCGTAAGCATTGTCTGCAAACTGACCGCCAGGCCGAGGATTACGCGGTCGATCTTCGTGACTTTCACGAAGCCAGCCATGATCGCGTAATTATCCCTCTCGCCGTTGTCCCACAGGCCGAACATCAGACGATCCAAGCACAACGGCACGCAGACGCGGTCCGCGAAGTCATTCGCTGCAATGCCTCAGAATTGACAGCGGTCATTCTCACGACATTTCAGGCCGAGCATAAACCGAATTCTGAACCGATTGAGCCAGCGGCTTGGGACAATTCTGCCTACCATCCTGTACCCACAATAATTGAGGCCGCCGAGGTGCTTTTCGCCGGGCACAATGTTAGCGAGATCGCTCACGCGGGCGCCAAAAACCTGAAGGAAACGTCTGAGAAAATCGTAACGATAATTCAGCAGGCGCAATCCAACAGGGAGAAGGTGATCTGCTTCGTCACGGGAGTTCCGGGAGCGGGAAAGACGCTCGCAGGCCTAAACGTGGTCCATAATCCATCCCTACGAAAAGAGGGGCGGCCAGCGGGTGTGTTTCTGTCGGGAAACGGTCCGTTGGTGAAAATCGTCAAGGCGGCCCTTGTTCGGGATCATAAACGGCGCACAAATGAATCCGGCAGCGAGCGGGACGTCCACTTCGTCGACAATGTCCACAGTTTCATTCGAGACGCCTTGGAAAAACCCGATAAGCCGGCCTACGAGAGGGTTGTTATCTTTGATGAGGCGCAACGTGCATGGAATGCAGAACAAAGCCGAAAAAAGTACGACCGCGATGTTTCCGAGGCGGAAACAATGCTGTCTATCATGGAGCGCCACCAGGATTGGGCGGTACTGGTGGCCCTAGTTGGAGGTGGTCAGGAGATTCATAGCGGTGAAGCTGGTTTATCCGAGTGGGGCAGCACGCTCCGCCGTCGGTTTCCACACTGGAAGGTAGCAGTTTCCCCAAAAGCCCTTGATCGGGACGCAAGCACTGCGGGCCAAACGTTATTCGATGGAGGAGACTTTGGGACGCTTTCTGTTCAGACAGAAAAATCGCTACACCTCGAAGTCAACATGCGGACATTTCGTGCGAGGAGGCTGGCGGATTGGGTGGAAGCGGCTCTGGCGGGAGATGCTTCCAGCGCCGCTGCGGTCATGCCGGACCTTAAGGAGTTCCCCTTCGCAATGACGCGCTCACTTTCCGCGGCTCGCTCCTGGTTGCGATTTCGCGCAAGAGGACAGCAACGGGCAGGGCTGGTGGCCAGCTCGGGTGCTCTGAGGCACCGAGCCGAAGGACTCGAGCTGTCGTCCGGATTTCGCCAAGGAAACCGCGATATGTACATTCACTGGTTTCTTGCGCTGCCGCCGGATATCCGGTCTTCCAACCAACTGGAAGTGGCAGCGTCCGAATTCGAATGCCAGGGACTGGAACTCGATTGGGTTGGGCTTTGCTGGGGTGGGGACTTCTCTTTCGACCAGCAAAGTGGAACTTGGCGACACCAGTGCTTCAGCGGCTCGCGGTGGGGTCACCTTAGGAAGGAGGTGGATCGCAGATATCTTCTTAACACATATCGTGTCCTGCTGACACGCGCGCGGCGGGGTTTGGTGATTTGGGTTCCGCAAGGGGATGCGTCTGATGAAACACGATTGCCGTGCTTCTTCGACGGCACGAGGTCTTTTTTGGCGAAATGCGGCCTTCCTGTGATTTGATTACACTAAGCCCGCATCGTCTATGGACTATCGGTTACAATCTGGGGGCGGAGGAGGAGCAGGAGTGAGGGGACGGCAAGAATAGAACGGGAGGAAACGGAAACAGAGAGCGGAGGACGGACGTCAGAGGTCAGAGAGTAGCCGGGCGGCGCTTCACCCGGTACGGCACCGCGTCTTCTTCAATATGGAATCCGATTCCCGGTTTTGGCGGAGAGCCTCGTTACCTCGGCTGCTACACTTTTTTCATTCAGGCTGTTTAAAGCAGAGCGCCGGGATGTGGCGCACTCTCCCGCTGAGCACATTCGCGTCAAGCTAAGCATTTTCCTTTTTAACGGCTCTTAACGGCTCTTAACGCCTTGTTGACGGGTCGAGATCCACCACGTCTCGGTTTCACCGAGGCCTTAACGGGGTTAACGGCTCCAGGGACCCCTAAGCCCATCATAATTGGTGGACGTTCTTTCTGGTCACGGCTCGGTCACCGCTCCGTCACGGGTTTTGGCACGGGTAAACTGCGAAAAAAGCCTAGTAAAATGCAGATTGTCACGCTGTCAAGGGTCCAGAGGGGAGGGGAGGGGAGAGTGTCAGGTGTCAGGTGCCAGGTGGAGGGCAGAGGGCAGAGCGCGGGAGAGTGGTCAGTGATCAGTCGTTAGCGGGCAGAGTTCACGCGGTACGGCACTTCGTCTTCTTTGACGTGGAAGCCGATTTCGGGCCTGAGCGGCTGGGGAGGAGGCACAAGCAGCGGGCGCAGTTTCCGAAAAACCTCCGCCAGCGCGGCGTCGTGGACCTGCAAGGTTTTGTCTATTTCGGCCAGGCGTTTGAGGATAGCAGTGTCGGCGGCGAGATTCTCGCGCATTTTGACGAATGCGCGGATCACATATAGGCTCATGGCCACCGCGCGAGGACTGTTCAGCACTGTCGCCGCCATGAGGGCACCGTGTTCAGTAAAAGCGAACGGGCGGTAGCGTGGATCACGGTGCTTTTGGGAACCGGTCACAAATTGTGACCGGTTCGGTGTGGCAACGAGGCGTCGTGCATATTGGACAGGTTGCGCAATTTGCCGCGCTTCTTTGGCTTTGAGCTGAAACACCATGTCCTGCGGGAACTTCTTGCGGTTCCTCTTAACCGCCTGGTTCAAAGCTTTGGTCTGGACCTGATAAATTCGGGCAAGGTCAGTATCGAGAATGACTCTTTGCCCGCGAACCTCGCGGATAGCAAAATCAAGATCAGGACGGGGCGACTGGGTGGTATCTCTTCTCATGGGTGCTGGATAACAGGGTCGACTAAGTTTGCGATTAAGTTTGCGATTAAGTTTGGGAATGGGGGCGGTGTTAGTCCGCCGACTTGCGCGGAGGGGTGAGTTGTTTGAGGCCTTCGATGGTGAAATCGTGGTCGGTGTAGGTGACGTTGTGCGAGATGCGAGAGCCGTCGAGGAGGGTCGAGGAATCCGGGCGCGCTCCGGTCACTTTAAGATCGGAGGGGATGTGGCGGCCGCCCTCGGCGACGATGCGGGTGGTGTCGATGCGGCGGAGGAGTTTGCGGGAGGTGTCGTATTTCTCGATACGGAGGGGCACGAGGCGATGGACGTCTATCCAACTGCGCACGCTGCCGTAGGTCGAGTGTTCGTCTTTGCCTGGTTTGGATTCGAGAATTTGGCAGTTCACGCCTTCCACTTCCTCGGCGCCGACGATTGACTGCTGGTCCCAGGCGAAGAAATTGTCGATGGCGTCCTCATACGAGAGGTCGCTGCCAAGCAGTGGCGCTTTCAGGTCGTCTATGGGGCGCACGGTATCCGGCGGCGCGAAAAGGGAACCGGTTGCGGCATGGTTTCCAAGTTTGCGGAGGAGGACGGATTCGCCTTTGCGTTCCTTCGGAAAAAGCACCTGATAGACGACCTCGGAAGAGCTCTTCGTGCGGCGTTCCTTGATTTGCACCTGGAGGGTTTCTTTGGTCGCGCCATTGATCTCCATGCGCAGGCGCACGTAGGATGAACCGTCCTGGCGGAGAGCGGAGAGCCGGGAGGCGAGGTCGTTTGCGGTTGTCGGTGATGGGCTGTCGGCTGCTCGGGAGGGAAGCAGGAAAGTGAGGGCGACGGCGATGGAGAGAAGGCGGGGTGATTTCATGCGAGTTGATGCGTGAAAATTAGAGTGGGGGATATTAGCCCGGATTTTTCATACCCGCTGTAGGGGACGACGTAAGGAGTCCCTCTTTGGCCCGGCTCACCGCGAAAGGACTCCTTACGTCGTCCCCTACAAGCCGTCTCCGTTTCGTGCGCGGCATGAAATATCCGGGTTAGTAGTGCAAGGCATGGCTGGGCATGAATCGGCTGCTGCGCCAGGCGGGATAGATGCCGCTGAAAACCCCGACCCCGACGGCGATGGCCACGGAAATCATGAGAAGCTGTGGGTTCAAGTCGGGCTCGAGCAGTCCGCGGATGGCCGGACTGGTGACGATGAGTTTCACACCGACCACGCCGATCAGCACTCCGCCCACGCCGCCGAGAAACCCGAGCAAGGCCGATTCCCACAAAACCATGCGGGCGATCCGGCTGCGCTTCCAGCCGATGGCCAGCAGCACGCAAATTTCCTGGGTGCGCTCGAAAATGGTCATGAGCATCGTATTCATTACGCCGAGCACACCGACGACAACAGCCAGCAGCGAGGTGCTCCAGCTCATCGCGCGGATCATGCGATAGGCCTGGCTGTCACGGATGTGCTCGCCGGCGACGACGGCTCGAGCCTCGGGCACCAGACCGTTGATTTGCTCACACAGCCGCGTCAGCTCCTCTTTACTCGTCCCGGGCGTGGCGCGCAGGTCAATGACGTTAATTTTGCCCTGGTCGCCGGTGATTTCCTGGAGCAGCGGCAAAGACAGAATGACCGACCCGTCTTCGACCACCGCGCCGCCTTCAACGATCCCGACCACAGGCAGTTCCTCGGTTTCGAGTTGGAGGGTATCGCCGACTTTTTTCCCCAGCACTTCAGCGGCGGTCTTGCCCAAAACCACCGCCCGCTCGGCGCCGTCCTTCGGCAGCCGGCCGGAGACGATTTTGAGGTTTTTCCAGCAAAAGCCGCCCCATTGCCGCGCCGACACGATCATCATGTCCGCGTTCTCGACACTGATCACGTCCACGAGCAAGGCGCAGATTTCCGCAACATGGGGAAGGGGAGCGATGTGTTCGAGGGCCTTGGCGCTGAATGGTTTGGGGGTCAGCCCCCTGCCCATGTTGCTGACCACTACGTCGGTGCCGCGAGATTTCATGCCGGTCTGCCAGCTCGTTTCAAAACCGCGCGAGATTCCCACTAACGCGACCACCGCGGCGATGCCGATCGCGATGCCAACGATCGTGAGCCCGGTGCGCACGGGCCGCCGCATCAGTCCGCGGGCTACGACGGTGAAGAAGGTCATGGTAATTGGTCAGAGGGTGTGAATCAATTGTAGCAGCCGAGGTAACGAGGCTCTAATCTTTTTGTAACCGGGTCGTACACAAGGATTTTAGAGCCTCGTTACCTCGGCTGCTACAGGTTTGAGGCCGTCGGAGACGATTCGGCCGTCCTTCATCTCGATAATGCGCGCGGCCTGGCGGGCGATACCCTGGTCGTGGGTCACCAGGATGAGCGTGAAGTTTTGCTCGCGGCGCAGGCCCACGATCAGGTTGAGGACCAGGTCCGCATTTTCGGTGTCGAGATTGCCGGTTGGCTCGTCGGCGAGCAGGACGGACGCGCCATTGGCGAGACTGCGCGCGATGGCGACCCGCTGGCGTTCACCGCCGGAGAGTTTGGCGGGAAAATGATGGAGACGCGATTCGAGTCCGACCGCTTTCAGCAATTCGAGGGCCCGCTGTTTTCGCTCGTGGGCCGAGCGGTGCGTTCCAAACATCGGGATCTGCACGTTCTCGAGGGCGGTGAAAGTCGGGAGCAGATGGAAGGCCTGGAAAATGAAACCGATCTCGTGCGCGCGATAGGAGGCGAGGTCGCCGCTCTCAGCGAGGCACGCACCACGATATTTCAGCGTGCCCGCGGTCGGATGGTCGAGCGCGCCCAGCATTTGGAGCAGGGTGGATTTTCCAGAGCCACTCTGGCCTACGATCGCGACAAACTCGCCTTGCTTGATGCGGAAATCCACGCCGCGCAGCGCCTGGACCTGCCCGTCGTCATATTCCTTC
>PSRM01000223.1 GCA_003176045.1 Verrucomicrobiota bacterium | reverse complement strand
TATTTTGCGATTGTCTCGAACGCGTCCGGTGCTGCTACGAGCACGGTTGCGGTAGTGACGGTCCTGATGTCACCCCAGATTACCCAGGACCCATCGAACACGGTAGTGGCTGCGGGCAGCGCGCTGAATTTGAGCCTGGCAGCCATAGGCACGCCACCACTCAGTTATCAGTGGTATAAGAGCGCGGGAGCAATTTCGGGCGCGACCAGCACGAACTATGTCATCAATCCGGCGCAGACCAACAACACCGACTCGTATTTCGCGATCGTCACGAATGTTTACGGCTCAGCGACCAGCCATGTGGCCAACGTGGTTGTCTATGTGCCGGTGAACATCTCCCAACAGCCGCAGAATCAGGCTGTGCCCGCAGGCGGGACGGCCATGTTTAACGTTCAAGCCAGTGGATTTCCCGCCCCCACTTATCAATGGACGTTCAGGGGAACCAATTGGATCGGCAGAACCTCGAATCCGCTGATCATCTCGAACGTGAATCTATCGAACCTGGGCACTTACGCCGTGCTGGTGAGCAATGCGGGCAGTTCGCAATTGAGCAGCAATGCTATCCTCAGCATGTCCCCCAGCATCACGATGTCGTACACCGGGGCGACGGGCATTTGGGGCCGGAGCGCTGTTTTGTCGGTGGGCGCGATTGGCTCGGGGTTGACCTATCAGTGGTACGAGAACGGTGTGGCCATTGGCTCGGCCACAAATTCCTCTTACACCTTCTCGACGGTGCAGCTTACGAATGGAGGCAACTATTCGGTGGTAGTCAGCAGTCCTTACGGCAGCGTGACCAATAGCGCCCAGTTCAAGGTGATTCCGGCCAGCATGGATGTCGGGACATGCGCGTCCATAGATATCGGCGGGGTGATAGGCTCTAACTACATGATCCAGGGCAGTTATTACCCAGGAGGCATGTTTGGGACTACGAACACTTGGATGACGCTGACTAATTTGACACTGGTTCAAAATCCAGAGTTATGGGTGGACACCAGCGCCAATGCGTTCCGCGCGGGCACACGCTATTACCAGGTTTTGCCAGTCCCGGCCAGCACGAACCAGGCGAAGGTCGCGTGCATAAACATTGGGGGTGTAGCCGGTTATAGCTACATCATTCAACGCACCGATGACGTGCTGAACACAAACGCCTGGATGACGCTAACCAATTTGGTCTTGCAGCAGAATCAGCAAGTGTGGGCGGACACGAGCACCAACGCGCCCACTACGGGAGTAAGGTGTTACCGCATTTTGCCGGGGCAGTAGGAAAAACTTTTAACGCAAAGGCGCAAAGTTGCAAAGGCGCAAAGGGTAACCTTCTGCCTGGGTCATTTCGATAAAACGTTGTGGTTTCGCCACAACGCGATACCATAGTGGCTATCATGAGCCTGGGCTTGCGGCGAAAGCTTGTTCGGACACCGCCGGAAGGCATCGCTGCAAATTCCTACTACCTCCATCTCGCGGGCCCGCTGTTGTTCGCGTTATCGCTGAGCCTTCAGCTTACGGTGACGGCGTTCCTGCTGTTCGGGGTTTCACATGACAGGAGTTTCGAAAATCAGGTTACGGTGTTAGGGCGTCTGTGGGTGCGGCCAGAGCGGGATATGGCCTTGTACGTTGGGGGGATCATCTTCAGTATGGTTGCCGCTGTGGGGAGTGCGTTCTGGTGGAGGTCGAGAATTGTCCGCTTTGCGAAACAAGCTGGAGAAGGAACGGGCAGGGATGCGGCAAAATCCGCTGCTCCAGGAAACCAGGAGTTCTTAACGAGAGGCGCAGCCGCCATGTTTTCTGCCGCGCTTTTATTAGGATGTCTTGCGGGCCTCAGCATGGGCGCGTTCCTCTTATTGCTGTCTTCGCACTTTGCCTCGCACGAATTTGGGCCAATTTACAGTTCTGTCCGCGAACCACTGCCGACGTTTGACGGACTCAGGCTGCTCGTGCCGGCGGTGCTGGCGGTGGGCTGTGCGGTGGTGGAGTTGCGGAGCAAAAAGGCTGGGGGAATTCTACGACCAGCGCCAAATGGCACGGCTCAACAGTATCCGGAACGCCGCGTGAGGGCACGCGGCCTACAGGACCTTGTAGGCCGCGTCCCCTCACGCGGCGCTGACCGCCTCCTTTGCTGGGGTATTCCGGCTGTGATCATCCTGGTTATAGCGGTTCCTCGAGGGGCGGCGGCATGGCTGGCGGGGCGAATGTTGGAAACTGACAACCTCCACCACTTAAACTTCTTCTTCATGGCGCCTGCGCTTTCGTTCGCTCACGGGAAAGCGTTTGGGACAGAGATTTTTTCGCAGTACGGAATCGGTTGGCCTTTGGTGGCCTCTTTCCTGGCGCGAATCTCCGCGCTGACTTACGCCAACCTTGTTTGCGTGGAGATCACGTACGGCTGTATTTATTTTATTGGGCTTTTTTTTCTGCTGCGAAGTGTGTTTCAGAACAGTGTTTGGGCAGCGATTGGAGTTGTTCTGGCCGTCTATTGGCAAATCTTCACGGGAATGCATCGTACGGGGGTTCCCTGGACGGCGCCTTCGCTGACATTGATGCGCCATTCGATGGACGTTTGGTTCTTTTGGGCGCTGTTTAAGTATCAGAGTCAGCGGCGGTTTCTGTGGCTCGAGCTGAGTGGTGTTGCGATTGGCCTTGGCATTTTTTTTGAAACGGAGACGGGGCTTTATTTGATGGCGGCCTTTTTCTTGTACTCGCTGCTGCTGGCGGGACAGCCCGTAGCGCAGGTTTCCAACCTGCTGTATCGCCGACTTCCAATCGGCAGACCGTCCGACCAGAAGCGCGCGCCCGGCTCGCAGGCTGGAAGCACTGCGATACAGCAGATTGGAAATCTGCGCTATGACGAAGGCAGCGCCAAGAACGCCAAGGGACGCGCGGACGAGGGCGTCCGCGCTCCGGGCGAGTCGCAGCCAATCAGGAGCGCCGCGTTGGTATTCGTCGTGGGTTGCGCTTTCGCTGCACTGACGTTGCTGCCATTGCTGGCCTACGCGAGTCGAGGTGCTTTGCTCACCAGGGCTTTCTGGCGCGGATGGACCGAGCCGCTGTTCCTGTTCGGATCGTGGGGAGTGAGTGCAATGCCGATAGCGGAGCTGCCGGATGTGCCGCTGCTGAGTTTCATTTGCATAGTGGCTGTGTTCCTGTCTGTGGTGATTTGGGCTGCGACGCGCGCGTTGCATTGTGCCGTTACTGATGGGGAAGCGTTACTGGCTGTTGTCGCTGCTTACGGACTGGCTTGTTTGTTGTTGTTTGTGAATCGATCTCATCCTTTTTACATGTGGCGCGTGCTTGTTCCTTTTGCGGCAGTGGCAACTGCGCTGTTGTTTCAGGCCGCAAAATTCGCGCGGACGGGGGCGTCCGCGCTCCTATCGGGTAATCCGTGGCCATCCCCGTTACTGAGCTTTGTTCTTATCGGAGTAGTTGTGCTGTTGCTGACAAAGCCGGAATTCAGGCGATATCCGAGTTTGGCGAGCGCGCTGTTTCGGCGAGTAAATGAGCCGGGGCTTTCGCTGATGTCCGAGCCCGTTGATGTAGCGGGTCTGCCGGATGAGCGCGGTGGTTTCGTGCAGGAATTTCGAGAGGTAGCATCTGCAGTGCGCGCCATCGCGCCGGGCGGACGAGACGTAGCGATACTGGACGCCTTTGACACGCCGATCTATTGCGCCGCACATGCAGAACCCTGGTCCAGGAACACTCCGCTTTTCGACATGGCGCTCACCAAATCCTTTATCGAGGAAATCGGCCAGAAATTGATGGAAAGTCCGCCCAGGTATGTCGTTGTTTTGGGACAGAAGCGTCTGGCGCACCGAGATTTGGCAGCCGATCAGGCCTGGGATTTTATTCGAAGCCCCCTCTATTGGGTGGTGACGAATCGTTTCCGCTTACGACACACGGTGGCTTCTTATGAGATTTGGGAGAAATCAGATTGGCCTCTGGCTTCAAGTGAACAACAATTTTATTCGATGAGGCTTCGACAGTTGATTGATCTGCAAAGCTACGTGATGGATCACTGCATAGTTGCAGATGCCCTGGCGAGACGAGGAGAGACAGCCAACGCCATCGCTGAATATCAGAAGGCTCTGAAGTTAAACCCTGATTTGCCCGCGGCTCTGAATAATATGGCCTGGATCAGATCGGCGAGCGCGCAGCCACAGTATCGTGATGGGGCGGAGGCGGTAAAATTAGCCGAACGCGCTTGCGAACTGACTCATTACAAGGAGGCTGCGTATATCGGGACCTTGGGAGTCGCGTACGCTGAGGCTGGACGTTTTGACGAAGCTGTGGCCATGGCGGAAAAAGCACGAGAATCCGCCCAGGCCGCGGGCGACAAGCAGCGGGCCGCAAAAAATCAGGAGTTGATGGAACTGTTCAAGGCGCACCGGCCATATCGTGACCAGCCGCAAATGAGCGAGGGAAATTAACCCAAAGACGCAAACAAGCAGGCGCAAAGCCCCGGAGCGCGGACATTCTTGTCCGCAGCAACGTCCCAACGCCCACAGTTTCAGATTATTCATGACGTGTATTTCCGCCCCGGCTTGCTGCGGACAAGAATGTCCGCGCTCCGATCCTGCCGCGGCGTCTTTGCGTTAAATCCGAGGTTTTTTGCGGTCTGCCGGACTGAGGCGCCTTTGCGTTGCGCGTCATGGTCTTGGTCGGAACTCGGCCATGGTGCGATAATCCGCCAAATGTTTTCTCATTTGGTCAGCGAGGCGCGGCTGGCCGGACTGGTCGGCGAGGCGGAGACCTTGTTCGGCGGCTTTGACGGCTTGGGCGAAGTTGTTTTGTTGGACAAAGGCAGCCGCCAGGCGATCGAAGGCGGAGGCGAGGTCGGGATTTGTCTTCGCCAGATCGGGGCGGAGTCGCAGGGCGGCGGCATAATGCGGCGCGGCTTCGGCGGGCCGTCCGCTCCATACCAACATTCCTGCGAGAGCCAGGCGGGCCTGGACATATTCAGGTTTGATGCGCACGGCCAGCGCAAGCTGCTCGATGGACTTTTGTGGCGCGCCGCTCTCCTGAAAACATCGGGCCATGTTGTAATGGGCTTCGGGAAGGTCAGGCGCGCAAATCAGCGCGGCCTGGAATTCACGGGCTGCTTGAGTAAAATCGCCCTGGGTAGCCAGCAGATTGCCCAGGTTGTTGTGGGCCTCGGCGAAATCAGGCGAAAGCTTGAGAGCAGAGGCAAAAGCAGCTTTTGCCCGCTCGAGATCGTGCTGGGAAGCATAGACCAAACCCATGTTATAATGCACCGTGGCATCCGGTCCGTGCTGGCTCAAGACAGCATTGAACTGCTCGAAGGCAGGCTGGGTTTGGCCGAGGCGCCAGAGACACAGGCCGTAGGTATTGTGCGCATCCACGTAGTCCGGTTTCAGACGCAAAGCAGTTTTGGCATAAGGGATTGCCTCAGCGAATTTTTCATGATCATAAAGCGCCGAAGCGATGCTGCTGTAGGGCAAAGGCGTATCCGGATAGACAGCGACGACGTGTTTGAAAAGTGAGAGGCTGTCGCGCCAGGTGGGAAGCTGTGCGGCGGTGAGCGCGAGGCAGGCAATGAGGGAGGCTGCGCCGAGAGTGGAGACCGAGACCAGGCGCCAAAGGTGGGGTTTTTTGCTGAGGCTGCCGGCAGCCGGTGTAGGGGACGACGTGAGGAGCCCGTTTGCAGCATCCTGTTCCAGAAGAGGACTCCTTACGTCGTCCCCTACGGTGCGCAGGGGGTCAGGCGAGACGCCTGACCTACTTTGAGCGAACAAGTCGGCCAGGCCCCAGGCGACCAGGATGAACAAGCCGATTAGCGGGATGTAGGTGTAGCGGTCAGCCATGGCTTGCAGACCTACTTGCATCAGGCCAATCACGGGGACCATCGTTCCCAAAAACCAAAGCCAACCGATCAACAAGTACGGCTTGCGCCGGGCCAATAGAAGCACTCCCGCGGTGATCGCGGCTAATAATATCGCTGCGCCAGCAATTTGCCACAGAGGCCAGTCCAGCACGCGGGGGTAATAGACGACCAGGTCTCGAGGCCAGAACGTTTTGCCGAGGTAACGAGCATAAGAAACCACGGCGTTGGCCAGGCGGGAATGTAATGGCACGACGGACAGCTCGGCAACGGCTCCTGAGCGTTCTTGAGAGACGATGGTGATGAAGCACATGGCCAGGGAGAGGGCGAAGAAGGGAATCTTTTCGAGGAGTAAACGCGAAACGTGTTGCGTGCTGCGTGTTGCGTGTTGCATGTCCGGACTTCCACCCGCGACGCTCGACGCTCGACCCTCGATCCTCCCGAGCGGCCAGTAGTCGAGCAGGAGGAGAACAAACGGCACGGTGACGAGCATCGGCTTGGACATGAGGCCGAGGGCGAAGAGGAACACGGCGGCCAGATAAAAGACCACGGACCACGGACCACGGACCACGGACCACGGACCACGGACCACGGACCACGGACTAATGGCTACGGAAGATGGAGTGACTTTGGACTTTGGACTTTGGACTTTGGACTCGTCCCCCATCCCCCGCCCCTCGACCCTCAACACGTATCGGGCATACGCCATGAGCGTTAGGAGGAAGAAAAAGGTGGAAAGCACGTCTTTGCGTTCGGAGACCCAGGCGACGGATTCGACGTGAAATGGGTGCCAGGCGAAGAGTGCGGCCACGAAGGCGCTTCGCCAGCGCGCGCCCGTGATATTTTTGAGCAGGAGAAACAGCAGTATCGAGTTCGCGATATGGAAGAGGACGTTTTCAATGTGCGGCCAGGCGGGTTTGAGGCGGCACAGGTTGGCATCGAGCATGAACGACATTGCGGTCAACGGCTGCCAATTGCCCATGTGCCGATGGGTGAAGGCCCAGGCGACGGACTGCCAGCCCAGGCCCTGGCGAATCATGCTGCAGGTGAGAATGCCTTTGCCGTCATCGTAGTTCACGAACTCGAAGTGGCGGACCGGGGCGTAAAGAACCAGAGTGATGCCAGCCAATAACAGGGCGAGCAGCCAGGAGGGCGGCTCTACCAGACGTGATATTGCCCAACCAGAGCCGGGCTTCGAGCGGTGTGGGCTCACGAGTCTAGTGTGCCGTGGCGGGCGCGTTTTTACAATGATTCAGGCCAGACACGAATTTCACGAATTGACGCGAAGCAGCGCCTGTTGCGCAAAGCTCCGTCAGGGGCGCCATGTTTATAGCTCCTGCACGCAAGCACAAGGCAAGCTCCGTAGAAAGATTAGGACCGGGGGCTACGGGCAGGGAGCGATTGCCACGGAGCGGTAGAATTGCTGCAGGGCGGAGTTTGAGACGGTGATTTGCCAGTAGCCGTTGGGATCGTTGACGAGATTGGTGCTGTTGGGCAGAGGCGACCAGGCGCCGCCCACGGCGCTGGAATTACCCACGACGTAGTACGATGCCTGCGGGGTGCCCAGAAATGTGAGGGTGAAGGAGCCGTCGGTGTTGGCGGAAATTCCGAGCAGCACGTTGGTCTGGCTGCAAACACTGCTGCTGGATTGGACAACCTGCTGCAGGCTCCCGGTGCTGCTCAGGAAGGAGACGTCGCCGCTGTATTGCGCGGCCATGGTATTGGTGCCTGGGGCGGGGAAGAGATTGGTGGCCATCGCGCTGCCGCTCACAAGGAGATTCGTGCTGAAAGGCGAACCGTTGGCTGAAAAAACGACATTGCCGGTCGGGGTGCCCGAGCCGGTGAGGGCGGTAACCGTGGCGGTGAAGGTCACGTTCGAGCCTGCAACTGAGGGATTCTGAGAAGAAACGATGGCGGTGCCTGATGTGGCCTGAACAGCGTTGACGGAATAATCATAGCTACCGTTCGCGACATTCGCGCCGTTGTAGCCCTGGACGTGGAGATACCAGGCGCCCGTGGAGGTGGGCACGGTTGCGAGCGTGCCGCTGGACCATTGCGGCTCGGAGCCCGTCCAGGTGTGCGTCGCGGATGTATCCCAGGCGTAACGGTAGTACTGGATGGTGCCGCTGCCGAAACCGCCCACGGCGGTCCAATTCACAGTGCCGCCGACTGGCGGAGTGGCAGAGTCGGGTGTGACGCTGCCCGCGGTCGGGGCCGCGGATAGCGTCCAGGCGGTGTTGGTGCCTTGCGGGCCGGTGGTATTGTTCCAGGCGCCGCGGCTGCCGCCGTTGTTATCTCGCGCCTCGATTGTATAAGTATAGGCGGTGTTGGCTGCCAGACCGGTGTCGTTGAGCGAGGTGCTTGTGCCCCATGATGAAACGACACTGTTATTTCGATAAACCTGCACACCGACGTCACCCCGGACGTAACCATTAGCTCCGCCTGAAACGAGACCCGTGCGCGCTTCGTTGGCGTTGTTCGCAATGTTCACACCCTGGTCCAAAGGAATAGTCCAAGTGAGGTTGATCTGGCCGGTGCTGCCGAACGTCACACTGGAGAAGCCGGGATTGACCGGTGCCACGTTGTCTATATAGACATCGTAGTACCTACCGTAATTGCCGGTATCGGAGAAGGTCGAGCCGCCGGATTTGCCGCTGCTCTGGAACGAGGTGCGCCCCGACTGGCTCACAGCGAAAAAGTAGAATCGCCGATGACCCGTGACGCCGGTTTGCGTATGGGACCAGGAAGTGCTCGTGGGAGTGCCGCTGACGTCGGCGTAATTCAAATCGCCACCAGTGCCATAGCCCCATTGGTACTGCATGGTGCGCCAGTAAGGAACTGGCGAGCCGGCGTTGATGCCCGAGGTGCCGGTGGTGACGACGGTGGTGCTATTGCTGTAGTAGCCGAAGGAGTTCTGGGGCGTGCTGGTGAAATAAAAGCTGGTGGGGGTAATCGTGGGATACCAGCTATCCTGTTCGTAACCCGTGCTGTAGCCGGTGTAACGATCCGGTTGCATATAGACGTTGGGCTCGATTTGATGGAAGTCGGCCCCGCTGTGCAAACTGACGACCCCTGATGATGGGCCGGTGCCGTTGTGTACCTTGAACAGAACTCGGTTCCACCCCGTCCCCAGGCTGGTGCCGGGCAGAAAACGGTCCTGGTCCCACGTCAGTCCGCGAGCGGTATTGTTATCGGCGATCATAGTGCCGTTGAGCCAGATGCGGTTGCCGTCGTCGGAGCCGACGCCCCACTGGGGACTGGCGGTGGCGCTGGCCTGGACCCAGGCAAAGGCGTAGCCATCGCAGTTGGCGCAGTTGTTATTGCCATTCTGGCCGGCGTTCCCCTGGAAATTGAGGTAGTTGGGGTAGCTGCCGGAGCCGGGGCTGTTGTTGGCGCCGCAATCGCCGGTTTGCACTCGATAAGGCGTATGGCCGCCGTAGAGATTGCTCGCGAAATAATTTCCGTGGGTGGTATCAACGGCGCCGTACACGTACACGCCGCTTTCGCCGAAGGGCGGCGTCCAGCCTACGGTCGAGACGCCGGTGGTGTTGCCGAACCCGCCGAACGTGACCCAATCATTGAGGTAAACCCATTTGTCACCGTAGATGTTAATTTCGCGACCGGCACTGGGCATGGTGCCACACACGCTGCCGCAGGTAGCGCCGTTGGAGTCTTCATCGGCGTTGCGATAGATGCCATTGTACTGATAAACATCTTTGACTTCCGCGTCTTTTATGCCGAAAAAGGTGCATTGGGCGTTAGTATGGCCACAGTCATCAAAGGTCGCTGTTTCGCCCGTTTGGTTGCCCAGTTGATTGAGGTAATGCATTGTCAGGACCGACAGCCCATTTGCTCCGGCTTGCAGCCAGTCCATGTGGATGTAGCCCCGGCCATTCCACACGAAGCCGGGATTGAAATTCATGTAGAACGTTCGGCCCGCGCACGACACGTAATGGCTGTAGATATACCAATAGGTGCCCCGGCAGTCGGAAGCTGTGGCCCACGCTGTTGTAGTGCCGGGATGCCCCAGCGTCGTCGGGGTGATGTCCTGGTTCCCCCACCAGGTGCCGCCAGAAACGGTGGGCGTGTTGGTCACGAGGATCGTGGTCGTGAAAGTATCGCCGAACGCATTGGCCCCATTGATCATGCGCCAGGAGAACACATAGTTGCTCATGGTCATTGGCGCTGTGGCGGTGAAAGTGAATGTGACGTTCGTGGATGGATTAATGGGGGAGGAAGGCATAGCAACGGTGGTGACTCCCCAGGTGGTGCTGCCAGAGGGCTGGACGCTCAATTGATAAGGAGTGCCGGTGTTGGTCCACGTGTAGGTGCCGGTATTTTTGAAAGTGATCGAAGCAACGAACGTAGCACCGGTATACACGCTGTTCGGAATGCCGTAGCTGCCCACCAGAGTGGCGGAGTTCGTGACCGTGGCAGTTGCCAAAAGCGTGCTGATCATTTGCGCGGAGGTGCCGTTGAACACGTCGGTGTCGCACGAGCCCGTCGTCACACCGGGTACTGTGACACTGCTGGAGTACTGCCACACATCCCAGACCCCGGAGCCCCAAACGGCGCAACTGGTGCAGGTGCTCCAGGGCGTGCCCGATTGCGGGTTCTGTCCGTTGTAATCGGCTATCCACGGAATCCACTGCGATACCGAGGAGTCGAAGAAGCAGCCATTGCAGGCGCTGACATAGATGACTGGCGTCACCTTCACACCCTGGGCAGCGCAGTTATTTTTGATTGTGGTACACCATTGGTTGGCCCAATCCGAATAGCTGGTCGCGCCGACCGCGCTGCCTGAGAAAACCTCCATGTCCAGCATCGGCATGATAGTCTGGCCGTCGTTCCTGATGTAAGAGCCAGCCTCGTTCCAAAAATACGTGGACTCTGCCCCCGGCGTGTTTGCGTTGGGATGGGCGAAATGATAAGCGCCGATATACACTCCGGCCGTTCTGGCGTTGTTTTGATTGATCGTGAAATCGGCATCTATAACGCCGGTGCCCTCGGTCGCTTTGGCCCAGGCGAAGGTATAGCCGCCCCCTTTGACCTGGGACCAGTTGACGCTGGGACCCTGATAACTCGAGACGTCGACGCCCAATGGCCGTTGAGCGAGCAGAACTGTGGGTGCCGCGGCAAACAGGAAAGAGACAGCCGCAGAAACGATTGAAACGGTGAAGTTCGATAAGCGGCAGGTCCTTTGGGGACGCAGGCCGGAAGTACAGACTGCTTTCATACTTTAGCTACAACAGGAGAGTGGCTAACGGGGCGGGCTCGCCCCGCGAAACTCATCTGGCATTCGTTTTAGCATCTTAACTTAAAAATGGCTGTACAGGCAAGCAAAATTTCGACAACCATCCTTCGCAGCACTTCGCAGCAGCGCCAATTTCATGACGACCTTATTGTAGGGGACGAGGTGACGAGTCCATCCATTTTCAAGCGTTTGCTGATCTGCTCGACTCCTGACGTCGTCTACAGTATCGAACCGGTCCTGCCTTCGCAGCGGGCAATTCGCCAATATCTCGCGAGGGCCTGATGTGGAGTGCGGCTCCACTTTTACTTGCGCCAACTGCGGTTGCTCTTTACTACGATGCCAGAAAATGCAACACCATCTTCTGTTTAATCGCCGTCAGTTTTTGCGTCGAAGCCTCGCCGCAGGATTCGGCATTGCCTCCGGCTTCACACTGACTCGATCTGGCACCGCTGAGGTGATAGGCGCGGGCACTGCGAAAAAGCTGGTCTTCGGCACGCCACTGACCCATTGCGATTGGATGCTCAAGGACAATCGGCCTCAGGTTGTTTGGGGCATTGAGGGCGTGAGGCACATGCTGTCGGTCTGCAAAGCCGCAGGGATGTCGCAGGTCTATTGGCGGGTGCTGGATGCGGGGCGGGCGATGTACAAGAGCAAGCTTGTGCTGCCAGCCGAGAATTACGAATTTGACCAGTTCTATAACCCGGGCACTGCGGAGGAGAAGGTGTTGTTGGACAGTTTTCACATGGATTACCAACGGCGTGGCCATTCGAACCGATCCATCTCGGAAATGATTTCTGCGCTTCACTATGAGGACTTCGACAGTTTCGCTGCGGCCATCCAGGTTGGACACGAGTTGGGTATCGAGATTCACGCCTGGGTAACGATCAATGAGGATGACCATGGTTGGGGAGCGCCGGCGGCTTTCGCGAGGCTGCATCCGGAATGGCGATGGGTGCGGCGGGATGGACGCCCATACCATTCGCAGCTCAGTTTTGTTTTTCCGGAAGTCATGGAATACAAACTGGGCATCATCAAGGAAGCGCTAGCGTATGATTTGGATGGATTATTCATCGATTGGCTGCGAACGGGCGATGTGCGGGACAATCCGCAGACTGACGAGAAGGGCGTGGCGAATTACGGTTACGAGGCGCCGCTGGTGGAAGGGTTTAAGCACAAGTATCGTGATGATCCTTTCAAAATCCCGAATGATGATCCGCGATGGGTCCATTTCCGAGCGGGGCCGCGGACGGAGTTTATGCGGCGAGTGAGGAGGCTGGTGAAGCGGCGTGGGAAAGGCTTGCCGATTGCCGTTCTGTTGGCCAATCCCTGGTGCTATCGCGGATTGGGCGATCGGATCGCAGGGAACCTGAAGGGTTTGCTGTGTGATGTCGTCACGTGGGCGCGTGAGGGGCTCATTGATGCTGCTTCGCCCGCAGGCTATTTCAAAGGCGGTGGATCGGTTGAAGAGGCTTGCCGGGAACTCAAAAGCGACACCGGAGGGAAAGTTGAGATCTGGCCATACGAATGGATGCCGAAGAGTTCAGGGGAGTTCGCGGCGCAGACGGCTCGGGCGCGGTCTCTTGGAGCAAAGCATATTCTATTTTGGGAGGCGGATTATTTGGATGATCCGGAGGCGTCGGCGAGGGAGGCGTTGGCGATGGTGATGTCCGCGGAAGCGGCTGAAGGAAGATTTAACCGCAGATCCCGCTAAGCGGGGTTAACAAACTTTGTCGAGAACTTTGTCGAGAACTTTGTCGGAATGAGATTTCAAGAGATAAGATTCGACTAAGTTCTCGACTAAGTTTGCGACTAAGTTTTATTTCGTCACGAGATCATCCCCAGTCCACATAACTTTATCCGGGCCGGCGGAGCGGATTTCCATTTCGGTGGCGGAGAGTTGGTGGAAGAAGTAGGGAGTGCCCCAGGCATCAATCAATTCGCCCAAAGCGTTGACTCTCATGCCGGCGTCGGGATTTAGGAAATTAATCTGTTTCGGATTGTCCCCGTTGAGGGCTTGAGTGATTTCCTGGTTTGTGCCGACCGGGTTGCCGCCGAACATGGAGCCGTATTGGCGGACGGCGTTGCGGACGTTGGAGAGGACGGTTTTAGGAGAAAGGGTGGGCGCGGCAGAATCGGTGGAGGCGAGGAGAGAGGGGGCGAAAGGGCGAGGAGTGGGAGGAGGATTCGAGGACGAGGGGGGAAGTGATGTGGGTGGGGCGGCAATGGGACTATTGGAGGGAGGCGAAAGGAGCGGCACTGAGGATGAACTTACATTTGCAAAAGGAGTACCCGTGGAGGGCACGGACCTGTGAGGCAGGTGTCGAGGAGGTTGCAGCCAATAGAAAAGAGCAGCCACCAAAAAAACAAGGCAGATCGCGAGAAGCGATTTTTTCATCCACCGAGTTTAGCAAAAGCTGGGCGGGCAGAGGAGAGAAACAACAAAGGAGCAAAGACGCGAAGATTTTGACAAACGAATGGGGACAGACGAATTACAGCCAGTGAGGATTCAGGGTTCAGGAATTCTTCATTCGCTTGTCCCCATTCGTCTGTCCCTCTTTGTGCATCGCGAGCGGGTGACCGCGCTCGCTTGCGCGGACAAGGCTGTCCGCGCTCCGAACGCGGACGAGGCCGTCCGCAACTCCTCAGACAAAGCCGAGGTTTGGGGTTGCGAAGTTGCCCAGGTTGGGGAAGACGGTGCTGAGGTTGGTGTTGTCTACGCCGAACCAGGTGGCCAGGGTGGCGAAGTATTGGTCAATGGCGGTGGTGGGAATCCAACGACCCGTGCTGGTATCGTTGGGGCCGCCAACGGTGAGCACGGGAAATGTGCCGTAGGTGCGGCGGCCGTTGACGGCGCCGCCGACAATGATGTGATGGCTGCCCCAGCCATGGTCGCTGCCCTGGCTGTTGCTGGGAAATGTTCGGCCGAAATCACTGGCGGTAAATGCCGTGACGTTGTTGGAGAGGCCCAGTTGTTCCATTGCGCGTTGGAAGGCCAGGATGCATTGGCTAAGCTCGGCGAAGAGGTTTGCATGAGGGCCTTGCACGACGTTGGTGGGAGTTGTGTTAGCGGTAGTTTGGCCTGCGGTCTGGCCCGTGTGCAGGTCGTAACCGCCGACCGAGCAGAAAAAGATCTGCCTCTTCATCCCGAATCCGCCGTTCGCAACCGAACGGTTTCCAGCTTCGATCAGGCGGGCGATCATTTTGAGCTGCGGCCCCAACGAGGTGCCCAATCCGGACCCGCCAGTTGGAGAGGTGATGGTTCCCGAAGGAAAAGGAACAGTCCAATAATTGGCTGCGGAGGTGTTGCCGATCGCATTATTGAGGACAGAGCTGGTGTTGATGGAGTGGGCGGCGACGTTGGCGTAGGTCTGAGCCTGGAGATTGGGATAGGAAAGGGCCAGCAGGTTGGTCAGGGCGGTGTAGCGGGCCGTGCCGGGACTCAGTCCCGAGAGAGCGATGGCGCCGGAAGTGCCGACGGAATATTCGGAAACGTGGGTGCCCACTTCAAAGGTGTTTGCGCCGGCGAGAGTGACGGTCAGCGAAATGGGGGCGTTTGGCTGGACGGCGGCAAGCAGGTCGGCGGTGCGGCCACCCCAGCCGGTCAGAGGAGGTTGGTTCGGCACGGAGGTTTGCCATTGTGTGACCTGGTCCGCGTGAGAAAAAAGCTGCGGCGGTTTTTGGAGCACGCCGGACTGATACTGAGCGCGCGTCATGGGGAAGACCAGCGTGCCGGCGTTGAACAGGAACGCCAGCTTGCCTTCGCCAAAGAGCGTGGCCAATTCGGGGCAGGCCGGGTGCAATCCGTAATCATGGTTGTCACTGCTTAGAGGGAAAATGGGGATGATGTTGAAAGGCGCGCCGCTCAAGGGAATGGCCAGGGCGGCAGTGCGGATGGCGGCGTAGTTGTTCCATTCGGATTGGATCGTCGGGATGATGAGGTTGTTGGAGTCGTTGCCGCCCCCGAGAAAAATACAGACCAGCGCTTTGTAATCGTTGATGCCGGTTTGGGCAACGGCGGCGTTCATGAAACGCAAATCGCGAATGGCGCAGGTCAGGCCCGCAGTGCCGACGGCCGCGCAGGCGGCCTGGCGCATGAATTGGCGGCGGGTGATGGAGGGAGCTTTGTCGGACATAGGATGTGGCGGAGCAGTTAAATCAGTTAAAAGAGTTAAATCGTTAAATGGGTTACATGGTTACTTTTGGCCGCTTCGGCGATTGGACGTTGCTGCGGACAGGAATGTCCGCGCTCCGTCGCGGTTCGGCCGCATCCGTGTTCATCTGTGTTCATCTGTGGTTAAAGCATTCAGATCTACTTTTGGATCGTGAAATCGGGGGAATTGATGAGCAGGTAGGTGACGGCCTGGACGCTGTCGCGCATGTAGGTAGCGGAGGACGGCGAGAAATTATTGGTATTTGTGACGTAATTTACGATGGTGGTTTTCACCGAAGGCGACAATTGTCCACCCATCAGGAGCGAGCTGAGAGTGTCCACGAGTTTGGGTATGCCGGTGCTGCCGACGTAGTTGGTGGTCATGTACGGGCTGACATCCAACACGAGTGACCCGCCGTGATTATTGAAACTGGTGATGCCATTCGTGTTATTGTTGTTATTAAGGATGCCTTGCTCCACAAAGTTCATCTGATTGGCGACGGAGGTGTCGGACGTTAGCTGGAACTCAGGCGTCGTCAACCCGGCGGCGGTGAGCGCGCCCGGGAATTCGTAACTTGGGAAAAAGAAATTGAATACCGTCGGGGAGTTGAGCGGGCTTTGACTCAGGCTGGAATCGGTGGCGCCGATGTTGAATGCGCTGTACTGGATCAAGTTCGTTCCGGAGCGAACCAGGGGCGGAGCGGTCAGCGGATAGACATCCAGGGTATTGAACGTCTGTGAGGCCGAACTGCTGGCGGTGACGGTGAAATGTGTGGCATCCGGGACCGAGGCAACGGGGTATGATTGTGAAACGGCCGTGCCGGATTTGAAATGAATGTAAACGTTGTCGCTGGTATGCAGCCAGTGAGTATCGAACGTGCTGATTGTGATGGTGGTGCCTGCCTGCGAGTAGCCGCCACCGGTTAGGCCGCCGTTTAGAGAGAACTTGGGCATGAGACAGCTGCCGCTGCTTATCTTGTTCGTGTCGGCGGTGGTCAGGAAGAAAGTATTGGCATTGGTGGAGGTGATGATTTGATAGACCCCGTTGGAAGCGCCGCCGGTGGTGAATGCAAGGTAAACGGGATTGCCCACGCTCAGCCCGTGGCCGTTAACCGTAGCGAAGATGACGTTGGTGGTGATCATGCCCCCGGCGAGAGTGTTGGTAACCGTTACGTTGGTCAACTGTGAGTAGGTGCCGGATGCGAGGCCCGCCGCGTTGACGGTGAAAACGTTTGTGGCCGGCGTGCTCTGAATTGAGAAGGCCTTGGTGCTGGGCGGGACCTGGCCTGAGCCGTCGGCGAAAGACAAAAAGACGTTGTCGCCATTGTTTAAGTGATGCGCCGGGCCGGTGGTAATGGTGATTGGCCGGTCTCCGTTCTCGCTATAACTGCCGGTCAGCGGCGCAGGCGCCAGGGCGCGGGCGACGGCCGTGGCGCGCAAAAGCGGCTCGCGTTGTTTGCCGTACGTGGATAGAGCGGTGAAATTCGTGGCTCGAGCTTCGTAATCGAGGAGGACAGCGCTGATGACGGCTTGCATATCGCCGCGGACTCCGGACCCGTTGTCGTTAAAAACCTGGGCCACGCGATAAACGTAATCGCGGCTGGGATTGCTGGTGACCAGGCGCTGGATGAGCTGGCGACCGATGAATGGGCCAACGTTTTGATGGTAGAAGATCGAGTCGAGGGCCAATTCAAGGTCCTGCAAACCGTAGAGATCGTAGTTTGCGTTGGTTAAAAAGGTCTGCGAGCCCTGGGCGGCCGGGAGCATCACGTTATCGAGGAGCAGTTTAGTGCCCAGTTCATGATGCGTGGGCACCAGGGCCATGGGGTTGGTCGGGTTATAGGCAGGATACCAGTAGTTGGTCAGGCGTCCGTTGGATTGGAGAGGCTGGTAATAATTCCAGCCGGTCTGGGCGCTGGCCATGCCCATGATGACGTTCTGGTCGTAGGTTGGGATAATGTTGCCCTGAGAATTGAGCATCAGTGAGCCATCGGGCCACATCTTGTTCAGGCCGATCGAGAATAACTGCATCCATTCCCGGCCAAAGTTTTCGTTGGCGTGGATGCCGGTGACGATGCTGCCCATGTCATTGCCGCGCATGTTCAGGTAATCGCCCATGGCCGGGGTGAG
>PSRM01000187.1 GCA_003176045.1 Verrucomicrobiota bacterium | reverse complement strand
CTTTATGTATTTCGGTGTGGATTATCATCCGGAACAATGGGTTTATCCGTACGCCGGAACGGCCCAGGAGCCCGAGGGCGCCTGGGAAAAGGACATCGAACTCATGCAAACCGCTGGCATCAACGTGGTACGCATGGGCGAGTTCACCTGGGGCCTCTGCGAGCCGGAGGAGGGCAAATACCAGTTCGATTGGCTCAAGCGTGTGATGGACCTTTGCGCGGGCGCCGGCATCCAGGTGGTTTTGGCCACGCCCACGGCCGCCCCGCCCCTCTGGCTGACGCTCAAACACCCCGAACTGCTGCCCGTGGACGAGCGCGGGCTGATCAAGCGCGAAGGCACACGCCGCGCCGTATGCCTGAGCAGCGATGTCTTTTGGGATTATTCGAAGAAGATCGTGGAAGCCATGGCCAGGGCCCTGGGCAACCATCCACAACTGATCGCCTGGCAAATTGATAACGGCATCGGCGGCAACTTCACGGAAGCTTCCTTTAACGAAGACACCCGGCGAGAGTGGCATTTCTGGCTCGAGGCGAAGTACGAGACCGTTGAAAAGTTAAACAATCTCATGGGCTTGAGGCATTTTGGCCAGGTCGTGTCGAGTTGGCAGGAAGTGCCGATGCCGATGAACGCGCCCACGGTTCATAACCCCGCCCTGGTTCTGGATTGGCGCCGATTTTGCAGCGATACCATTGTGCAGTTTGTCAAAATGCAGGCGGACTTGCTTCGGTCCATCACGCCCAACTGCCCGGTTACCACCAACCTGCGTCCGCTGATCCATCGCTTTGATCATTTTGACCTCGCCGAAGTCATTGACTTCGTCTCGATTGAAAGCACTGCCGCCATCCGCGCAAAATCAGCCGAGACCGCCTGTGAGATTGACATGCTGCGCTCGCTCAAAAAAACCGACATCAAAACCCCCGATGGCGACGCGGGTTTTTGGGTCATCGAACAAAAAGCGGGCAACGTGAATTGGCAGGAGGTCAATTCGCTAGTCCGGCCCGGCGTGCTGCGGATGTTCACTTATCAATTAGTCTCGCGGGGCGCAACAGCTATAGTCTTTTTCCGCTGGCGCCAGCCGCGATTCGGATCAGAAAAATTCCACGGGGCTGTCCTGCCGCACAATTCGCGAAATGACGGACGTATCTTCAAGGAGATCTCACAACTGGGCGACGAGATGAAACTATTGGCGCCGTCGCTAAAGAACACTCGTGTCGCCGCCGAAACCTGCATCCTCTACAGCCATGACAATGAATGGACCCTGGCGCAGCCGATGCAGCCCAACAAACATTTCGACCTGCGTGAACACATTCAACTGTTCTACACGGCTTTGCACGATCGTAATATCCTGGTGGATTTCGCCCGGCCCGCCGAAGACTTGTCCAGATACAAGCTCGTCTTCGCGCCCTCGTTGCACCTGATATCAGGGGGCGAGACCGACCGGCTCAAGCTTTACGTGCAGAACGGCGGCACCCTCGTCAGCACCTTCAACACCGGCCTGGTGGACGAGCACAATATGGCGCCGGATGGCGGTTATCCGCACGACATGATTGATCTGTTCGGCCTTGAAGTGGAGGAGTTTGACCAGTTGCCGCCCGGCGAGGAAAACCATCTGACCTTCAAAGGGACTTTCCCAACCAGCCACTTGCATCCGGCCCGGCTCTGGTGCGACCTGATCGAGCCCAAGGGCTGCCAGGTGCTGGCCACCTATGCCAAGGATTTCTACGCCGGCCGCCCGGCCATGACCATCAACAACTTCGGCCTGGGCAAAGCCATTTACATCGGCACCCAAAGCCACCCACACTTCTATGCCGATTTAGTCGTGTGGCTGCGCCAAATGTGCAACTTGCATCCTCTGCTCAAAGTGCCGGAAACTGTCGAGGTGAGCATGCGGCAAAAGGATGAGGGGCGCCTCTATTTCCTGCTAAACCACCAAAACTCCTCTCTGCGCATCCAGTTCTACAAGCCCATGCACGATTTTCTCACCGGCAATACTTTTTCCGGCAACTACGATCTGCCGCCGCACGGAGTGCTGGTGCTGGATGAACACGCGCAAAAAACGGAATAATGGAAAAATGGAAAAATGGAATAGTGGAAGGATGGAAAAAAGGGGAAAGGGAAAAATGGAATGTTGGAATGATGGAATAATGGTTGGTTGGTCGAAGAGGGAATACTGGGTTGATGGGGCATAGGGAATTGTACAGGATGGAACCCATGAAACCAACTCAACGCAAAAATATTAATCGAGGCTACCAGACCCTGCGCGTGTGGCAGGATGCGGCAGACCTGTACGTTTTAACTTGTAAGATCTTCCGCAAATTTCAGTATGAATTGCGACGCGTGGCGTCCAATCAAATTGCTTCCGTTGACTCCGTACATCGAAACATCGCTGAGGGATATTGCCGGCGCAGCATTAACGAATACTTGCAATCTCTGAATTTCGCGCTCGGGTCTCTTGGTGAATCCGTCTCCGGTGTCCACGTTTATCGCCATGCGGATCAGATTACCGAGGAAGAGTTCGAATCCTGGGACATACTGGCTTACAAACTCGAGAACGGCATGAAGAAACTCATCGAGAGCCTCCAATACAAACGCGAACAGCACGATTGGGAAGATAGTTTCATCCTCAAAGAATCAAACATTGCTTACGGTTCCGCCGACCCAACGCCGAACCCGTGATTTCGCAGTATTCCAGTATTCCAGTATTCCAATATTCCATCATTCCAATATTCCATCATTCCACCATTCCACCATTCCATTATTCCACCATTCCATCGTTCCATCCGTCCCCTCGGCCCCTCTAAAGCCACCCCGCGCCAGCGGGTGCTGGCCCAATGGCGCGGGATTGATCTCGCCCCCGCCGAGAAAGCAGCCGCCCGGGCCTCACGGCCTATCAGCGCAGTTCTGCCCAAGGTCCTGACTGGGCTGCGTTTGGACCACCGGCGCGCTGAGGCAGAGATCGTGAAGGTATGGAACCACGCGCTGTCATCCGAAATCGTTGCCCACGCTCAACCCACGGGTCTGCGCAAGGGAACATTGTTCGTGAGCGTGGACAGCAGCGTTTGGCTCAGCGAGATCGTCCGCTATCGCCGCAAAGAGATTCTCGAACGGTTGCAGCATAGTTTCGGAAAGGTTTTGATTGCCAAAATCTCGTTCAGGGTGGGATGAAGAATTTATGATTTATGATTTATGATTTGCGACAGCATTGCCTTTTTGGCCAAAAACTGGTAAATCCTTCCTGTAACGTTAGCCGTTCATCACAACAAAGCCTTCGACTCAGGTCTGCGGCGCAGTGACAAGGCCGGCCAGGCGGCTACATCGTTCCAAATGCGTAAATCATAAATCATAATTCATAAATCATAAATTTCGATGCCTCTTATCAAACTCAACCGCATCAATAAAGGCGGGGAAATCGTCATCAACAGCGAGCATATCCAATATCTCGAGGTGGAATCGAGAACCACGACGCTCCACCTTGCCAATAACCTGGTTTTTTCCGTAGAGGAACCCCTGGACGGCATCATTGCCAAAATCGAGATGATCGAAACATCCCGTATCCGAAATGGCATCTTGCAGAGCGAGGCGATGAAAACTTCGACCACCCTAACCACGGATGAACACAGATGAACACGGATGCGCAGAAGCCGCAACCGGAGCGCGGACACCTGCTCGCGATTCATCGGAGTTCCTGTCCGCAGCAACGGTCGAGCGCGGCGCCCGAAAAGGTCCGAACTGGTATTAATGAGCAATAAAAAATGCTCAATGATCCTGGCTCCCTCCAAGCACTGAAACATACGAAATGCTCATCACGGGTCTGAGCGTATTCGGTTCTAACGTTTTAACGATTTATGAAGTTGCTGGTTTTCGCCCACACCCCCCCGCCGCATCACGGCCAAAGTTACATGGTCGAGCTGATGCTTGGCGGGTTGGGCGGCGACCACCGCAAACGCAAAGCAGGACAGGCGTCTCGCCTCTCCCCGGGCTCTCCCTCTCCCCTTCCTCAGGGGGAAGGGGCCGAAGGGGAGAGGGTCGGGGTGAGGGGTTCCTCGGAAGCAGGCGAGACGCCTGACCTGCCTTCAACCCACGGCATCGAATGTTATCACGTCAACGCCCGGCTCTCAAAAAAACTGGAAGACATAGGGGACCTGCGCCTGAGCAAATTCTTTTTGCTGATGGGTTACTGTTTTCAAGCTGTCTGGTACCGCTATCGGTATGGTGTGACCACCCTTTATTACATCCCCGCGCCTGGCAAACGTTCCGCCGTGCTGCGCGATTGGATGGTCATGGTCCTGTGCCGGCCGTTCTTCAAGCGCCTGATTCTGCACTGGCACGCCTCGGGCCTGGCCCGGTGGCTGGAGATGGTCGTCCAGATGCGCACTCGCGCCCTCACCTACAGGCTTTTCAAACGAGTGGATTTAAGCATTGTCCTATCCAACTACAACCGGGCTGACGCCGAAAAGCTCTTCTCACGCAACATCAAAATCGTCCCCAACGGAATTCCTGATCCGTGCCCGGATTTCGAAACTCAAATATTGCCGCGGCGCAAAGCCCGGCAGGCAGCTCGGCGCAAACTTCTTGCCGGCCATAGCCTCACCGCAGCCGATCAGGAAAATACGGACGGCGATCCGCGTCTGTTCCGCATCCTTTACCTGGCCCATTGCACACGGGAGAAAGGGCTGTTCGATACTTTGGAGGCCGTTGCACTGGCCAACGCGCACCTGGCGTGGTTTAAGTTTCCCATCCGCTTTCATCTCACAGTGGCCGGCGAGTTCATTGCTGCCGAAGAAAAGCAGGAGTTCATGGCACGCATCGCGCGGGAGGATTTGCAGTTGCCGATGTCCTTTTTTCCCGTACAGAGCCGCGACCGTGAGGGAGCGTCCCGAGAGCGCGCCTCAGGCGCTGCAGTTCCCGAGCCTGCACACCCCCGACATCCCGATACGCCCGCCAATTCCTGGGTAGCCGTTGACTACAAAGGTTTTCTCCTGGGCCCGGACAAAACCAGGATCATGGCCCAGAGCGATTGTTTCTGTTTTCCGACCTATTATCATGCCGAGAGCCTCCCCCTGGTTGTGCTCGAAGGCATGGCTTTCGGTTTGCCCATCATTTCGACTCGCTGGCGTTCCATACCGGAATTATTGCCGCGCAACTATCCCGGCCTGGTGGACACTCGACGACCCGATCAGGTCGCCGCCGCGCTCTCCCAGATGCTCGGCCGGGACAGTGGTGAGGAATTGCGCGCTGCCTTTGTGGCCAATTTTAATCTCCGAAGCCATCTGAACTCTCTCGCCGCTGCCATTCATTCGGTCGAGCAAACCACTTCCGTTTCTTCCGAGCCACTGCAAGGTCTGGATCTGAGGCCCGCATAGCCGACCCGACACCACGGAGCGCGGACATTCTTGTCGACATTCTTGTCCGCAGCAACGCTCGACAGCCCCACAGCCACCCATCCGGAGCCTTCCCGCCACATGGATACCCTGTCTTGTCCTTGCTTCTTTGCGCCTTTGCGTTAAATCTGATTTCACATTTATCCATGATGAACCCCGAAGAGCTCTTCGACGCGATCGAGAATGATGATCGTGCGGGTGTGAAACAGTTGCTACGAGCAGATGGCTCGCTTGCTGCGTTGCAAATCAGGAAGGCGAAACTGTACAGGGGTAAGGTTAGCCACTGGATTTACGTGGGCGACACTCCTTTGCATCTGGCGGCGGCGGGGTATCGTGTTGAGATTGCCGGATTGTTGCTGGAGGCCGGCGCGGATCCAAACTCGATCATGAATCATCGTTGGAGCAGTCCGTTGCATTATGCGGCGGATACCTGTCTTGCCAACTGCGCCTGGAACGCCCGCAGGCAAGTTGAAACCATCCGCTGCCTTCTGAAAGCCGGAGCGAAGATCAACGCGCAAGACAAGAATGGCGCAACCCCTCTGCACCGGGCTGTGCGCACCCGGGGCGCCGAGGCCGTCAGATGCCTGCTTGATGCGGGCTGTGATCCTTTGCTGAAAAACAGGCCCGGTTCGACTGCGTGTCATCTTGCCGTGCAAAATACGGGCCGCGGCGGCAGCGGCTCTGACGCCGCGAGAGATGCCCAAAGCCGGATCATCCAGCATTTCCTGGCTTTCGGTGTGAGCCCCAACGTGAAGGACAGCAAAGGTGCGTCGGTTCTTGATTGGGCAAGAAGCGAGTGGATACGCGAGCTACTTCGCGGGTGATAGCCTAACGAGGCACAGCCTCAGACATGTAGGGCAGGCTTTCCAGCCTGCCGGTTCACGGGGCTTTTCAGCCCCGTGAAAAACTTGATCTGTCCACAACACATTTTGACCTTCAAGGACGCTAGCCCGCAAACGCGCTAGCCGCAGAACTGTTGCTCTGCCCTGCGCTAATATCCCCGTACGCGAGCAAGTACCACCCTGATTTTTTGCGAGCGAACTGTTCGCACTATTCCAGCCAACGGCTTGGTCATTTTGGTCATCGCTTGCTTGGATACAAATGCTCTCCTTTTTTCTCTCGCTTGGAAGTTTGGACAGGGTTAGCATCGCCAGAAATTTATGGCAGCTTCCAAACAACAACCCAAAAAACGGATATTGATCGTGGACGACGATACAGAAGCGCTGGAGCTGTATTCGGCCCTGCTGGGCGCGGCAGGTTACCAGGTGGACCAAGCCGAACACGCGCTGGCGGCTGTGGCAGCGGTGGTGCGCAATGCGCCCGACCTCATCATCTCGGATATACGCATGCCGATCGTGGACGGGATGGGCCTGGCCCACGAACTCAAATCACACATTGATTCGAGGGTTATCCCGGTAGTTGCGCTCACCGGTTACGATGATCCCGGGACTCGCGAGGCCGCCCTCAAGGCCGGCTACGACGATTATCTTACCAAGCCGGTGGATGCGAAGAAGTTCCCAAGCCAAATAGCGGAACTTATCAAGAAGCACGGCAAGGGGAAGGGCGGGAAATAGGAGATAGCAGATAGGAGATGGGAGCGGGCAGATCCTACCGAGGTGTCGCTTGGGTGCATGATACAGCCACCGTGCAGGAGCGCGGCATTTATGCCGCTTCAATGTTCGTAGCGCGATGAACGGACCTGGTAACCCGAGCGCTACCATGCCTTCGGCGCGTGACCCGGCATAATTGCCGCGCTCCGTCTCCCCCGCGTCCGCTCTCAACCGCGGTGGTAGTATCGAGCACATTGTCACCTAAAGTCTTAGAAATCGTCTTGACTGCTTCAGGTCAAGCCGGTATCATCGGCCGCATCAGGCCAAGTCATATAATATGAAGACGCATCCCTTCCGTACACTTGTGGCGTTCCCGTCGTTGACTCTCTTACTGGCGTTACCTGCGCAGGCACAACCGGGCTCCGCCGGCGGGGCGATTCACTTTTTCAACGGGCGCGGCGGCAACGTGAGGGTCCTCGGCTACGGCAACGTCGCGCCAACCAACGAGATTACGATCGAGTTCTGGCAGCGCACTGGTCTGATCCAGCAACAATCATCGTTGAGCCTGTACCCAAACGTGGACAGCAACCGGATCAACATCCATCTGCCGTTCGCGGACGGGAAAGTGTATTGGGACTTTGGCAACAGCGGTGGCGCGGGTCGCCTCTCCTATACTTTGCCTGTAACCGCTCTAGCTTCATGGCAGCACTTCGCATTCGTGGCCAGCCAATCGGGCAATTATATGGCCATCTATCGCAACGGCGTCCAGGAAGCTGTGAAACCGGGCATGACGCCGTTTGCGCCTTACAATTCGGACCTGGTGCTGGGAGCATTCCTGGATGGGCCGTTTTACTTCGCCGGCGACCTGGATGAAGTGCGAATTTGGAACGTGGCGCGCAGCCAGGGCGCCATTCAAAGCACGATGCACCAAACGTTGGTCGGCAACGAAGCGGGACTGGTCGCCTATTGGCGTTTCGATGAAGGCAGCGGCGGCACAACGGCCGACGCCACCGGCAAAGGAAACACAGGAAACATTTACAGCGGCGCGGCGTGGACACTTTCCACCGCGCCCATCTCGACTCCCGTGGTCGTTCCGAGCGGCGCCAATCCCATGACCAACGAGTGTCTGTTAGCAGGATTCATAAGCGACCCTGGAGCAGTGGCCACGGCCTCTCCGCTGAATCTCGGGGTCGGCTACAACGATAGCGAGGTCGCAAAAGCAGACGGCTCAGCCGTAGTGTGGGGAGACAACACCTATGGCCAGACCAACGTGCCTGCCGGGACAACGAACGTGTTCGCACTGGCGTCAGGCGGAGGCCACCTGCTGGCGCTCAGAGTGGACGGCACGGTGCTGGCTTGGGGATACAATGGGAACGGCCAAACCAACGTCCCCTCCTACGCGGTAGGTGTAGTGGCGATTTCTGCAGGTCGCGGCCACAGCCTGGCGTTGAGGGCAGACGGTTCCGTGATCGGTTGGGGAGATAACACCGCTGGCCAACTGAACATCCCCGCCGGCTTGAACGACGCAGTGGCCATCGCCGCCGGCAATGATTTTAGTCTCGCGCTCAAGTCCGACGGCAGGGTTGTCGGGTGGGGGGCCAACAACAACATCTTTACCGCACCCGTAACCAATCCGCCCCCAACGGTAAACAACGTGGTCGCCATCGCCGCGGGCGGCGAGGATTTCGCCCTGGCGTTGAGGGCGGATGGCACGGTAGTAGCCTGGGGCTACAACACCGATGGCCAGACCAATGTTCCCCCCGGCGCGATCAATGTCGTAGGGATCTCAGCGGGCCTCTTGCATAGCCTGGCTCTCAAGACGGATGGCACGGTGGTAGCCTGGGGAGACAATTTGTTCGGCCAGCTCAATGCACCGCCCAGCCTCACCAACGTGGTGGGAATCGGGGCGGGCTCAGGTCATTGCGTGGGGCTCAAAGCCAACGGCACGATCGTGAGCTGGGGCTCGTCGCAGTATGGGCTGCAGAATATCCCTCCAAATCTGAACACCTTCGCGGCTTCTGCGCAGAATGTGTTGGGCGCAAGTCCCCCGGGCACCGGGTTTTTCACCTACGGCTTTACTAATCTGTTCGGCACTCGAGGCTCGGCCACCCGCACCGTGGTGGTCGAAGATACCACCCCACCGACCGTGACGCTGGCTGGCCCCAATCTGCTGTCGCTGACCGTCGGGACTCCGTTCACGGACCCCGGCGCTTCGGCGTACGACGTGTGCGCCGGCGACATCACCGGCACCATCGCCGTGCTGGGCGCGGTAAACCCAAACCGCGCCGGCTCTTACAACCTGACTTACGCCGCGGTTGACCCCTCAGGGAACTTTGGCTTTACCAACCGTGTCGTCTGGGTAACCCCCACTCAACCGCAGCCGATCGGTTGCAGCATCAGTCTCAATTCTGAGGCCAACCCAGGGGGCTGCGACACCTTGGCCTATTTTCAATACGGCCTGACCTCCAGCTATGGCGCCTTGACCCCATCCCAGGATCTGGGCTCGGGCAGCAGTCCGGTTCCCTTCAGCGCAACCCTGACAAATCTGCTGCCCGGCACGACCTATCATTACCGTGTCGTTACCTCCAATTGCAACGGCATCTCCTACGGGCCTGATATGGCCTTTACCACCTCGCCTTACCTGGTGCCCGGCGATTTGAACGGGGACGGGATTGTGGACCAGAACGAGTTGAATATTGTCCTGACAAACTATTGGCCCTACAGCCCCTGGCTGCTCATGACCAACACGTTCGGACTAAGCACCACCAACATCCTGTTCTCGCTTACCAACGCCAACAACTTCGACCTGAGCGTGCAGGTTACGACCAATTTCCTGCATTGGGACTATCTGGGCGTGGCTCACCAGCGTTATCAATTCTTCGATCCGTTCGCCACGAACGCCCCCGCGCGCTATTACCGCTTGCGGTGGCCTTAGCAGAAAAAGAAGTGAACAGGAGGTAACAGAGAGAACAGAGAAAGATTCTCAGTCCTCTGTTCTCTCCGTTTTCTCCTGTTTAAAAATCTCAACGCGCGAAGATCCTGCGGATAACCTCCTCAATTGGCACTTCCTGTATATCAATGTCAGTCACTGACAATTCATCCAGCAGGGCCTTGCACACAGCAATCACGCGTTCGCGCTTCACCTTGATTGTTATCGCCGCCGGGGTCTGCTCGACCACCTCGCCATATTTTCCGAGTTCTGAGGCGGAACAGTTCGCTGTTGCCTCGCAGTGAATGGTCACCAGCTTGGAGTCGGCGAAACGGTCCACTACCTCGCTCAATTTGCCGTCGAAAAAGATGGATCCGTGATCAATGATGATAACCCGCTCACAAAGCTCCTTAATATCCGCCATGTAATGGCTGGTCAGCAGGATGGTGGTTTTGTGAATTGCATTGTAGCGACGCAGAAACTCGCGGACGGTTTTTTGTGAAACGACATCCAGGCCGATCGTCGGTTCATCCAGGAATAGGACCCTGGGCTGGTGCAAGAGCGAAGCGATCAACTCCATTTTGGCGCGTTCGCCCAGCGAAAGCTCGCGCACACTCACGTTGAGCTTGTCTTTGACGCCCAGCAACTCGGTCATCTCACCGACCCTGCTCTCGACGTCTGAAGCGGAAATCCCATAAATTTTGGAATTCAGCTCGAGCGTTTCCCGCGCCGGCAAATCCCACCAAAGCTGATTCTTTTGGCCGAGCAATAGCGCAAACTGCCGTCGGTATCCATCATTGCGCTCCCAGGGCACATAGCCCAAAACGCGGGCCGATCCACTGGTGGGATAGAGCAACCCCGACAGCATCTTGAGAGTGGTAGTTTTCCCGGCGCCATTCGGACCCAGAAAGCCAACCAATTCCCCTTCCCCTATGGTGAAACTAACCTCTTTTACCGCCTGCGTTTGCTCGTACTTACGCCTTACCAGTCCCCGGACCGCCCCCATAAAGCCGGGCTGCTTCTTATACGTGCGGAAGGTCTTGCTGAGCGATGCGACTTCGATGGCGGGCATGGCAAAAAGTTCCTAACAGTGCCATTAGCTCTTGGCAGCGCTGTGCATCCTAGTCCCGGAGGGACGACAGATAATAGCCCAGCGTTTCAATTTCAACGCTGGGTATATGCGGCGATGACGAACAAGTCCCGTAGGGACGACAGAAAGAACCTCGTTTCTGTCGTCCCTACGGGACTTAAAATGTTCCGAACCCCGATCCCAGCGTTGAAACGCTGGGCTATTATCTTTCATCCCTACGGGATTAAGGGACTCAAAAGCGGGTAGCATCGGATGTTCCTCAACCCGGGAGAACTGAATTCGCCGAAAGGGTTCAGGCAGCGAGCACCTCGTCGCTGGCGAAGTATAAGCGAATGATTTTCGGACGCTCCGCCTCGTTTTCAAAATGGCACGCAACGGCATCTTTGACCATGGCGCGCAAATCATCCCAGTCTTCACCTTGCGTGAAAATTGGATAACCGAGAGCACGAGCCCATAGACCCCCTTCCTCCGCCTCTCGCACCTCGAAAATAATCTCGCTCATCTGCCCGTAACCTTTCCAGAAACGCAATGCGAGCGCAAGTGCTACATCTCAGACGACCTTTCTGGGAAACCCATTCTCTGGCCGTTCCTAAACCCCAATCTGCTGCTCAATATACCCGATCTGCTGCCGCACGGCGGCGTCCACGTCCATCCGGTCTTTGACCAGACGGCAGGCGTAAAGGACTGTCCCATGATCGCGCCCACCGAAGGCTTCGCCGATGTCCTTGAGCGAGGCACCGGTCATCTGGCGGGAGAGGAACATGGCGACCTGCCGCGGGAAGGCAACGCTCTCGGGCCGGCGTTTGCTGGTCATATCGGCCATGCGAATGTCGTAGTGCTCGGCCACTTTCTTTTGGATTAAATCGATGCTGACGGTGGCCGTGCGGCCTTCCTCGTGGAGAATCTCCCGGAGAAGGGTTTCCACCATGGGAATCGTCAGCGGTTTGCCGACCATTCCTGCATAGGCCGCCACTCGGATCAGCGCGCCTTCGAGCCGCCGGATGTTCGATCGGATACGATTTGCCAGGAAATCCATGATTTCTTCCGGCAGCTTCACGCTCATGAGCGCGGCCTTCTTCTGAAGAATCGCCATCCGCATCTCAATATCCGGCGGTTGCAAGTCGGTCACCAAACCCCATTCGAAGCGGGACACCAACCGCTTTTCCAGATTCTGTATCTCGCTAGCCGGCCGGTCGCAGGTCAAAACGATCTGCCGTCGGGACTCGTGCAATGCGTTGAACGTATGGAAGAATTCCTCCTGGATGCGCTCTTTGCCCGCAAGGAACTGGATGTCATCTATCAACAACACTTCGCTTTGGCGATATTTCTGACGGAACCGGATAATCCGGTTGTTCTGGATGCTATCAATGTATTCGTTGGTGAATTTCTCCGATGACACGTAAGCGACGCGCGCGCCCTTTTTATGGTTGGCGACATACTGCCCAATCGCATGAAGCAGGTGCGTCTTCCCAAGGCCCACACCGCCGTAGAGGAACAAGGGGTTGTACGATTTTCCAGGCGCCTGCGCCACAGCCAGCGCGGCCGCTGCGGCAAAGTTATTGTTGTTGCCCACCACGAAGGTGTCGAAAGTGTTCTTCGAATTGAATCCGATATCCGGACCCGGAACCGCATGGTCCGCCGCCCGTTCTGCGCTCTTGGTCCTGGCCGCAGGCGCTTCGACCGGATCATGCTGGGTCGGAGCGCCATTGCGCGACGCGACTTTAAACTTAACTAGCAAGTTATGCCCGGATGCCAGCGCCAGCGCTTTTTGGAGCAGGTCCAGGTAATTGTCTTTGAGCCATACCTCGCAGAAATCGTTGGCTACCTCCAGCGTGATGCTGTTGTGGTCGTGTGCTGCGGCTCGCAGGGGAGCGAACCACAGAGTATAGGTGTCGCCAGTCAGCAGTGAGCGAAGGTGCCCCTGTGCCGCGGCCCAGATTCTTTCAGCGGAAGCTTGCATTGTATCAACCAAAAAGCCTGTTTTTCAGGCAGTTTATTCACTAGCCGCTTACCGCACATTTCAAAGCCCCTTCCAGCGCTTGCCTTCAGCGCCAAATCCCGTGCCAAAGTGTCACTCAACCGTAACAATCAAAGCCGATGTTCGATCAAAATAGGCAAATCGAAACGTAAATTACTGCAAATCAACTACTTACATGCGAGGCCAACCCGTTTCTCTGCGATAGCGGCTGCAACGCTCGGGTTAAACGACGCGAAATTTGAAACGTGCATACTGTTTTTAGAGAAAGCGCTCATAACTTGCCAGAACAACATATTCTTTTTTATTCACAAGTTATTCACAGGCCATTTCGAGGCCCATTTACATCAAAAATTAGCCATTCTTCTTCACACGGCCTGCTCGCCGGTTTCCTCGGTCCGAATGCGGATAGCATTGTCAATCGAGCTCACAAACACCTTCCCGTCCCCAATTTTGCCCGTCTTGGCGGCCTTCACAATCGCATCTACAGCCGAAACCGCAATCGAGTCGGCCAGGACAACTTCGATCTTTATCTTCGGTAGAAAATCCACCGTGTATTCGCTCCCGCGGTAAATCTCCGTGTGCCCTTTCTGTCTGCCGAAACCTTTGACCTCGCACACGGTCATGCCTTGCACGCCCAAAGTGGAAAGCGCTTCTTTAACGTCTTCCAATTTGAACGGCTTAATAATGGCTTCGATTTTTTTCATTCGTGCTTGCGAGAGACGTTCGAATCCTACCACCCGACCCTGCGCTGTAAAGAGGTTTTAAAAAATAAAATTTTTTTCCTGCAAAAATGATTCACACAGAAGGAGTTACGAAGAAAAAATTTTTTGAAGAAATGGAGCCGGAAGTCAGGATTGAACTGACGACCATCCGATTACAAATCGGGCGCTCTACCGC
>PSRM01000271.1 GCA_003176045.1 Verrucomicrobiota bacterium | reverse complement strand
TTTCGGATTTCGGATTTCGGATTTCGGATTTGCTCCTGGCTTTGTTTCTGACCCTGGCCCTCTCCACCCATGCCGGTCTTTACTCCAGTGGCAACATAAACGCCGTCATCCCTGACGCCGATCCCAACGGCATCGCCCTGCACATGAACGTCTCCGGATTTGGCGCAGGCGACGCCGTCCAGACCGTAAACGTCTTCTTCAATATCTCCGGCGGCTATAACGGCGATTATTACGCCTACCTGAGCTATAACGGCATTCTGGTGCCGCTGCTCAATCGCGTCGGCACCTCCGGCAGCGATCCCTTCGGCTATGGCAATCCAGGCTTTGGCCCCACCACTCTCGGCGTGCAGTTCGAGTTAAGCGATTCGGGCGCCTTCAGCATCCACAATTACCAGGACCACAGCCCGGTTTATAATTCAAATGGCCAGCTCACCGGCGCCTGGGCGCCCGATGGCGGGACGCTCTCCAGCTTCAACGGCCAGCAACCCAACGGCACATGGACCATCTTCTTCTCCGACCAATCCGGCGGCGACCAGGGCACACTCGTAAACTGGTCGCTCGAGATTGACTCCATCATCCCCGAGCCCGTTAGCATTGCTTTGCCAGTCTTTGGCTTAATCATTGGCTTGGCGGTCCTGTCCCGTTGGCTCAGAACGCCGGCCCGCTGACGCGGAGCTACGGGATTCGGGCTTCGGGTTTCCTACTAGAGATGCGACCCCCCGCCAGGCACCCGAACACGCAGGAAATTGAGCCGCTTCTCCACAGGCAGCGCCAAACGGCGTCGGATTAACTGCTCCAACTGCCGCTCGCTTTCCAACCGCAACGCAGCCAGTGTTGCCGTCCGTTTAGGATGGTGATTCCTTTTTCGACTTTTCATTCAGCGCAGGATAAAGCTTGGACATCGGATAGAAAGGCCGCAAGATAACTGCGTCCAGATCATCTGCAAACCGCTTAAGTTTGGTCAGATTGGTCGGTGTCGCGCGAAACATGAAATCGAAATCCAACGTTGTCACCGGAGCGCCCTGGATGGCCGCCGCGGCATTTCCTATCATAATGCCTTCCAAGCCTCTCCGGGCCAAGGCCCGGATGATTTCCTCCAGCAATGGTGCCGCGCTCATATTGTCGCCCGGCAAATCTACCGTCTCCACTTGAAATGTCCACATCTTCTGACTGTGAACGCCCCAATGATTGCTTCCACCCCCACAACCGAGCCGTACGCCATCCAGCAAAATCTGGCTTTCGAATTGCCTCGTGTCTCGCCCCCTCACGCTGCGCCCTCACTGATCGAGGAACTAAAAGCCTTCCGCCAATTTGGCCAGCCCACTCGCCTTCTCACCACTCGCTTTGCCTCACCTGGAGGCCATCAGACCGACGTCCCAACATTCGTCAACGAATTCTGGACTGCCAAACAGCGCCAGGCCAGCTCGCTCCACGAAATCTCCTACCGCGCATGTTTCAAACCGCAATTGCCCCGATTCTTTATCGAGCGGTTGACTCAGCCGGGCGACCTCGTTTACGACCCATTCATGGGCCGCGGCACCACGCCGGTCGAAGCGGCCTTGCTCGGACGTGTGCCCTTGGGCAATGACGCCAACCCGCTGAGCACCGTCTTCACCCGCCCACGCCTGCATCCGCCGACTCTGGACCAAATTGAGGAGCGCCTGCGTGCCATGCCTCTCGACGACCCGGCAGACGTGCCGGAGGATCTCCTGGCATTTTACCACCCGGAAACCCTGCGCCACATTTCCTCGCTCAAGAAATACCTCCTGGCCGGAGCGCGGACATTCTTGTCCGCAGCAACGTCCGAAAACAGGCCGGCTTCAGATTCCAACAGGGCTGCAGGTGGGCACATTGCTGCGGACAAGAATGTCCGCGCTCCGAACGATCCCATCGACGACTGGATCGCCATGGTCGCCCTCAACCGCCTGACCGGTCATTCCAACGGGTTCTTCTCCGTATATACCCTTCCTCCAAACCAGGCCGTTTCAGCCAGGTCTCAGCGCAAAATCAACGAACGCAGAAACCAAACCCCTCCGGAACGCGACGTCATCAAAATCATTTTAAAGAAAAGCCGCCAACTTCTCGGCGATGTTGATGCCGCCGCCAGGGACTTCTTGAGCAAGGCTTCAGTCCACGCCCGGGTCTTTACTGGTCCCGCAAACGCGACCCCGGAGATCGCCTCCAATTCCGTTTCTCTCGTCGTCACCTCCCCACCTTTCCTGAACGTCGTCCAGTACGCCACCGATAATTGGCTCCGCTGCTGGTTTTTGGGAATAGATCCAAACAAGGTCCAATTGACCGTCCCGCGCAGATTGGATGATTGGCAGGTCGCGATGACCGAAGTCTTCCGCGAGTTGGCCCGCATCCTGAAGCCTGGCGGTCACGTCGCCTTCGAGGTCGGCGAAGTCCACGCCGGCAAAACCAAACTTGAAGAGGCAGTCCTCCCTTGCGGCGTAGCCGCCGGACTGGAGCCCGTCTTAGTTCTGATCAACGATCAAAAGTTCACCAAGACCGCCAATTGTTGGGGTGTGGACAACATGGCGAAGGGAACAAACACCAATAGAATCGTCCTGTTCCGCAAAAGCTGAAGCGGCTTGGCCGCCGTGAATACGGGCGGTTAAGTGGGCTCGGATATGAATACTGTAAAGTAGGGCAGCCTTTCCAGGCTGCCGGTTAGCCGGGCTTTTCAGCCCGGCGTCCTTCCGGCGGCTGGAAAGCCGCGCTACAGGCACGCTCGAAAGCCTGCCCTACATACTCACTTGCTCCCCAGAGCGCTAGGCACCCCTGGACCCAGCTCTCGGAATCTCGATGCGTTCCGATTGTTGCGTCAGTTTTGACATTTGCGTGAACAGCCTCTTGATATGGCCGCAGGCTCCACGGAAGGTCATGCGAATGGAGGTTTGCTGCGAATCTGCCCACTTAGCCAGCCCCATCTGCACCCATCGCTGGCCCTTTTGCAAATCAAAACGTTGATAGTCCGCCAGCGATGCTGTGGAACTGAACGAAACTGGCAGGGCGCCGGCATTCTCGATGCGTCGCAAGTGAAAAGCGCTCAGTTCAGCCATCCCCGCCCTGAGCAGAACCGCACGCTCTGTGACTCCGCTTAGGTCTTCGGTACCTGGGCTATCTGTCGAATCCAGGACGCGCCCGGTCGCCAGGCCAGTGCGGAGTGTAGTCCGTTTATCCTTCGCCACTACAGAAGCTCCCGAAAAAATTGCCGCCATCACCGTCCTGTCGGCATTGAGGAACAAACTGAGCAGACCTCTGACTTTTGAAGTTTTCTTCTTGATGGCGAAATCGCCGGCATGTTGCCAACCGAGTTGGATCGCCGCTTCCCGCGTCGCTTTCCAATATGGCGATGGTTCGTAGGGAAATGGCGCCTCGGCAGGTTCAAAGTTCCCGCTCAGATATTGGCGCTCCAAAAGACAGGCGGCGAAAAGGACTGTTACGAAAAACAAATGAACCAGCACCACAATCCCAACTATGGCAGTGAGAATGTATATTCCGATCGAGTGAGGCCAATTCAGCGAAAATGCCAGGTGAGGAACCAATATCTTGGGCAGGACGCACACGGGTAACATTACAACAAATGAAGCCAGAGGAAACCATTCGAGTCAATGCTGCCTTAACAGCGGGCGTGATTGAAACTGTCGGGTACCCTCGGCAGCTAAAGGAAAAGCGGCAGAGGACTGCCGCACTCCAAAAGCTTCGCCAGCTCGATCCGCGGACGAAAACGCGGAGCGTCTTGGAGTGCGGCAGTCCTCTGCCGCTTTTCCTGCGACGCTCCGAGGCGACGACAAATGGAATCGTAGCCGATGCTCCTTGACACTCTGAAGGTTTAGCCATAAAACGCGAGTGTCGCCCTGTATGGGAATTGTAATCTCCTCCGCCTTATGCAAACCACCCGTCGTGAATTCGTTAAAACCACTGTCGCCTGTGCTTTCGGCATGAGTCTCGGCCACTCAACCTCCATTGCCGCTGAAAAGCGCATCCCAATTGGCTTTCAGCTCTACACTGTTCGCGGGGAATTCTCCCGCGATGTTCCCGGGACACTGAAAAAACTGTCTGAAATCGGATATAAAGCCGTCGAGTTCTGGGGTTACGCGGGCACACCCACCGTATATCAGAAGTACTCGGCAGCCGATCTTCGAAAGTTGCTCGATGCAAACCACCTGAAATGCTGCGGCATTCATCTCGAATTGAAAGCCCTGGAGCCGGCGAACTTCAACCAAACAGTCGAAAACAGCCAAACCCTTGGAAACCAATACCTCAACGTCGCCATGGCAAAAGATAAAATGAGTTCCGAAAAGGGAATCGCTGAACTGGCTGAATTTTTAAATGAAACAGCCGTCAAATGCCGTCCCCACAAAATGACGGTTGGTTACCACTCGCACGGTTTTGATTTCGCCAAAATCAATGGCCATTTCGCCTGGGAACTTCTTTTCAAACGCACACAACCCGAGGTCAACATGCAGTTGGATGTCGGCAACGCTCTCGATGGCAATGGCGACCCAATTGCCATGCTCAACGAGTTCCCCGGCAGGACCCGCACGACTCATATCAAAGAGCACGAGGACAAAACCTTCGACAGCGATTTCTACAAAGAAGTGTTCCATCTGTTTGAAACAATCTCGGGCACGAAATGGTACATCGTCGAAATGGGCGGCCCCTCAGGCGACGGCTTCGACATCCCTCGCGAAGCCTTTATGAAGCTCAAGCAGTTAGGCAAGGCCTAAAATCTCAACCCACCGAGTGACTGTAGGGGCGACGTAAGGAGTCCTTCTTAACTTAGTCGCAAACTTAATCGCAAACTTAGTCGAACCTTGTTCCTCCAAACAAGAGACTCCTCACTTCGTCTCCTACGAGCGAACATACTATGAACCCCCCCTCGAAAATGTCGACCGGGAAAGCCTCGGACGCGCGTCCGCGCACACCCCCACTTTCTCGCCGAAAATTTCTGACCCGCACCACCACCACCGCCGCCGCCCTCACCGTCGTTCCCCGGCACGTGCTTGGCGGCCCCGGAGTCGTTCCTCCCAGCGAGAAACTCACCATCGCCATGATCGGTTGCGGCACCCAAGCCCTGCGGGAACTCCCATCACTGCTCGCAACACCTGAAGTGCAGGTTGTCGCCGCCTGCGATCCCGTCAAAGAGGGGCACAACTATGTGGACTGGTCGAAAGACGGCTTACGCTCTGAGATTGCCCAATCCCTGGGCAACCCTGAGTGGCGCCGAGGTGAACCCGGTATTCCAGGCGGACGCGACGTCCTCAAAGAAGTAGTTGAACTGACTTACGTGAAGCAGCGCAGCGCTTCGAAATTCAATGGCTGCGCCTGCTATGCGGATTTTCGCGAGTTGCTGGAAAAGCAAAGCGACATCACCACGGTCAAGATCATGACGCCAGATCACCTTCACGCCACAGTGGCGATTGCTGCCATGAAAAAAGGCAAGCAAGTGTTGGTTCACAAACCGTTAGCCAACCGCTTGCACGAGGCCAGGCTGGTGATCGAGACCGCCCGGAAAACCGGCGTTGCCACACACTTCTTGCCTGCCAGCGACGGCGCCCGGATCAAAACCATCAAAGCCTGGATTGACCAAGGCATGATTGGCAAGTTGCGCGAAATCCATAACTGGTCAAACCGGCCCGTTTGGCCACAGTTTGCTAAAATCCCAACCGACACCCCGCCCGTGCCGGAGGGGTTCGATTGGACGCTCTGGCTTGGTCCTTCACTGGACCGCCCGTACCATCCCAATTACACGCACGCAGTTTTCCGTGGGTGGTACGAATTTGGTGGTGGCGCATTGGCCGATATGGGTCACTACAGTCTCTGGCCGGTTTTTACCGAGTTCGATTTGGACGCTCCGGTCTGCGTCGAGTCGCACCCGGCGCATCTCTGTGCTCTCACGGGTAACGTCTCGGGCCGCATCAAAAACGACTACTCATTCCCGCCTGCCTGCACGATTCGCTTCAAGTTTGCCGCCAAAGGGCACAGGCCGCCGCTCGAACTGTTCTGGTATGACGGCTCGATGAAACCGCCGACACCCGAGGAGTTGGACCATGAAAACCAGGAACTCGCCGCCGAGGGCATGATGTTCGTCGGCGACAAAGGAAAAATCCTTGCCGAATTCCGCGGCGAAAATCCACGAGTGCTCGGCAAACAGAGCCGGCCCGCTGAGCGGGAGGAGTCAGCATCCAGCCGAGGTGCGCAACGTGAGGCCCTGCGTTCCTGGACCGCCGCCTTCAAAGCCGGCAAATCCACCTGGGGCGATTTCCGCCTGGCCGGCCCAATCTCCGAAGCCTTCAATCTCGCCGCCGTCTCCTTGCGAATGGGCGGCAAGCGCCTCCTGTATGATGCTACCACCGCCCAAATCACAAACGTTCCCGAGGCGAATAAATATCTTACGCGTGAGTATCGGAAGGGTTGGGAGTTATCGTAGTTGAGGCTCTCCACCGAATGGACAATATTCGTGCGCGATTTCCAATCTCGGTCGTAATTCAATTTTCCGGGTGCCTTGACACTGTGAAAAGTAGCGCAGGTTTCCAACCTGCTGTATCGCCGATTTCCAATCGGCAGACCCTACGACCACCTTGCAGGCTGGAAGCTGCGATACAGCAGATTGGAAAATCTGCGCTACGGCTGAGGCCAAGCCAAAATTCTGAGATGCGCCCATCTCCAATCTGCTTTCAAGCAGCCGTTTGACGCCGCCGCTGCGCTCCACTAAATTGCCTTTGATGAAATTCTCCTGGATTCACCCTCTATGTATCGTCTCGCTTGTGTCCTGGCTACTGTGCGGTTGTGCCTCCCATAGCCCGGACCCCGCGACCAAAAAGAAAGGGCACTGGGTCACCCTGCCGCCGGAGACCGGGAGTTACTTGCCTCGCCACATTTGGGTGCCGGACAACGGCGAGGCTGATGCATCCGCTTCTGTGAACAACGTGCAGACCGGGTCGGCGGCTGATGTGCAACGGATGCAAGACAGGGCCCGGACTTTCAAGCCTGCTGGCGGTCCCTAATATTCACTCACCAATCCCGCAAGCGATAGAAGCGCTGCGCCGCCGCCGCAACAGGATCGGAGAAGAGCAGCAGGCCCCCGTTGCCGGAATTGGTGGCGAGCGGAATCCAATTCGGGAGAGAGAGCGAGCCGGCGTACTCGATTGCATAACTTTTCCGGTTCATGGTTTGAGCCAGGACGCTGAAATGGTTCGCCTGGCGCGCGGGACTTAGCATTTTCAGGGTGGGCAAGGTCCCACCGATCAGCGCTAGAGAGTGGCTCTGGCCGGCGGCCACACCAACAACATTATTCAAGACAGGCGCGGCGCATTGACCGTTCCAATTGGCTCCCCACGCGGCCACGCTCCCTTCTTTAAGCAACGCCAACGTGTGAGCGCCGCCCCCCGCCACGGAAACAACGTTGCTGAGACCTGGCGGCACGCCGCACTGGCCCTGCGAATTATCGCCCCAGGCAACCACAGTGCCGCCGGCCTGAACGGCCAGAGAATGGTAATCGCCGGCGCCGATCGCCACCACGTTGCTCAGGCCCGGCGGCACAATAGATTGGCCGGCAAAAAATCCTTCAGCATCATTATTATCCCCCCATGCCCGAAGCGATCCATCGTCCAGCAAGACCAGGCTGTGATTTCCGCCGGCGGCAATGGCCGTTACATTGCTTAAACCCGGAGGCACATTGCACTGACTGAAGCTGTTATCGCCCCAGGCTACGACGGTCCCGTTCCGCTGCAACCCCAGTGTGTGCCATTTGCCTCCGCTGATCGCCATTGGTTGTGTCAAAGTCGCGGGGAGGTTGGTCTGGCCGTAATCACTGTTCCCCCACGCGGCCACTTTGCCATCGGCCGTGATCGCCAGGCTGTGATAGCCACCTGCGGCAATGGCCACTGCGTTCGTCAGCCCGGCCGGCACATCGCATTGGCCGTTCACATCGTCGCCCCAGGCCACGACCGAACCATTGGCGCGCAAGGCCATGCTGTGCCATTCCCCAGCGGCGATCGCTACGATGTCGGTGAGCGATAACTGCGAGTTGGTTTGCCCCCAGGAATTGTCGCCCCACGCACCTGTTGCCAAAACCGCAAGCAACGCGTTCGAGCTAAGGACTGAGCTTACCATGTTCGTCACCCACACGGAATAGGATCCTGCATTAGTGAGCTGCACCAGGTTCAGCGTGAGTGACGTATCGGTCGCGCCGCCGATGTTGGCTCCGTTGAAACGCCACTGGTAATAGAGCGGCGCAGTGCCTGAAGCGATAACCGGGAAAGTAGCGCTCTGGCCCACGGCCAGCGTTTGGCTTTGCGGCTGCGAAATAATCGTCGGGCCGATGGCTGGCGGGTTGGACGCCACAAACACCCATTTGATGCCGTCGGCGATTGCTACTTTCCCGGAATCCGTGGCCGCATCCGTCACGCGCACGGAACCCGCCGTGCCCGCGGCGAAATTGTATTTGCCTATAAAATTCCAATCGCCGGCGTTGGTCTGCTGATTGACCACATTCGTGGCCGCGCCGCTGCTGTAGGTGATCACGAACGGAACGCTCGCCGACGCATCGGTCCGGTACGGGTGCCACTGATAAATATTGTAATCGCCCGGAACCAAAATCTGCGGAGTGAACTGCACGTAGTCAGCACCTGAACTTAGGCTGTGGGTGAGGTAGTTGGTGCCGAATGAATTGGTGTCGGTGCCGCTGCCGTTGCCGGTGAAGGAGCAGGCGGTGGTGGTCGCCGAAAACGTGAGCACTGAGGTCCATAAACCGCTTTTTGCGGCGTTCGGATCGTCCACCACGATGTTGGCGATTATTCCAGGGAAGCTGCCGCTCGAGCCCGCCGCGATATAGCCCCATTGGATAGCGCCGTGAAGGTCGGTGCGCCAAAAATTGACGCCGTTATAGCCCCCGGCGGTTTGGCCGTTGGGGTCTGCCGAGACGTAATCTATGAACTCCATTACGTCCTTGAACGGCTGCGCGCTCGTGCCCCCTTCGCAAGGCGATGAACCGCCGCCGCCATAAACGTTTTCCAACGGCACCAACGGCTTAATCGAGTTGGTCCAATAGATCGTCTGTCCCCCGATCACCGACGAAGCGCCGATGAGAGAGCTTTGCCAGGTGCGCCAGTTCACATCCGACCAATTGACACCGCCACTGGCCCGGCCCTTTACGCCTGTCCAGCCCGAGTGATAAATCTGCGGCATCACCGCGTCGCTCCAGTAACTGAACTCCTTGTAGGGGAAGCTCGAATGAAGATAGATGATGGGGAAAGGCGCGTGCGCGAGAAATTTATTGGGCCAATTCGTGCGGACCGAGCCGCAGAGATGCCAGGCTCTCGTCGGGCCGTTCGCGCCGATCCACGAGCTGCTGCTTTCCCACTCGGCCTCCGCGTCCCAAACAAAACCGTCCGCTCCCTGGTTGAATATGTAGTCTGAAATCGTGATCTCGCCGACCACATTCGAGCCGTATGAACGGTTGTAGCCGAAGATGAGGATGCCGTTGGTGTGGGCGATGTTGACCAGCGCGGTAGTGAATTGCGGCGTGACATAGCAGCCGTTAAACAGACTATCGCTCGTTGCTGCCTTAATAATTATGTAGCGGATCCCCTGGCTCCGATAAAACTTCATCAAACTTGTCTCGTTGGTCACGCTATTGACGTGGCCGCCCAGCTTGTTGGTGGCGTCGGTCATCGAATAAATCCAATCTCCCTTGCCCAGGTTGGCCGGGTCTATGCCACCATCGCGAATGACAGCCAGCGCCGGCCCACACTTCAGGATCAGAAGCAGGAGCAGAAGTTTTAGCAGACTGGATCGAAGCATGTTCTCCAGGGTTCGCCCGCCGTGCGGGACATCTGAACGAAATCCTCCGGCAACCGTAACCAATGGTCAAGCGCTTTGCGTCCCGAAGGAACTCACATGTACATGTAGAGGCCCTTTTGAAGGAAGCACCCATAGGCATGGCCACTGGCAAAGTCGTTGCCGCAGATTTATAGCCCGCGAAACACGCGAAACACGCGAAAACAAACTTTTCGCGTCTTTTCGCGTATTCCGCGGGCAAAAAAACTCTTTAGACGAGAATTTGGGTATGTCTTATATGCCCAATTCGATTGACAACCGCGCGCGCTTCGGGTTAAGTGTAAGAAGACGTGATGCCGCTGTTTAGAAGCTCTTGTTCCTCTCTCGCTGCTTTCCTGATTCTGAGCGCGGCTTTTTGTGAGGCGGCGTCAGTCCCTTCGATTTCCATCGGCCTGAATTTTACCGGCAGTGTCAACAGCACTTATTCGAGCGGTCCTGTGGCCGGACTTCCTGAGACACCACCCGACCCCGATGGCTTCATCGGCCCTGCCCACTTCGTGGAGTTTGTCAACGGCTGG
>PSRM01000268.1 GCA_003176045.1 Verrucomicrobiota bacterium | reverse complement strand
CTCCCCTTCGGAAGGGGAGAGGGCCGGGGTGAGGGGTCTTCCCGCGAGAGCCGTTCCTGGGGAGGAGTCCTCTTCTGGCCGCCAGCCTCACGAAGGGACTCCTCACGTCGTCCCCTACAGCGCGTGTGTTCGCCACGAACTCCGCGCTCGAGATGGCATCTCAGCCAGCAGCACCTGGGAACTGACATGAAGCAGCGTGTTGCCATCACCGGCCTTGGCGTGGTTTCTCCGATCGGGCTTACCGTCGAGGCTTTCGCCCAAAATCTCAGCAAAGGTGTCTCTGGAATCCGGCCCATCTCGGTCTTCGATGCCTCGACCTTGCCGTCCCGCATAGCGGGCGAAGTGCCCTGGACGGATCCCATCGCGCGTGATCGGAAGCAAACCTTTGCCATCGAGGCAGCCCGACAGGCCATGGCCCAGGCAACCGCATGCGGGTCGTGGCCAGCGGGCATTGGAACACTGAGCCTGGGCATTGGCTTGGAATTGTTTTCACTCGACGACATGGCCGAACTCGGTGCCGGAAGGGGCCAGTTGCCGGATTCGATCGCGGCTCGCCTGACATTCCTGCAAACGCCCTCCGACCTTTGCGCCCATACCCTCGCGCACCAGCACGGGCTGACCGCTCCGCCGAGGGTTCACGTATCCGCCTGTGCGGCGGGAACCGATGCCATCGGCGCCGGCTATCGTCTGGTGGCCACGGGCCGGAGCGACTGGGTGCTGGCGGGCGGAGCTGATTCGATGATCAATCCGCTGGGTGTCGGCGGCTTTTGCAAACTCTCCGCCCTGAGCCGTCGCAATTCCGAACCGGTAGCCGCATCCCGTCCATTCGATCGGGGTCGCGACGGTTTTGTGCTGGGAGAAGGCGCGGCCATGCTCGTGCTCGAACCGCTCGATAACGCGCTCCGGCGCGGCGCGGAAATCCTGGCCGAGCTATGCGGATACGGAAATTCATTCGATGCGTTCGGCATCAGCGAACCGCATCCGGAGGGCCGCGGCGCGGTGCAGGCCATGGAACGCGCCCTGGCCGATGCCGGTTTGCGCCCGGAGCAAGTGGACGTCATCAACAGCCACGGCACCGGCACACCCAAGAACGACGTGGTGGAAACACTCGCCATCAAACGCGTCTTTAGCGACCATGCTCGCCGCATGCCGGTGTGCGCAACCAAATCCATGATCGGCCACCTCATCTCGGCTGCCGGCGCTGTCGAAGCAGTCGCCTCGATCGTCGGCCTGCGCGGCGGTTGGGTGCATCCCACTCTCAACCTCGATGACCCGGACCCGGCTTGCGACCTGAATTATGTCCCGCGCGAGTCTCGCGAGTGGCCGGCTGCCTTTGTGATGTCCAATTCCTTTGCGTTCGGCGGCCAAAACGCGTCGGTCATATTCCGGAGGGCTGATGCTGCTTGAGGGCAAACGCGTCCTGGTCACCGGCGCTGGCCGAGGGATTGGGCGTGCCATCGCGCGCCTGTGCGCCCGTGAAGGCGCGATTGTCGGTATCAATTATTATTCGTCGGAAGCGGCCGCACGCGAACTGTGCGAGGAAATCCAAAGGGACGAAAAACGCCCCGCCCACCTGGTTCCGTTCGACGTCAGTTCTGCCGACGCGGTAGAAAAGGGGGTCGAAGGGTTTTGCGAGCTAGCTGGGAGAATAGATGTTCTGGTGAACAACGCCGGTCGTTTTGAAGGCGGTTTGCTTGCCACCATGCCGGTCGAGGCTATTCAGCGTATGTTGTCCATAAATCTTGCCGGAGCCATTTACTGCGCGCGCGCGGTCCTGCCCCATTTTCTTCAACAACGGTCAGGAGTCATTCTCAATGTCGGCTCGGTCGCGTCGTCCCGTCCCAATCAAGGCCAATCCGTGTATGTGGCTTCCAAAGGAGCGCTCGAAGGATTCACCCGCGCGTTGGCGGTGGAATATGCCCGCAAAAACATCCGGGTGATCTGCTTGTGTCCAGGCCCGGTCAACAGCGACATGACGGCAGCCATCCGCGCGCTCGCGGGTGACCGGGTCGAAAACCGCATTCCGTTGGGCCGTCTGGGCAGCCCTGAGGAGGTCGCGCGATTCGCTGTCCATCTCTTGAGCGACCAAATGAGTTTCGCCACCGGTTCCATATACCCTTTCGACGGCGGCTACCTTGCCGGATGATACTCGAACTGCTGCAATCCAGGCGCACTATTCGGAAATTCCTTCCGACGCTGCCTGAGCGCGCCCTGTTGGAGCAATTGATCGTCGCGGCCACCTCCGCCCCTTCCGCAAGCAATAAGCAACCCTGGCGGTTTCTCATCGTCACCAATCCCGAGGTGAAGACCCGCATGGCCGACACGATCCGCGCGGCCGTTGAACGTGTCGCCCGTCATATCGAGCCCCAGTTTGAGAGCCCATTTCGAGCTTACGGCGATTACTTCACGCGATTTGAAAACGCACCCGTAGTTATTGTGCCGCTTTATCGTCCCCTCACATTGCTGTCGTCAATGGTCGGAGCGGGCCTGTCCCCCAAGGATCAACAAAACATCACCATCATGGAGCAACACTCCGGCCTCGTCAGCGTTTCCCTGGCCATGGAAAACCTGCTCTTGATGGCACACGACCTCGGCCTCGGCGCCTCCGGCCTGACCGGACCCCTTATTGCTGCGGATGACCTCAGCAGGATTTTGTCCATTCCCCCTGGATGGCACATCGTCGCCCTCGTGGCCGTAGGTTATCCGGCTGAGCAACCCGCCGCGACCGCCCGCAAGCCGGTAGCTGATGTCACCCGCTGGATTATCTAAAATAATTAAAAATAAAACCGTAGCCGCAAAGGAACGCACAAAACGCACAGAAAGTAATCCCCCAGTGACGGCGGAATGTCATTAACACCTGGCTTCAGCCAGGCGAAGTCGCCTCCGAAACCCGCATAAACTGCTTCTTCAACAGTGTATGCTCTCCCGCCACGACTGACCCATTACCACAGAAGAAAATATTCTTTGCGATCTTTGCGTTCTTTCGCGGCTACATTAACAACGCCTCCTCACAAGTGAACAAACCTCTCAACCGAGACGAAGGCATCGAGACCATCCGCGCCATCGTCGCCGACTGTCTTGCCCGTGACCTCACCGACGTGCGCCCCGAAAGCCGCCTGATCACCGAACTCGGCGCCGACTCGCTGGACTTCATTGATTTGATTTTCACGCTCGAGAAACGTTTTGGCGTGCGGATTCGAGAAACCGATTTGAATCCGATGATGTCACCCGATACGGCCGGCTCGCAAACGAGTTCGAGCACGGAATTCCTGCCGCCAGATGCCTTATCCCGTCTTCTACCCTGGCTGCCGGAACTGGCCGCCACTCCCGATTTATCACGCGTACGGCCCTCCGAAGTGTGGCCGCTGATCACCGTCGAAGCCCTCTGGCGACTGGTCGAACTAAAAACCAGATCCGATGTAGGCGGTCAACCACAGCGGCGAGGTTTAACCACGGATGAATACGGATGAAGACAGGAAAATTGAAGACAAGAAAATGAAAAAGAATGGCAGGAAGATTTTGCGCCAGGAAAATGGGATTTAAAATCTTCCTGCCGCATAATTTTCCTGCCAATTATCTCCTATCTTCTATTTTCTATCTTCAGTTGAGGCTCCGCCGTGCTGTGTTCATCCTTGGCTAAGAAGTTATGCCTCCAACCTGCCACGAATCCGTTCCGCCACTCGCACAGCATCGCTCGCAATTCCCCGCAAAAACTCACTGTCAATGCGGCGCGCACAAGGCGCCCCCACGAAGAACAATCCCGGCCAGTCCGGACTCTCACACTCATCAGCCATCGGATGCCCGCCAGACATTCTACGAACCTCGGGTGGCAGGAAAGGCGTTTCATACCGGTAACCCGTCGCGGCGATTATAACGTCCACCTCCCGCTTGCCTCCATCCATAAACGCAACCTTCCGGCCTTCCACCTGCCTCACCTCGGGCACCTCCATGATTTTGCCCGCCTTCACGAAAGCGCAATAGCCATTGTCGTACGCCGGCGCATGCACTCCGCGGCGGCACAACGAACCAAAAAATGCTCTCGGCAGAAATTCCAGCGGTCTGAACCAGTCCAGAATATCTCTCCCAAGCAGACGTGGAGGCACCAGCCGGACCTTCTTCGCTCTGCGACTCACCATCACAGGCGACCCCGCCCGCGCACACTCCTCAGCAATACCTACGCCGCTGATACCCGCGCCGATGATCAGGATGCGCCTGCCCGCAAACGCATTTGCCCCCGCCCAATCCCGCGCGTGCAGAATAGTCGGGGCTTCCTGGTTTCCTTTCGCCTTCACCAGCCCCTGGATCTCCGGCCAGACCGGATGACCAAACTGTCCCGTAGCAACTACCAGGAAGCGACAGAGCAGAGCAGAGCCGGAAACGCACTGGACCTCGAACCCATCCGAAAGTCGCCTGACCTTGGAAACTTCCTCCGACCTCGGACGCAACTCGAAGTGCCGGGCGTATGCTTCGAGGTAATTCCCGTAGTCCGGGATGCCTGGGTACTGCTCGTCTCCAGGATAGCAAAGATAGGGCAGATTCACATAGCGCCGCGGTGACAGCAGCTTCATGCTGCGATCCATGTGACGAAAAGCTCCCCCCGCGCGACCGGCTCGATCCAAAAGCGCGAATGGAACCCCCAGCCGCTTTAAAGAAGCGCCGGACGCCAGCCCGGCCGGGCCAGCGCCAATGATGACTACTGGTTCCATTCTTTGGGTTCGACTATACTACAGGTGTGAGACCACTTAACGTCCAGAAGCTAAAGGAGAAGATCGTGGCGCTCTCGTTCGATCTCTCGCAGCTTGAACTGAAGCGCGATCAGGTGGTTGCCCGTTGGCCCGGGTTGGTCGCTTCAGATAAGCCCAGATTCTTCAGGGACTTTAATGAGGTCTTAGATGGCATCAAGCAGACGCAGCGGCGTTTGCACATAGCGAAACGGTTACTTGCCAGAGCGCAAGGGGATGAGTACGAACTGCAATTACCCTAGATGTTCTCTGCTTTCTCCGCAAGGAAAAGCGGGAGAGGGCTGCCGCAGTCCAAAACCTTCGGTATTTCGAGGCCCCCACGAAAGCGCGCCAGCGTCTTGGAGTGCGGCAGTCCTCTAGTCCTCTGCCGCTTTCGCATGTCCACGAGCCTCAACAGCCCACCCTCACTGGCGTGAGTTTTCAAGGGACCGACTGGACGAATTCCGGCTCGATCCGGATTGTGTGCGCACAGTAATCGGGAGATTGAGTTCCATCATCTAGGACATTCACTTCTAAATGCCCGTGTTGGTCAAAGCCATCAATGCGAAGGATTTGACCGACGCATTTTCGGAAGATCTCGCGGGTCTCCTTCTGAGGCATGCGGCTAACTCCAGACGGGACTCGCAAGACGCGCACTTCATCTCCAACTTTGTATCGAGACAATCGAGACATTGGCATTAAGAGCGGGTCGAAATCTGGCGGAGAGAGGGGGATTCGAACCCCAAAAATCTATTTCGGATTGCTTCGCAAAAGGCGCGTTTTAACCCGGTAAATACGGGGCGAAACTCGCTTTTTGTGCGTCTAGTGTAAAGCGGTCAAAAGGGCGGTATTCCGAAACCTGTTTGTAAGGAATGTAAGGAACATTGTAAAACTATCTTTAAGGAATAGCATTTTCCGCTTGATCGGGTTTTGAGCGACAAAAGCAAAGGGGGTCTATCCGCTTTTTGCATAAAACCCTATACAGGTTGTTTTCGGGTTTGGCAACAACACGCCAACAACAATAAAGGTGACTCAAAATCAATTGGTTTTCGCATGGTTGCGTCTCTTTTACCTGCCACAAAACGAGAGGGTCATTTCACGCACTCGGGAAATGAAAAGGCCGCAAGCACAATGGTTTATATCCATAAACTTATTTATGCATGAATCCGCCTAGCGTGCGGCGGGTTCCAAACAGCACGAATCAGGTATGTATGGGTAGATAACCCGTCAAAAGTCGCTTTGATACTGTGCTTTCACGCGATAAAGCGGAACAACAAAAACCAGACGTTCCCCTAATAGTGATGAAAGCGAAAAAGAACGAAACGAAATCGGCGGCGACCGCCGAAGCGCCAACGCCAGCGCCGGACGGCTACCTTCTTAAAAATGAGGTTGCCGCTAGGCTCCGTAAGACTCCGCGAACGGTGGAACTGTGGATGCGCGACGGCATCATACCGTTTATCAAACTCGGAAAGGGAAAGCGGGCCACCGTCCTGTTTAGCTGGCCGCAGGTCCAAGCGCACCTTGCACAGAAGTTTGGTGTCTGTGGCCGTGCCCTCGTCCGCTAAAACAAACGGCGAGGCAATCACGTTCATTGTGCATAGCGCCCTGGACGATCTGCCACTCTCGCCCCTCGAATTCCGACTCTACGCCCATGCTGTCAGGCGGGCGGGACTTGGGGGCAACTTCTTTGAGTCAGTCCCAAAGAGCGCGGCCTTGTGCCGGGTCAAATTGGAAACCCTTCGCGCCGCCATGAAGCGCCTTATTGATCTCGGGCTAATGGAGTTGACCGATAAACCGCCAGGGCGGACTTGGACATACCGCGTGCGCCAGCCTTTAGAATGGAAGGTAGGCGACCCAGTCCCCGAACGGACCCAGTCCCCGAACGGACCCAGTCCTAAAGAGGGTGGTATCCCGGTCCCCGAACGGACCCACACCCCTCCCCCTAGAGGCACTACGAAGGTATTCCCTCCTAAGACAGTCCCTTTACCTAGTCCCTCCGGGCCGTGCAAAAAGAATTCGGATTTGGAGGGGAAGCCATCAGCGCAAACGGAAAACAGAATGAGCCATGCAGCAATGAAGCGGCTTGGCTTGAACGTTCCAGGGCAGGGCAACGGCACTGTGACCAAAGAACAACTTATTTCTTTCTGCGCCGGCGCTCGCGGCTCAAGGGGCCAACCTTGGATGAAGCGGCACGTTGACCCGTGGCTGCGGAGCATGAACAAGAAAAACTGGCGCGACGATCAAGGCAGAGCGATTCACCATCCCTTTGAGCGATTCGCGAGCTACGCAAATGCGTGTGGGCCATGACCATCATCACCGTCACCTGCCCCAACTGCCGCCACTCCCGCGAATTCAAAATCGGGCCGGGGCTTCCGCCTGAGATTGCCGCAAGCTTGGAGCGCATAGCGCGGACGTTGGCTTGCTCCAACTGTCAGAAGCGCAGAGTAGCGCGTCACATGCTGCCGCCTCGCGTGACCTGGGCGGCGATGAGTTGCCCGAAAGACTGAGCCATGTTCCCTGACAAAGCAGTTTTGATTGATACAGAGACGGAGGGGCGCAGTCTCATGGGCCGGATAGGTGCCACTCAGGACAACTTGCGGCTTGAACTGCAACGCACTGTCCGCGATGGCCTCACCATCGCCGCGCTTCGCGTGAAGCTGCAACGGTTACGGCTTGAACTGGCCCTTCGCAAATCACAGGAAAACTAATTTATGGACGATGCCCCAGCAAACTACCACGATCACCAAACCGGCGATGCTGAAATCCTGACCGAAGCGAGAGCGACCGGCAACGAGTCAAAAGCATGGGGCCGAAAGGTTGACCCGCTGGCACCGCCGCGAAGCGTCAATTTTCCATTCGAGGAAATTTTCAGTCGGTTGGATGGAATGGAAACGCCCACTGGCCCGGATTGGGAATTTATCGCGAAGGCTTTTAAGCAGTTGCTACTTTGGGTCAATGCTCCACTCCTGGGCAGGCCAAGCCGTGATAACCTTCGCTTTACCGGCATCCGTGTAGCCGCCGCGCTCTGGGTGCTCGATCCGTCCGCGTTCGAGGACGGTTGCTCCATGACCCGACTTGCGCGGGCGCTCGGTGTTCACAAGGCAGTGTTGAGCGAATACACCAGCGCCTTTAGTCGGTTCAGTGGCATACAAAATCGTTCGCAGGCGCACGCGAGGAATGGCCAGCATCGCAAGGCGCTACGCACCACGTTCCGCAATGGGCAGATGCCGCGCAGCGTAGAAGCGGACGTGCGAAAAAATGACTGACGTTCCCCGATAGATGAGATGAAGCTCGAAAAACTCGAACCTTGTGTGACTACGGCTGAAATGGCCAGAGCGGTAGGTATGTCGCCGCGCTCCTTTCAGTTGGCCGTTGCTCATAACGAAATCGAACCGTGTGGCGAATTGCTTTCAGCGCAACGCCGCTTCTCCCTTTGGCGATTGAGCAGGCTGCAAGGGCTTCGAGCCGAACTGACCCCGACGAAAGGAAAGTAAATGAAAGAAAGCGAACTGCTCGACAAAGTGACGTTGCTAAGGGCCGAGTGTAAAACGCTGCGAGTGCAGATTAAGGCTGATGGCCGCGCCTCGAAGCTCCCGGCAATGCCTATGGTTCTTGATGAGAAGGACACACTCGAATTGTTTGAAGTCCTCTCGACCCACAAGCAGGTGCTTCTTGCGATTCGTGACGGGAAGATCATCCCGGATGCCGCCGTCATTCCAGAGATGGCCGGGCAACCGGCGAAACCCGTCGCTCCCGCTCCCGTCACTGCTACACCTCCGGTGCCCGCTGCCGCTGTCCGTGTCCCGGCTCCGGTCGCCGCCTTCACTCAGGACGTGCAATTGACCGCCGAAGAATTGGGGCAACTCAACTGGAAGCAAAAGGTTCAACTCGCCGGGGGCTTCCTGAAAGCGTCCGAAGTGCGAGCGCAGTTGCAGAACAAAGCGTTGACCTTCACGCAACGGGCGCTCAAGGCCAAGGGCTGCAAGACCTGGGAGGAAGCCAGGGCCAAACGTCTAGCCGCGCCGCTCCTTCCCGGCGACTAACCGAAAACCGAAACACGTATAAACCAGTTTATGAATACTCTCGAAGTTACTTCCGACCGACAAACCGCCGCCGCCTCTCGCATGGCAAGCACACGCGATACAGGTTCCTGGGACATGGGCAACGGGGAAAGCGTCCATGCAGTAGTCGGGCCTTGGGATGCTCCAAGCCGCGCTTCGACTCAGGCGAGCGAGCAACCCGCTATACTGCCAGCGACCGCAAGCGATGCCGCGCCCACTGTCCAAACGAAAGCGGCTCCCGCTCCCGTCGCCGCTGCCGTTGACAACACTGATGACGGCATGAACGCCGACGAAATCGCCGCGGCAATGGCAAACGGCAACGTGACAAAATCCAAGCGCGACCTTCTCACAAAGGCGCTGAACAAACGGCGCGACCTTTATGATCGGATGCGAAGCGGAGCGAGGGTTGCGTTTTACCATTCCAGGATCAAGCCCCTGGAGCAATTCCTTTTCAGGACGCAGCAAGGGCCGCAAGCGCCAGAAGGCAGCATCGGGCAGCACATTGACATGATGGCTGGCAGGCACGCCAACAGGCCAGCACAACGCAAGGCGAGAACTTCCGCGCTACAGGCCGCGATTGACGCCGGTATCCTATATAGCCGCGCATAAATAAATAGACATTCTGGCCAGAGCCCTTTAAGGTTCTTGGCCGTATGCATGTCTTT